>NZ_QGSZ01000216.1 GCF_003857055.1 Micromonospora inaquosa | reverse complement strand
GTGTCTAACCACCCCGCCAACCGCGCACTGACGTGCGCGGTTGGCGGGGTGGTTAGACACCTTCACGCATCGGCGGATGCAGTTTTTCACAGAGGACTTCCCGGCCTAGCTACCGTTCAGTAACGTCCGGCCCCACAGGAGCGCGACCGGTGCCGGATGTGTCGAATGCCGACATGGCGGTCGTGCCCACCGGCGCCGACGATGGCAGCACCCGGGCCCGCGCGGGTGTGGACGAACCGGAGGTCACCGTGCAGGACATCCTCGAAGCGATCATGGCGGCGGAGGAATCGAACGATCCGGACCGCGAACTCGCCGGCGTCGCCGGGCTGCCCGTACCGGAGACCTACCGGGGCGTGGTCGTCCGCGCCGAGGAGGCCCGGATGTTCGACGGCATGGCCACCCGGGACAAGGACCCGCGCAAGGCGCTGCACGTGCAGGAGGTGCCGACGCCGGAGCTGGCGCCGGGCGAGGCGCTGATCGCGGTGATGGCCAGCGCGATCAACTACAACACGGTGTGGACCAGCATCTTCGAGCCGGTGTCCACCTTCCGGTTCCTGGAACGCTACGGCCGGGTCTCCGAGCTGACCCGCCGGCACGACCTGCCGTACCACGTGGTCGGCTCGGACGCGGCGGGCGTGGTGCTGCGCACCGGCCCCGGGGTGACCCGCTGGGCGCCCGGCGACGAGGTGGTCGCGCACTGCCTCTCCGTCGAGTTGGAGGACGCGGCCGGACACGACGACACCATGCTCGACCCGCAGCAGCGAATCTGGGGCTTCGAGACCAACTTCGGCGGGCTGGCCGAGCTGGCCGTGGTCAAGGCCAACCAACTGATGCCCAAGCCGCGGCACCTGAGCTGGGAGGAGGCGGCCAGCCCCGGGCTGGTCAACTCCACCGCGTACCGGCAGCTCGTCTCGCACCACGGCGCCAACATGAAACAGGGCGACGTGGTGCTGATCTGGGGCGCGTCCGGCGGCCTCGGCGGGTACGCCACCCAGATGGCGCTCAACGGCGGCGCGATCCCGGTCTGCGTGGTGTCCTCACCGGAGAAGGCCGAGCTGTGCCGCAGGATGGGCGCGGAGCTGGTCATCGATCGGGCCGCCGAGGGCTTCCGCTTCTGGAAGGACGAGGAGACCCAGGACCCGGACGAGTGGCGGCGCCTCGGCGAGCGGATCCGCGAACTGACCAGCGGCGAAGACCCGGACATCGTGTTCGAGCACCCGGGTCGGGAGACGTTCGGCGCCAGCGTCTACGTGGCCCGGCGCGGCGGGACCATCGTCACCTGCGCCTCCACCAGCGGCTTCCAGCACCAGTACGACAACCGCTACCTGTGGATGCACCTCAAGCGGATCGTCGGCAGTCACTTCGCCAACTATCACGAGGCGTGGCAGGCCAACCGCCTGGTCGCGCTCGGCAAGGTGCACCCGACGGTGTCCCGCACCTACCCCCTGGAGCAGACCGGCCAGGCCGCGTACGAGGTGCACCGCAACGCCCACCAGGGCAAGGTCGGCGTGCGCTGCCTCGCGCCCACCGACGGGCTGGGCGTACGCGACGGGGAGTTACGGGCCCGGCACGAGGACGCGATCAACCGGTTCCGCGGTCACTGACCGGCGCGACCGGTTGCGGGGCCCCGGCCGGACGGCGGAGCGCCGGATGGCCATTGCGATGATCGTTCATTGTTCTTCCGCCCCCATTAGCGGATAAGCCACCCGGATCGAACAAAGGGCCTCGGGTAACCCCCGGGGCCCTTTTCCGCGTCACGCTGCGTGGTGTCCGACCCGCCGGGACCTGCCAAGATCGCCGATTGGTCCAACCTCGCCGATCGCGGGAGTTGACCATGTAAAGAGGGCATGAAAGCTTCCCACCGCTCTTGCGAAGCACCCTGGGGCGTCTGCCAGTATGTCCCAATGCCCCAGCAGCAGTCCTCCCCTCTCGCGTTCTTCGATAACGCGAACTCGCAGCCAGATTTCACCGTTGGCCTGCGCGGATACAACACTCATCAGGTCGACGACTTCCTCGGCCGGATGACCGCCGCGCTGACCCAGTCCGAGCAGGCCCGTGCCGAGGCCGAGCAGCGGATGAACGACGCCCAGCGTCGGCTCCGCCAGGCCGAGCAGCGCATGAGTGCGCTGGAGCAGAAGCTCACCGACACGAACAAGCAGCTCGAAGAGAACAGCCGGCCCACCCTCTCCGGGCTCGGCACCCGCGTTGAGCAGATCCTCCGGCTCGCCGAGGAGCAGGCCAACGACCACCGCAACGAGGCCAAGCGCGAGTCCGAGGGCATCCTCTCCGCCGCCCGCCTCGAAGCCCGCGAGATCACCGACAAGGCCCGCGCCGAAGCCGCGGCCATGAAGGCGAGCGCGGAGCGTGAGGCGGGCAACCTGCGCACGGCCGCCGAGCGCGAGGCCGCCGAGGTCCGGGTGCAGGCCCGTCGCGAGGCTGACACGCTGCGCGCCGACGCCGACCGTGAGACCAAGCAGCTGCGTACCGTCACCGCCCACGAGGTGGCCGAGCTGAAGTCGACCGTCGAGCGTGAGGTCGCCACCCTCCGGGCCACCGCCGAGCGGGAGATCACCCAGCAGCGGGCGAAGGCCGCCCGCGAAGCTGAGGAGAAGCGCGCCGAGGCGACCAAGCTGCTCACCGATGCGCGCGACAAGCGCGACAAGGACCTCCAGGCCCTCGAGCTTCAGCTGGCCGAGCGGCGGGAGAAGGCCGAGCGCGAGGAGTCCGAGCGCCACGCCGCCCAGGTCGCGCAGACCCAGAAGATGGTCAGCGAGGCTGAGCAGCGGGCCCGGGCCGCGCAGGAGCGGGCCAAGGAGATCGAGCAGCGCGCCGAGGCGCGGCGGGTCGAGTCGGAGCGCAACGCCGCCGAGACGGTCGACAAGGCCAAGGCCCACTCGGAGAAGACCCTCAACGAGGCGAAGGCCGAGTCGCAGCGTCTGCTCACCGAGGCTCGCACCGAGGCGGAGCTGACCACGCAGGCCGCCCGCCGCGAGGTCGAGGACCTCACCCGGCAGAAGGACGCGGTCACCTCGCAGTTGGGTCAGATGCTCTCCGGGCTCGCCGGCATCGTTCCCGGAATGCCGGCGCAGGCCGCTCCGGCTGCCAAGCCGGACGCCAAGAAGAACGACGGCGGTCAGGAGCGGGTGCCCGCGGAGACCGCTGGCTGACGCGAGGCGTCAGGTCGGGGCATCGACGGCGCGAGGTGACACCGGGTAACCGGTGCCACCTCGCGCCGTATGCGTTTCCCAGCCCGTGGTATCCGCCACCTGCAACGGAGTGAAGTAGCTCCCACAAGGCCCGTCCGTATCGCCCCAGCAGGGCCCGTTGCGTGTGAGGATGGGGGCATGTCGCACGGCGAGGAACTGTTCGCCCTTGGCGGGGACGTGACGACGGAGCCCAGCTTCGAGTCCGCTCTGCGGGGGTACGAGAAGAAACAGGTCGACCGTTATGTCGCGCGTGCTGAGCACGAGATCGCGACCCTCGCTTCCGAACGGGAACAGGCGTACACACAGATCCACAAGCTCGCCGGCCAGGTCGAGGTTCTCCAGCGTGACCTGACCCAGGTACGCAAGCAGATGAACGTTGTCGACCGGGCGTCGTTCCGCCATCTCGGCCCGCGGGTCGAGTCGATCCTCACCCTCGCCGAGGAGCAGGCCGAGCAGATCCTCACCGACGCGAACGGGGAGATCGAGGCCCGTCGCGCCGCGGCCGAGCACATCATCGAGGAGGCCCGCGAGCAGGCCGCGCGGGCACTGAAGGACTTCGAGATCGCCCTCGCCGCCCGACGCGCGGAGGAGGAGCGACACAGCTCCGCCCGGCGGGCCGAGGCGGAGGCGACCCTGCGGTCGGCCAAGGATGAGTCGGCGCAGTTGCGCAGGGCGGCGCAGGACGCGCTGGCAAAGGCCCAGCAGGAGGCCACCCAGCTGCGGGATTCCGCCAAGGAGATCCACGCCCGGGCCCAGCAGGAAGCCACCAAGCTGCGCGAGACGGCCCGCGAGACGCTGGCGAACGCCCGGCAGGAGGCCAGCGACCTGCGCGATGCCGCCAAGGAGGTGCATGCCAAGGCCCTTCAGGAGGCCAAGCGGCTCACCGACACCGCGACCGAGGCCGGGCGGGCCACCCATGCCAAGGTTCAGCAGGAGGCCAAGCAGATCATCGACGACGCGTCGATGGCGGGACGGGCCACCCGCGCGAAGGCGCAGCAGGAGGCCGAGCGCCTGACGACGCAGGCCACCGAGTCGGCGAAGCGCAGCCGCGCCGAGACCGAGGCGTACGTGCAGCGGATGCGCGCCGAGACCGAGGCGTATGTGCAGCACACCCGGGCGCAGACCCAGCAGGAGTTGGGTGCGTGGCGGGCCGGGGTGGAGCAGGAGGTCAACTCCCGTCGGGAGACGGCCGACCGGGAGTTGGCGCAGCGACGGTCCGCGGCCGAGCAGGAGTTCGCCAAGCGCCGCGACGAGTTGGACAAGCAGCACGCGGCGCGCCAGCAGGAGCTGGAAACCGGGTTCGCCAGCCGTCAGCAGGAGCTGGAGAGCGGCTTCACCAACCGTCAGCAGGAGCTGGAGACCGGGTTCACCGCCCGCCGCGACGAGCTGGAGACCGAATACTCCACCCGGAAGAACGAGCTGGAGACCGAGTACGCCGCTCGCAAGAACGAGATCGAGCAGGGCGCGGCCGGCATCCTTCAGGCAGCTGAGCAGGACGCGGCGACGCTGCGCCAGCGGTCCGAGTCGGAGGCTGCCGAGCTGCTGAGTCGGGCCGAGACCGAGGCCAGCGACAAGCGCCGCAAGGCCGACGAGCATGTCGCGGCGTCCCGGCGGCAGTTCGAGGAGTACGCCGCCACCACCCAGCAGCACCTGGCTACCACCCAGCAGCACCTGGCCGCGACCCAGCAGGAGTCGGCGGCGGGCCGGCAGCAGTTGGCGCAGGTGATGCTGGAGATCGCCCAGGCCCAGCAGCAGCTCGCGGATCTGCGGCAGGAGACCTGGAAGGCCCGACAGGAGTCCGACGATCTCCAGCGTCAGATGTCCGAGCTGCGGTTGCAGAGCGTCGCCGGCCCGATCGACGGTCCGACCGCGCCGGCCGGCGCGAGCGCCGGCGGGGACGACGGCAGGTCCGGTGGCGGGGACGACGGCGTGAGCGTTTCCGCCGGCACGGCCGCCGGTGCTGGCGAATCGGGTACGGGCACCGGGCTGAAGGCCGAGCCCGCCGACACCAGGCAGCCGGTGAACGCGGGTGCGGAGGAGTCCGGGCAGTCCACGACGCGGCCGGTGGCCGAGCCGGTGACCACCGTGGATGGTGGGACGGCGAGCGCCGGGGTGGACGGGGAGCCGACCGTGGCCGCCGTTCCGGGCGAGGGTGGCCGGGGCGCCAAGCCCACCAAGATCACTAGCACCGGTGAGAACGGCAAGCGACCCAGTAAGCCGACCACCGACGAGCGCAGCGCCAAGCCCAGCAAGGTCACCCTCGACAAGGACTGACCGCCACCCGCCCCAGCTTCGAGATCGTGGACACTTTCCGTCAGGTGCTGACGGAAAGTGTCCAAGATTCACTTCTGCGTCGGGTGACGCAAAGGTGAGGTGGGGGTCCAGCCGGCTGCCATGAGCGCGCGGCGGACGGTGTCGGCGACCTCGTCCGGACGTGCGCGAACCAGCCAGGCCGGAAAACGCAGAATCCGGTCGCCGCTGGTCCAGACGTCGTTCTGCCGACGCATGTCCGCCGCCCACTGCTTGGCGTCCATGTGGTGCGCGCCGTCGATCTCCACCTGCACCCGCCACTGTCGCCAGTACGCGTCCAGCCAGCGGTTGCGGCCGGCCGCGTCGACCCGGTGCTCCTGAAGGTCGGGGGCGGGCAGCCGGTGCCTGCGGCACAGCCGCAGAAAGTCGATCTCGGAGAGCGCCTGCGCGCCGCCCGCGATGTCGCCGATGGTCTGCCCGATCAGGTGCCGGCGCGGCGCCCGGGGCAGCACGTCGAGCACCGCCCGCAACTCCTCGGGCAGCACCCGGCGTTGCTGGCAACCGGCGGCCAGCACCGCCTGCGCCTCGTCCACGCCGGCCGCCCACCCCGCCGCGTCCACCAGGGCCCGCGCCGTCGTGGTGCGCGGTGGGCGGGCGAGCTGGCGGTGTGATTCGGGTAGCACCGTCGTACGGTGCACCAGGACCGCCGGCATGTCGATCGGCAGTCGACGCAGGGTGGTCCGCGCCGCACGGCGGTCTGCCGGCACCAGCACGTGCAGCGGCTCGCGGTGCAGCCCTCGCACCCCCGCTTCGGCTGCGGCGGTCACCCCGGCCAGCACCGCCCCCGGTCCGGCGGCCAGCACCGCGACCCAGAGCTGCTGGTCGCGGGTCAGGCGGCCGTTGCCGGTCAGCAGGATCCCCCGGCAGATCGACCGCCACCGGCCGGTGCGGATCCGGCCCCGCACCGCCCCCTCGCTGAGCAGCCCAGTGACCTGCGCGGTGGTCAGCACGCCCGCCTGCTCGAAGGCGAGCCAGTCGAGTGCGTCGGCGTCATCGGCGGGCAGCATCCGAACAGCCTTCACCGCCGGGAAGCCGCCACACCACCAGATCTTGGACACTTTCCGTCAGGGCGTGACGGAAACTGTCCAAGATCTACGGGTCTGGTCGACATCCGTGGTGCCGTCGGCTTTCCGGACCGTTCAATCTGGCCCGAGGCGTCGACGGTGGTTGGGTGGGACACATGGAACACCAGGTTGACGGTCTCGTGGTCGGTGGCGACCATGAGGTGGCTACGCTGCTGGCGCTCCGGGAGATGATCAGAAACGTTGCGTCGTCCCGCCGCCAGTCGATCAAGCTGATGAAGGAAGTTGTGACGTCATGGACCCGTCGTCCGACCGCCTGAGCCAGGAGGTCTCTGGTGTCACAGCATGACCCGTCCGGCGATGAGCCGGACGTGACCGCCGGCCCACGACCGACGAAGACACCACAGCCGACGGAGACACCAACGCCCGCAGAGACATCAACGCCCGCAGAGACACCCACGCCTGCGGAGACACCACTGCCGGTGCCGGTTCCCGCGCCGGGGACCGACCCGGACGAGCCGCCGGCGGTCCCGTCCGGAAAGTTCGGCACGCCGGGCCGGCCACTGCGCCGCAGCAGTTTCCTGATCGGCTTCACCGGGGCGCTGGGCGTGCTGCTGGCGTACACCCTCTATCTGGGGATTCGCAATGCCGGCGGCATCCTCGTGCTGGTGGTGATCGCGCTCTTCCTCGCGGTCGGTCTCAACCCGGCGGTGGTCCGGTTGGGCCGCTGGGGTGTGCCACACGGCCTGGCGGTGGCCGCGGTGGCGTTGACTGTGGTGTTGCTGCTCTGCGGCGGCGTGGTGGCGCTGGTCCCGCCGATCGTCACCCAGTCGGGGCAGTTCATCGACCAGATCCCCAGTCTGCTCGACGAGCTGCGCCGCAACCCGACGGTCAATGACCTGGTGGAGCGGTACGACGTGGTGGAGCGGGTGCAGGGCGCGGCCAACGCGGAAACCGTCGGGCGGGCGCTCGGTGGGGTGCTGGGCGGCGCACAACTGATCTTCGGCACGGTGTTCCGGACGCTGACCGTGCTGGTGCTGACGATCTACTTCCTGGCCTACTTCGACCGGCTGCGCTCGCTGGGCTACTCGTTGGTGCCCCGGTCCCGGCGGGAGCGGGTGCAGCTGATCGGCGATGAGATCCTGGCCAAGGTCGGTTCGTACATGGTCGGCGCGCTGAGCATCGCGGTGCTGGCCGGCGCGACCACGTTCGTCTTCGCGCTGATCGTCGACCTGCCGTACCCGTTCGCGCTGGCCGTGGTCGTCGCGGTGACCGATCTGATCCCGCAGATCGGCGCCACCCTGGGTGCGGTGATCGTGAGCCTGGTCGGTTTCGCCGCCGACCTGCCCACCGGCATCGCCTGCGCGGTCTTCTTCCTCATCTATCAGCAGGTGGAGAACTACCTCATCTACCCGAAGGTGATGCGGCGCTCGGTGGAGGTCAACGAGGTGGCGGCCCTGCTGGCCGCGCTGCTCGGGGTGGCGCTGCTGGGTGTGGTGGGCGCGTTGATCGCCATCCCCACGGTGGCCGCGCTGCAACTGATCCTGCGCGAGGTGGTGCTGCCCCGCCAGGAACGCCGCTGACCGTCAGCAAGCCAGCCCGGACCAGCGGCCAGCCCGGACCGGCCGCCAGCCAGGCCGGCGGCCAGCAATGACCGGCGGCCGGGCCCGGGACGAGCGGGTCACTCCGCCTTGGTGGCGGCCGGGCCGGGGACCGGTGTGTCGGAGAAGGCCGCCACCGTCCGGTCGGCGTACGCGCTGACGTCGCCAGCCTCCATCGGGCCGTCCCAGGTTGTCGGCAGCGGCACCTCGACGGCCGGGTTGACCCGCCGGACGATCTCGTCGAGCACCGTCTCCGCGTCACCCACCCAGAGGTGCTTGGCACCCGGCACCCCGACCACCTCGATCTGGGGCACGGCGGCGAACCGCTCCCGCGCCTCGGTCGGGCGCAGGTAGTCGTCGAACTCCGGCACCAGCGCCACCAGTGGCCGACCCGAGTTGGCCCAGGTGCCCAGGTCTTCGGGGGCGGAGAAGCGCAGCGGCGGGGAGAGCAGGATCGCCCCGGCGATCGACGGGTCGCAGCCGTACTTCAGCGCCAGGTCGGTGCCGAAGGACCACCCAACGAGCCAGATGTTGGGCAGCTCGGCGAACTCCGCGTACTCGATGGCGGCGGCCACGTCGTACCGCTCCCCCACCGCGCCGTCGAAGGCTCCCTCGCTGGTGCCGCGCACGCTGCCGGTGCCCCGGGTGTTGAACCGCAGCACCGCCAGGTCGGCCAGCGCGGGCAGCCGCCAGGCCGCCTTGCGGAACACGTGGCTGTCCATCATTCCGCCGTGGGTGGGCAGCGGGTGCAGGCAGACCAGGGTGGCCACCGGCGGCCGGTCGGCCGGCAGGGCCAGCTCACCGACCAGCCGCAGACCGTCGGCGGTGTGCAGCTCGATGTCCTCCCGGCGGCCGGGCAGGATCGACGACGCGCGGATCGCTGTGCTCACCGCCCAAGTCTGTCGCGAAGTCGCCGCCGCCGCCCGCCCAGGCGGGAAGAGGGTGACCCAGGTCGCTCGGGCCGCAAGCGCAAGGCGTGCCAGCGGGCCGGTTCAGTAGCGCGGGGTGCCCCGGCCGCGCTGCACCGCCGGGCCGCGCCGGTCCCGGGCCCGCCAGCAGCCGCTGTGCCAGTGTCGCCGGTCGGTCAGGTCACCCAGGCCGTCCGCCGGCCAGGCCACCAGGTGTGCCACCCCGGGTCGGATCTCCTGGTCACAACCGGGGCAGCGGTACGTCTTGACCGACGCGCCAGCGCCGATGCCGCGTACCTGCCAGGCGCCGTCGGTCCATTGCTGCACCGAGGCGACGCCCTGCCGGACCCGGTCGGCGTCCAGGTTGGCGTTCTCGTCCCGGCGAGGGCGGTTGCGACGGGGGCTCACAGTCACCAAGCGTACGTCCGGCTGGTGAGGCCGCCCGGGGCGGTCACCAGGTCGCGGGCCGGTCCAGGTGCTCGGCGACCTGCACCCCGCCCAGCACCGTTGCGGGGTCCTCCTCGGTGAAACCCTCGTTCGGCCGGCCCCAAAGGTCACACCCCGCAGACGCGGTCAGCGGTGTGAGTGGTCGCGGAAGCCGCGGCGGGTCTTGCGGCCCAGATAGCCGGCGGTCACCAGGTGCTCCAGCAGCGGCGCGGGCGCGAAGCCCGGCTCGCGCAGTTCCAGGTACAGCTCGCGTTGGATGGCCAGGGCCACGTCCAGCCCGACCACGTCGAGCAGCTCGAACGGGCCCATCGGGTAGCCGCAGCCCAGCTTCATGGCGTGGTCGATGTCGTCGGCCGTCGAGTAGCTGGCCTCCAACATCTTCACCGCGTCGTTCAGGTACGGGAAGAGCAGCGCGTTGACGATGAACCCGGACCGGTCACCGCAGACCACCGCGGTCTTGCCGAGCGCCGCGCAGACCGCCCGCGCGGTGGCGGTGGCCTCCGGGGAGGTGCGGATGGTGCGGACCACCTCGACCAGCGGCATGACCGGCGCCGGGTTGAAGAAGTGCAGCCCCACCACGTCGGCCGGCCGTTGGGTGGCCATCGCCACGTCGATCACCGGAAGCGACGAGGTGGTGGTGGCCAGCACGACGCCCGGCTTGCAGATCTCGTCGAGGCTGGCGAAGAGCGCCTTCTTGACGCTCAACTCCTCGACGACCGCCTCGACCACCAGGTCGACGTCGGCGAGGTGGTCGAGCGTGGCGGACCAGCTGATCCGGCCGAGGGCGGCGTCCCGGTCGGCCTCGGCGAGCTTGCCCCGCACCACACCCTTGTTGAGCGAGGTCTTGACCGCCTCGCAGACCTTCGCGGACTTCTCCATGCCGCGGGTGACCGAGACGACCTCGTAACCGGCCTTCGCGAAGACCTCGATGATCCCGGTGGCCATCGTCCCGGAGCCGACAATGCCGACCTTGGTCACGGCTGCGGGGCTCGCAAGCTCACTCGTCGCGCTCCCGATGCCGACCTCGGCGTAGATGGCCCGGGCGCCGTCGGCGAGCGCGGCCTCCGTTGCCACCGGCGTCGCCTCGTCGGGTACGACCTTCGGGGAGCCGGGCCGCTCGTAGGTGTAGAAGCCCCGGCCCGACTTTCGGCCGAGCAGCCCCGCCGTCACCATCTGCTTGAGCAGCGGCACCGGGGCGTGCCGGCGGTCCCGTCCGCCGCGCCGGTACATGGTGTCCAGGATCTCGTACGCGGTGTCCAGGCCGATCAGGTCCATCAGCGCCAGCGGGCCCATCGGCAGGCCGCAGCCGAGCTTCATCGCGGCGTCGATGTCCTCCCGGGTCGCGTAGTGCGACTCGAACATGCCGACGGCGTGGTTGAGGTAGCCGAAGAGCAGGGCGTTGGCGATGAACCCGGCCCGGTCGTTGATGGTGACGTCGACCTTGCCGAGGCGGGCGCAGAGCGCTTCCACGTCGGCGACCACCTCGGGTGCGGTGACGACCGTGCGGACCACCTCGACCAGCTTCATCACCGGGGCCGGGTTGAAGAAGTGGATGCCGATCACCTGGTTGGGTCGGCTGGTGGCCACCGAGATCTCCGTGACGCTCAGCGACGAGGTGTTGGTGGCGAGGATCGTCTCGGGTCGGCAGACCCGGTCCAGCTCGGCGAAGATCCGCTGCTTGAGGTCCAGGTGCTCGGGCACCGCCTCGATGACGAGGTCGACGGAGTGCAGCGCGTCCAGTCCGACCTTGAAGTGCACCCGCTCGTGCAGGGCGTCGCGGTCCGCCTCGGCGAGCTTGCCCTTCGCGACCGCCCGGTCGGTGGAGCCGGTGAGGGTGGCCCGGCCGCGTTCCAGGGCCGGCGCGGAGATCTCCACGGCCACCACGTCGATGCCGTTGCGGGCGAAGACCTCGACGATGCCGGCACCCATGGTGCCCAGCCCCACCACGCCAACGGTGCTGAACTCGCGCGCCACGACCGGCCTCCCCAGAGACTCCGCACGACCACTGAACGGCCGCTAAGGTTATGCGCGCGAGTCTGCCACGCGACGGTGAGTTGTCGAGACGCCGTGGCATATTTCACCCACGGCACGGCAGCGCCGCCAGTGGACGCCGTTCAGGCGGCCGACCCGCTGGTCAGGGCCAACAACTCGGCGACGAACTCCGCCGGACGCTCTAGGTGGGGGCTGTGCCCGCAGCCCGGGAGCACCACCTCGTGGTACGCGCCGCCGGCCGCCGCGTACCGGTCGAGCACCGCCCGGGTCTGGCCGATCATCGGCTGCGGCGGGCAGGCGTCCGCGCCGGGCCAGCCGGGCACGAGATCCAGCGAACCCAGGTACGCCAGGTCGAAGAGCGAGGTGTCCGAGACGATGACGTCGGCGTCCCCGCGTACCCAGGTGACCGGCGGTTTCTCGGCGACGGCCACCAGCTCGTCGGCGAGCCGGAACCAGGTCGGCGCGAGTGCGTTGAGCACCCCGCGCTCCCCCGGCGCGGTGCCCGGCCAGTTCTCTGACGGCACCGCCGTGCCCGGGTAGTTGTCGTCCCCGGTCGCGGTGGAGAGCACCGTGCCCAGCAGCAGCTCCTCGTCCGCGCCGAGCGAGGCGGGATCGGCCACATAGGTGGTTCGCAGCACGGCGCGGGGGCTGGCTGGCGCGTCCGCGCTCCGGTCGCCGGCCGCGAGTCGGGCGACGAAGTCCGGGTTCGCCGTGCCGGCGCCGGTGCCGGCGAAGTCGGGGGTGGTCGGCGTGCCGTTCAGGTCGCGGGTGCCACCGAAGCCGTACGGGGAGACCGGCGCGGCGAGCAGCAACGCCCCCACCCGGTGCGGATGGTCGACCAGCAGGCGCATCGCGACCCCGCCGCCGAGGGAGTGCCCGACCACCACCGGGCGCGCGTCGGCGTCGAAGAGCGTCGGGTCGTCCAGCAGGGCGGCCACGTCGTCGGCGAAGTCCCGCAGGCCCCGGGTGGCGTCCACCGGGGCGGTCGCGGAGTCGCCGTAACCGCGCAGGTCGGGGGCGATCACCCGCAGCGTCGGGGGCAGCCGCCGGACCAGCGGCTCCCAGAACAGCGCGGACGAGCAGTTGCCGTGGATCAGCAGCACCGGTGTGCCGTCCGGCGGGCCGGCCACCCGTACCGCCTGGGTGATGCCGTTCGCCGTCACGGTCCGCTGCTCGGTTTCCATCCGCGGCATGCTGCCACTCTGGTTCCCGCCGGTCCAGGTGTCGGGCCGCCACCCGGCGAAGCTGCCCGGTGTGGCCGACCGCCAGGCGGTCGGCGGCCCGGTGTTTCTGACCGGCAGTGGGTCAACCGCCTGGTGTGGCTGACCGGAGCGGTCAGCGGCGCGTGCCCGGCTGCGCGGCGAGCGGCAGCGGCAACGTCGGTCGGACGTCGCGCCGGGACGGGCCGAAGCTGAGCCCCACCGGGTCGGTGAGCGCCACCCCGGGGTCGAACAGGCGCAGTTCGGTTCGGCCCAGCCGGATCACGTCACCGTCGGAGAGTCGCTCCACCTCGGTGATCCGCCGGTCGTTGAGCCACGTGCCGTTGGTCGAGCCCAGGTCCCGCAGGGACGGACCTTCCGGCGCCAGCCACACCTCGGCGTGGCGACGGCTCAGGTGCGGGTCGTTGATGACCACCTGGCCGGTCGGCGCTCGGCCGATCACCTGCGCTTCGGCTCGCATGCGAAAACTCGCGCCGCGCATCGGCCCACCCGCGACCGTCAACAGCGGCATCAGTTCCGGATGTTCCTCCATGGACAGTCAGCCCTCCACCCCACACCGTCACTCCGCGCGTCAGCTTGCCATCAGACGGTAGTCGTCAATACCGACCGGCCGGTCAGCCTCTCGTCACCTCCCGGCCATCTGCCGTTCGACGATTCGGGCGGGCCGCATCTGTCACCCACGCCGTGACCTGCACTGATCAACGATCGGTCGGGTTGGTGCGACGCCGGCCGCCGCGCACCGAATCGGCGACCCTACCGGTGAGTAATCCTCAGGTCTAGACTTCCGCCATGACGGCAGTGCATATCCCGGGCGTTCCGGTCATCGAGGCGGGTCAGTTGGTCTCCACCAGCCCGGCGACCGGCGCTGAGGCCGGTCGCCTCCCCGTCGCCACCGACGCGGACGTGCGGCAGGCCGTCGCCCGCGCCCGTGCCGCCGGCGAGTGGTGGGCCGGTCTGGGCTTCACCGGCCGCCGCGAGCGGATGCTGCGGTGGCGCGCCCTGCTCGCCAAGCGCATCGAGCAGTTGGCCGAGTTGGTGCACGTCGAGGGCGGGAAGCCGGTCGCCGACGCCATAGTCGAGATCGTCACCGCGATCGAGCACATCGACTGGGCCGCCCGCAACGCCCGCCGTGTGCTCGGTGCACGCCGGGTGCGGTCCCGGCTCATCCTCGCCGAGTTCTCCGGGCACCTCGAATACCAGCCGTACGGGGTGGTCGGCGTGATCGGGCCGTGGAACTATCCGGTCTTCACGCCCATCGGCTCCGCCGCGTACGCCCTCGCCGCCGGCAACGCCGTGGTGCTCAAGCCGAGCGAGTACACGCCCGCCGTCGGCCAGTGGCTGGTGGACAGCTTCGCCGAGGTGGTGCCCGAGCAGCCGGTGTTCACCGCCGTGCACGGGCTGGGCGACGTGGGCGCGGCGCTGTGCCGCTCCGGCGTCGACAAGGTGGCCTTCACCGGCTCCACCAGCACCGCCCGCAAGGTGATGGCCGCCTGCGCCGAGTCGCTGACCCCGGTGCTCATCGAGGGCGGCGGCAAGGACGCCATGATCGTCGACAGCGACGCCAACCTGGACGCGGCCGCCGAGGCGTGCGTCTGGGGCGGCATGACCAACGCGGGCCAGACCTGCATCGGCATCGAGCGGGTGTACGCCGTCGACGCCGTCTTCGACGCCTTCGTCGACAAGGTGGTGGCCCGCGCCGGTCAACTGACGGTCGGGCCGGAGGGCACCGACATCGGCCCGATCACCATGCCCCAGCAGATCGACGTGATCCGCCGGCACATCGACGCCGCGATCACCTCCGGCGGGCGGGCCGTGCTCGGCGGCCCGAGCGCCGTGCAGCCGCCGTACGTCCACCCCACCGTGCTGGTGGACGTCCCGGAGGACTCGGCCGCCGTCCGCGAGGAGACCTTCGGCCCCACGCTGACGATCAGCCGGGTCCGCGACGCCGACGAGGCCGTCACCCGCGCCAACGCCCTGTCGTACGGCCTCGGGGGTTCGGTCTTCGGCCGGCGGCGTGCGGTGGCCATCGCCCGGCGGCTGCGCTCCGGGATGGCCTCGATCAATTCCACGCTGACCTTCGCCGGCATGTCCACCCTGCCGTTCGGCGGTGTGGGCGACTCCGGCTTCGGTCGGATCCACGGGGAGGACGGCCTGCGCGAGTTCGGTCGGGCCAAGGCGATCACCCGACGTCGCGCCCGGTCACTGCTGCCGTCGATGACCTTCGACCGCACCCCCGCCGACGTGGCCCGACTCGTCAAGGCCATCAAGGTCATGTACGGGAGGTAGCTGTCGGATAACCGATCATCAACAAAGATCGGCACATCCACATGTTTGTACGCCGTGGCCGCGGCGGTACATTGCGTTAAATGGGCCCCAATCGATTGCGCTACCGTCTTGTCGACAGTGACCGGTCGTGGAGCGCCCGACGGCGTCAGCACCGCTCGGACTGGTTGGCGCGCACCTTTCCCGACATCGGCGACATGCACGTGGTCGATCTCGGTGGTCGGCTCGGCACCTGGCACCGCGCCACCATCCGACCGGCCCGGGTGACAGTCGTCAACCTGGAGAAGCCGCCCGCCGTCGTCCCGGACTGGGCCCACGTCGAGCAGGCCGACGCCTGCGACCTGCCGCAGCACCTCACCAAGGGCAGCTACGACCTGGTCTTCTCGAACTCGGTGCTGGAGCATGTGGGCGGGCACGAACGCCGTCTTCGCTTCGCCGCCGCCGCCCGCTCACTGGCCGAGCGGCACTGGGTGCAGACGCCGTACCGCTACTTCCCCATCGAGCCACACTGGATCGCGCCGGGAATGCAGTTCCTGCCGGTACGACTGCGCACCGCGTTCGCCCAACGCTGGCCGTTGGGGCACAAGCCGACCCGCAGCCACGCCGCCGCCATCCACCAGGTGCTCTGGACCGAGTTGCTGGACCGTTCGCAGATGCGCCACTACTTCCCCGACTCGACAATGCTGGTGGAGCGGGTGTTCGGCCTGTCCAAGTCGCTGATCGCGGTGCGCAAGGGGTAGGGCGCCGATCAGAAGAGGGTCAGCTCGTCCTTCACGATGCCGCGCAGCTTGTCGTAGTCCACCACCACACACCGGATGCCGCGGTCGGTGGCGAGCACCCGGGCCTGCGGCTTGATCTCCTGCGCGGCGAAGACCCCGACGACCGGGCTGAGCAGCGGGTCACGGTTCATCAACTCGAGGTAGCGGGTCAACTGCTCCACCCCGTCGATGTCGCCACGCCGTTTGACCTCGACGGCCACCGAGCCGGAATTGGCGTCCCGGCAGAGCAGGTCCACCGGGCCGATCGCCGTCATGTACTCGCGGCGGACCAGCGTGAACCCCTCACCCAGGACACCCGGGTTGGCGGCCAGCAACTCCTGTAGGTGCGCCTCCACCCCGTCCTTGCGCAGCCCCGGATCCACCCCCAACTCGTACGAGGTGTCCTGGAAGATCTCCTCCAGGGTGATCCGCAGCTCCTCACCGGCCTTGTTGACGACCCGCCACACCCCGGGGGCCTCCTCCAGCCGACAGGGCGGGCTCATCCAGTTCAACGGCTTGTACGCCCGGTCGTCGGCGTGGATAGACACCGACCCGTCCGCCTTCACCATCAGCAACCGGGTGGCCAGCGGCAGGTGAGCCGAGAGCCGTCCGACGTAATCCACCGAGCACTTCGCAATGACCAACCGCACCCGACGAGGGTAGCCGAGCACCCACCGGTCTCCGGCGAGCGGCACTGGCGCGTCGATGCGATGCTGAGACCGTGTTCGAAGTCCTCACCGGCACCGGTCTCGCCGCCTCGGCGGGGCTGAACGCCTACATACCCCTGCTCATCCTCGGTCTGCTCGGCCGTTACACCGACCTGATCGACCTGCCCAGCGGCTGGACCTGGCTCGGCAACGGTTGGGTCATCGCCATCATGGCCGTGCTGCTCGCCGTGGAGATGGTGGCGGACAAGGTGCCCTTGGTCGACCACATCAACGACGTCGTGCATACCGTGGTCCGGCCCACCGCCGGTGGCCTGGCCTTCGGCGCCGGCTCCTCGTCGGAGACGGTGACGGTCAGCGACCCGGGGAGTTTCTTCTCGTCCCACCAGTGGGTGCCGGTCGTCACCGGCGTCCTGCTGGCGTTGGGCGTGCACCTGCTCAAGTCCGCGGCCCGCCCCGTCGTCAACGCTGCCACCGCCGGTTTCGGCGCCCCGGTCGCCAGCACCGCCGAGGACGCCACCAGCGTGGTGATTTCCCTGGTGGCGGTCATCCTGCCGGTGCTGGTGCTCGTCTTCCTGGTCGGTCTGGTGGTCTTCATCTTCTGGTTCGTCCGCCGTCGTTCCGAACGACGCCGCGAACGTGAGGCTGCCCGCGCCGCCGGCTTCCGCGTCTGACGCCTGCCCGGCCTGCGTGCTCGCCATACCGAGGTTCGGCAGGCCGACAAAAGCCTAGTATCGGGGCAAGAGCCTAGAGGAGGTCGGCATGACCGCAGCGTTGGAGATGCCCCGAGTCCAGGAATGCGTAGTGGCCGCTTGCGCGTACAACCAGTCGGGTGACTGCCACGCGTTCGCGATCACCATCGGCAGCATGGATCACGCGCACTGCCACACCTTCGTCGAGTCGCCGGTCCGGGGCGGGGTGGAGAGCCTGATCGCGCAGGTGGGCGCCTGCCAGCGCGCCGACTGCCGGCACAACGAGCAGCTGGAGTGCCACGCGACGTCGATCAGGGTCGGCCCGGACAACGACATGGCCGACTGCATGACCTACGCCGGCCGCTGACCCACGCCGAACCGCCGGCCCGCCGGGGTGACGCCTGATCAGGGCAGGTCGTTGGCGCGCCGGATGACAGTCACCAGGTCGTCGATGATGCCGGTGAGGGCGAAATCCTTCGGGGTGAAGACCCGGGCGACCCCGGCCGCCCGGAGGGTGTCCGCGTCACCGGCCGGGATGATGCCGCCCACCACCACCGGCAGGTCCGCCCGGCCGGCGGCGCGCAGCCCGTCGAGCACCGCGGGCACGGCGGCCAGGTGCGAGCCGGAGAGCACGGAGAGCCCGACCAGGTCGACGTCCTCCTCCACGGCTGCCGCCACGATCTGCCCTGCGGTCAACCTGATGCCCTGGTAGACCACCTCGAAGCCGGCGTCGCGGGCGCGTACCGCGATCTGCTCCGCGCCGTTGGAGTGCCCGTCCAGCCCGGGTTTGCCGACCAGCAGTCGCAGCCGGCCGCTGCCCAGCTCCCGCGCGGTGGCGGTGACCCGCTCGCGGACCGCCGCGAGGCCCGGCTCAGCGCCGCCGCCGGTCGCGCCGGCCAGGCCGGTCGGCGCCCGGTACTCGCCGAAGACCTGGCGCAGCGCCCCGGCCCACTCGCCGGTGGTCACCCCGGCCCGCACGCACTCCAGGGTCGCCGGCATCAGGTTGGTGGTGGTCGCGGCGTCCGCGCGGAGCCGGGCCAGCGCCGCGTCGACCACGGCCGCGTCCCGGTCGGCCCGCCACCGGCGTACGCCGTCCGCGGCGGCCGCCTCGGCCTCGGGGTCGACCTGCTCGACGGCGTCCGCGCCGGCGACGGTCAGCGGGGAGGGTTCGGTCTCGGTGTACCGGTTGACCCCGACCACCACGTCGGCACCGGACTCCATCCGTCGGCGGCGGTCGGCCAGCGACGCGACCAGCGCGCTCTTGAGGTAGCCGGTCTCCACGGCGGCGACGACGCCTCCCAGCTCCAGCACCTTGTCCAGCTCGACCCGCGCCCCGGTGACGACCTCGTCGACCAGCGCGGTCATCACGTGCGAGCCGGCGAAGAGGTCGGGATATTCGAGCAGATCCGACTCGTACGCCAGGACCTGCTGCATCCGCAGCGACCACTGCTGGTCCCACGGGCGGGGCAGGCCGAGCGCCTCGTTCCAGGCGGGCAGTTGGACCGCGCGGGCCCGGGCGTCGCGGGACATCGTCACGCCGAGCATCTCCAGCACGATGCGCTGGATGTTGTTCTCCGGCTGCGCCTCGGTGAGGCCGAGAGAGTTGACCTGCACGCCGTAGCGGAACCGCCGTTGCCTGGCGTCGGTGACCCCGTACCGGTCCCGGGTGATCTCGTCCCAGAGCACGCCGAACGCGCGCATCTTGGCGATCTCCTCGACGAAGCGCACCCCGGCGTTGACGAAGAACGAGATCCGCTGGACCACGTCGCCCATCCGCTCGGCGGGCACCTGGCCGGAGTCGCGGACCGCGTCGAGCACGGCGACGGCGGTGGCCAGCGCGAAGCCGACCTCCTGTACGGGCGTGGCGCCGGCCTCCTGGAGGTGGTACGAGCAGATGTTGACCGGGTTCCACTTCGGCATCGTCTTCAGCGTGTGGGCGATGACGTCTGCGGTCAGCCGCAGCGAGGCCGCCGGTGGGAAGATGTACGTCCCCCGGGACAGGTACTCCTTGATGATGTCGTTCTGGGTGGTGCCGGAGAGCGTGTCCGCGCTCCACCCCTGCTCCATCGCCACGGTCCCGTAGAGGGAGAGCAGCCACATCGCCGGGGCGTTGATGGTCATCGAGGTGTTCATCTCGGCGAGCGGGATGCCGTCGAAGAGCGCCCGCATGTCGCCGAGATGGGCCACCGGCACGCCGACCCGGCCGACCTCACCGGAGGCGAGTTCGTGGTCCGGGTCGTAACCGGTCTGGGTGGGCAGGTCGAAGGCGACCGAGAGCCCGGTCTGCCCCTTCGCCAGGTTGCGGCGGAAGAGGGCGTTGGTCGCGGCAGCCGACGAGTGGCCGGCGTAGGTGCGCATCACCCACGGGCGGTCCCGCTCGGGCAGCCGCCCCGGGAATGCCATCTCATCCATGGCCGGAGTCTAAGTTACCGTTCAGTAAAAGGGGTTGTGGAAAACCACACAGGTCCATGTCGCGGATGTCCTGGTGCGAAGCGGGCGCAATGGCGCGCACCGCCACACCCGGGGCACCAGGCAGCGCTGGGTCAGGCGCACACTGGACGCCATGGATGATGAGTTGGCGATCTCCGTCCGAGGGCTGCGCAAGGCGTACGGCGACAACGTGGCGGTGGCGGGCGTGGATCTCGACGTGCACCGTGGCGAGGTGTTCGCGTTGCTCGGCCCGAACGGCGCCGGCAAGACGACCACGGTGGAGATCCTGGAGGGTTACCGACACCGGGATGCCGGCGAGGTCTCAGTGCTCGGCGCGGACCCGGCCAACCCGGACGTCACCTGGCGTTCCCGGGTCGGCATCGTGCTCCAGAGCACCGGCGAGTTCGACGAGCTGACCGTGGCCGAGGTGATCCGGCACTTCTCCGGCTTCTACCCCGACGCCGAGGACCCGGACAAGGTGATCGAGCGGGTCGGGCTGGCCGGCAAGGCGAAGGCCCGCACACACACCCTCTCCGGCGGGCAGAAGCGCCGTCTGGACGTGGCGCTGGGCATCATCGGCCGACCGGAGCTGCTCTTCCTCGACGAGCCGACCACCGGCTTCGACCCGGAGGCGCGCCGCGAGTTCTGGGACCTGATCCGCGCCCTCGCCGCCGTCGGCACCACCATCGTGCTCACCACCCACTACCTGGACGAGGCCGAGTCCCTCGCCGACCGGGTCGGCGTGATCGTTGGCGGTCGGCTGGCTGAGGTCGCCGCACCCAACCGGCTGGGCAATCGACAGGAGGCCCTCGCCACGGTCTCCTGGCGTACCCCGGAAGGGACGTTGGAGAGCGCGCAGAGCGCGACGCCGACGGCCTTCGTCGCCGACCTCGCCGCGCGCTACGACGGCGAGGTCCCCGGGCTCACCGTGACCCGGCCGACCCTGGAGGACGTCTACCTCACCATGATCGGACACGCGTGATGACGACCACGACGAAGCCGGCGACGCCGGTCGCCACGACCCGCAGCCGTCGGCCGAGGGCCGGCGCGCTCGCCCTGCGCCAGGGCCGGCTGGAGATCACCCAGTTCCTGCGCAGCCGGGAGTCGGTGGTCTTCACGATGGGCTTCCCCATCATCATGATCCTGATCTTCGCGTCGATCTTCCACGGGACGATCGGCGGCGAGGTGAAGGTCACCCAGTACTTCATCACCGGCATGATCGCGACCGGCCTGATGACGGTGAGCTTCCAGAACCTCGGCATCTGGATCCCGGTCGAGCGGGACCGGGGCATGCTCAAGCGCTACCGGGGCACGCCGATGCCGAAGTGGGTCTGGTTCGCCGGCAAGGTGATCATGGTGGTGGTGATCGGCATCGCCGAGACCGCCCTGCTGCTGGCCTTCGCGGTGGCGCTGTTCGACCTTGACCTGCCGGGCACCGCCGGAAAGTGGCTCACCTTCGGCTGGGTCGCCGTGCTCGGGGTGACCGCCTGCACCCTGAGCGGCATCGCGATCTCCTCGCTGGCCCGCAGCGCCCGCAGCGGCTCGGCGGTGGTCACCCCGGTCTCCCTGGTGCTCCAGTTCATCTCCGGGGTGTTCTTCGTCTTCACCGAACTGCCCACCTGGATGCAGCAGGTGGCGACGCTGTTCCCGCTCAAGTGGATGTGCCAGGGGCTGCGGTCGGTCTTCCTGCCGGAGAGCTTCGGCGCCCAGGAACCGGGCGGCTCGTTCGAGCTGGGCCGGGTGGCGATGGTGCTGGCCCTGTGGTGCGTGATCGGCTTGGTCCTGTGCCTGACCACCTTTCGCTGGACCACCAAGCGCGACGGCTGAGCGGTCGGCCGGGGCGGGTGCCCGCCCCGGCCGCCACCACTCAGTACGTGTAGAAGCCCTTGCCGGTCTTGCGGCCCAGGTCACCGGCGGTGACCATCCGCTGGAGCAGCTCCGGCGGGAAGAACTTCTCGTCGGCGGTGTCGGTGTAGATGTTCTTCGAGGCGTGCAGCAGCACGTCCACGCCGGTCAGGTCGGTGGTGGCCAGCGGGCCCATCGCGTGCCCGAAGCCCAGGCGGCAGGCGGTGTCCAGGTCCTCCGCGGACACCACGCCGGACTCGACCAGCTTGACCGCCTCCATCACCAGGGCGGAGATCAGCCGGGTGGTGACGAAGCCGGCGATGTCCCGGTTGACCACCACGACCGTCTTGCCGATCTCCTCGGCGAAGACCCGCGCGGTGTCCAGCGTGGCGTCGCTGGTCTTGTAACCGCGAACCAACTCGCAGAGCTGCATCATCGGCACCGGGGAGAAGAAGTGCGTGCCGACGACCGCCTCGGGCCGCTCGGTCACCGCGGCGATCTGGGTGACCGGGATGGCCGACGTGTTGGTGGCGAGCACCGCGTCCGACTTGCAGATCTTGTCCAGAGCGCGGAACACCTCGTGCTTGATCTCCAGCCGCTCGAAGACCGCCTCGACCACGATGTCCGCGTCCGCCGCCGCCTCCAGGTCGGTGGTCGGGGTGATCCGAGCCAGCGTCGCCTCGACCTCGGACGCCTCGATCTTGCCCTTCTCGGCGAACTTCTCCAGTGACTTCCGAATGCCGCCGAGCCCTCGGGTGGTGGCCGCGTCGTCCAGGTCGCGCAGCGTCACCTGCCAGCCCGCCTGCGCCGCCACCTGGGCGATGCCGGAACCCATCAACCCGGCCCCGACGACTGCGAGTCGACCCGCCATCTACTTCTCCCTCGCTGCGATTGAGTGCCTGCCTGCACCCTAGTCGGCGAGACTGAACGATGGCTAAGTGGCGGTCGGGCCGGGTCGCGGGTCCGACCTCAGATCTCCAGTGCCGGCTCCTCCGGCGTGGTGCCCCGCTCGACCGCCACCCCGAGCGCACGCAGATCGGCCACGAAGTCCGGGTAACCCCGGTCGACGTGGTGCACGTGGGAGACCTCGGTGACCCCCTCCGCGCAGAGCCCGGCGATGATCAGCCCCGCGCCGGCACGGATGTCGGTGGCCCGCACCGGGGCACCGGAGAGCCGATCCCGTCCCCGGACCACCGCGTGATGCCCATCGGTCTTGATGTCCGCGCCGAGCCGCATCATCTCGTTGGCGAACATGAACCGGCCGTCGAAGATGTTCTCAGTGATCAGGGAGGCGCCGTCGCTGACGGCCGCCAGCCCGATCGCCATCGGCAGCAGGTCGGTGGCGAAGCCGGGGTACGGCAGCGTCACCACATCCACCGCCCGGGGCCGCTCGTCCATCCGTACCCGGAAGCCGTCCCCCCGGGTCTCCACCAGCCCGCCGGCGGCGACCACCTTGTCCAACGCGACCTCCAGGAAGGCCGGATCCAGCCCGGTCACCGTCACGTCTCCCCGGGTCATCGCCGCGCCGAACGCCCAGGTGCCCGCGACGATCCGGTCCCCCACCGTGGCGTGGCGCACCGGACGCAGACCGGGCACACCGGTGATCCGCAACATGGACGTGCCCGCGCCGACGATGCGCGCGCCCATCTGATTCAGCATCGTGCAGATGTCGACGATCTCCGGCTCCCGGGCCGCGTTGTCGATCATCGTGGTGCCCTGGGCCAGCACCGCCGCCATCACCAGATTCTCGGTCGCGCCGACGCTGGGAAAATCCAGCACGATGTCCGCGCCACGCAGCCCGTGCGGGGCGGAGGCGATGACGAACCCGTGCTCACCGGAGATCTCCGCGCCCATCCGGGTCAGCCCCGAGATGTGCATGTCCAACCCCCGCGACCCGATCGCGTCGCCGCCGGGATGGGCCACCCGCACGTACCCCCGACGGGCCAGCAGTGGGCCGAGCACGCAGATCGACGCGCGCAACCGTCGGACCAGGTCGTAGTCGGCCTCCGCGCCCGGCTGCTCGGGTACGTCGATCGTCACCGAACGGGAACGGGCCACGCCGCCACGAGCGACCATCGGGTCGACCGGGTCGTCCGCGTCGAACTGGACGTCGCAGCCCAGCCGGCGCAGCACCTCCCCCATGATCGCGATGTCGGTGATCCGTGGGACGTTGGTGATCACGCTGCGGCCCGGCGCGAGCAGCGCGGCCGCCATCAGCTTCAACGCCGAGTTCTTGGCACCGACCACATGCACGGTGCCGGCCAGTCGGGCGTCACCGCGAACCCGGATGACGTCGACATCGTTGACCGCCGGGTCGCCGGCGTCGCCGGGACCCACCACCAGCGGCCAACCGGCGGTGCTGTCCGGCCGCGCCGGAATCGTCAGGTCGGGAATCCGTAGGCTGTGCGTCATGGCCGTCCACCTCACGCGCATCTACACCAAGGCCGGCGACGCCGGCATGACCAGGCTGAGCAACAACGAGCAGGTGCCAAAGACCGATCCACGGATCGCCGGGTACGCGGATGTCGACGAGTGCAACGCGGCGATCGGCGTCGCGCTCGCGCTGGGAAACCTCGACGAGGAACTTCGCACCGTGCTGGCGTCGGTGCAGAACGACCTGTTCGACGTCGGCGCCGACCTGTCCACCCCGGTCGAGCCGGAGCCGAAGTATCCGCCGCTGCGGGTGACCGAGGAGTACGTCGAGCGCCTGGAGGGCTGGTGCGACGAGTACAACGCACGCCTGAGCAAGCTCGACTCCTTCATCCTCCCCGGCGGCACCGCGGGAGCGGCGCTGCTGCATGTGGCGCGGACCGTCGCCCGGCGTGCCGAACGGGCGGCGTGGGCGCTGGTCACCCACGATCCGGACCGAACCAGCACGCTCCCGGCAAAGTATCTCAACCGGCTCTCCGATCTGCTCTTTATCCTGTCAAGAACGGCAAATCCGGCAGGAGATGTGCTATGGGTGCCGGGCGGCAAGCACTGAACGTCGGGCGCTCCGCACCACGTCGAGGTCTGGTTTCCCACTCTGCCCGCCACCACGCGTAGCCAAGGCCGACTCCTCCACGAGCCAAGCCAACCGGCACCCTGACTCCTCGGCGAGCCCGGCCGACCAGCGCCTGGATCGACTCCGATTCCGTGATGTCGGGCCATCCCAGCCACCAGAACACGCCGACATCAAGAAAACCGAGTCGATCAACCAGCCCAGACGCACCCGACGCGCTCCCCGGGACTGGCTCGTTGCGCGCACCGAGGAGGCGAGACTCAGCCGGATAGGTAACGGCAGGTGATCAAAGCCCGCCGGACCGACGGACAGCGGCAACGAGAGGTTTCCGGGGGAGCCCGCCCGGCGCAGGGATCAAGCCTGACCGCCCGGAGCCGGGCGGGCTCCCCCGGAAACCACAAGAGCGACCACAGACGCCAAGAGCAACCACAGAAGAGTCGATCAGGCAGCCGGCCAGTCCTGGGAGGCCATACGCGGCGAGACCGCCCCCGGAGGGGCGGCCTCGAGCCAAGAGAGAAAACCGGTAACGGTCGATCGCGCCATGGCGATCTCCACCGGTGCGTGGTGACTCGTACAGCGGAGGATCACCCAGTCGGCCGGCATGGAGAGCCGCTCCTGACCTTCGGGCAACCGGCGGCGCTCCACGGCCAGCCCTTTGCGGGAGAGCACCCGCTTGGGTCGGATCGCGAAGCTGAACATCCGGTACCAACGCAGCTCGTCACCGGCGAACCGGCCGAAGCCGGGCGACCAGCCACGGCCGTCGAGCATGGTGGAGACCCGGACGCTGAGCCGGATGATGCCACCGCTGCGGGTGACCAGAGCTCGCCGGACGAAGAGGATCAGAAGCGCGCCGAGGATGACGACAACGCCGATTCCGAATCCTTCGACGATCTCCATCCCCGGTGTGGCTCAGCGACTCTGCGCGGAGACCGGGGTTGCGCTCTCGGCCAGGACGGTGACACCGTCGGCGCTCACCGAGAGGAAGCCGCCGGCCACCTCGTAGGCGACCTGCTCACCGCCAGCAAGCTTGATGCGCACCTGGCCGGGCTCGGCGAGTTGACCGAGAAGCGGCGCGTGCCCCGGCAGGACACCGAGCTCGCCCTCGGTCGTCCGGGCGACGACCATCTCGGCGTCACCGGACCAGACCTTCTCCTCGACGGCGACGAGCTCGACGTGAAGCTGCTGTGCCACGCTGTCTCCTTGCTGCGGCTACGGATTGCCGAAAGTCTAGCCTGACGATGCGGCGCGCCCAACGCGGGTGGGGACAACGACGCCTGGACTACTTGGCCTTGTTCACGAATTCCGGGTGCTCGAGCAGGAACGGGTCGAGTTGCTCGTTGTGCAGGGCGGTGAAGAAGTCCGGGACCCTTTCCTGGAAGTGCTCACCCAGGTATTTCTTACCCTCGAAGACCCCGCCACCCGGGAGCTTGATCATCTCGATGGTGTTCGGACGGATGTCCTTCAGGGCGAGCCCGAAGTCGACCACGCTGTTGCCCCGACCGTTGAAGATCAGCGACTGGCCGGCGGCCCGCAGCACCTTGTCCAGCTTGATGGGGTTGGACACCACGTCGGCGCTGAACGCCTGGCCGACCATGGCCTTGACGAACTGCTGCTGGTGGCGCTGCCGCCCGTAGTCGGAATCCGGGACACCGTTCTTCGGGTAGCGCTGCCGGACGTAGTCCAACGCCTGCCACCCGCTCAGGTGCTGGTTGCCCTTCTTGTAGACCGCCTGCGGGCCGACGTAGCCCTCACCTCGGGTGTTGCCCGGCCGCGGCTTGCCGTCCGGCTGCTTGTGCTCGGACTTCACGTCGCGCTCGATGTACATGTCGACACCACCCATGGCGTCGACGATCTTCTGGAAGCCAGTGAAGTTGATGATCGCGCCAGCGTCGAAGCGCTTGATGCCGGTCACCTTCTGCACGGTGGTGGCCAGCAGCTCGAAGCCCCGTGCCGCGTCGGGGTTGGCCCCCGGCACCTTGCTGCCGAATGACATCGCAGCGTTGATCTTCGTGGTCTCGCCCGGGAACTCGGCCTTCTTGAACGGCGGGATCTGCACGTAGAGGTCACGTGGCAGCGAGAAGAGGTAGGCCCGGTCCATCGTCGCCGGCACGTGCAGCACCATGATCGAGTCGGCCAGTGGCGCGGCCGTCGGCGTACGCGGATCGATGCCGACGAGCAGGATGTTGAGCGGACCCTTGATCTCGCTCTTCTTCGCCTGGGCACCCGCCGCCTGGTCGCCGAACAGGTCGGCCTTGCCGACGGCCCCCTCGTAGCGGGCCATGAGCACCTCGGTGCCGACCAGCACCGCGCCACTGAGCATGGTCAGCACGGTGCCGAACACCGTGCAGATCCTGGCCCACCGTGGCACACCTCGCCAGATCGACGCCTTGCGGCCACTCTTGCCGGCCTTACCCACGAGCATCTCCGTTCGTTACACCCACGACGAGGAAGACGGGCGGACGTCGTCGAAAGGTTGCAAAGATCAACGCTCGTTCAGGTGAGAGCGCGGAACGAACCGTAGCTCGGCGGGTTCGGAAGTGACGACCACGAGTAACGGACCGCGACGATGGTAGGGCGCGAACATGAACAAAAGACTGCCCCGGCATTGCCGGGGCAGTCTTTTTGTTACGGATGGGGGCTGGGTCAGCCCTTCATCAGCTCCTCAGCCTTGCGCTCCAGGTCCTCAAGACCTCCGCACATGAAGAACGCCTGCTCGGGGAAGTGATCGTACTCACCCTCGCTGATCTTGCGGAACGCCTCGATGGTCTCCTTGATCGGGACCGTCGAGCCCGGCACGCCGGTGAACTGCTCCGCCGCGTAGGTGTTCTGCGAGAGGAAGCGCTCGATCCGCCGGGCCCGGGCCACGGTGATCTTGTCTTCCTCGGAGAGCTCCTCGATACCGAGGATGGCGATGATGTCCTGCAGGTCCTTGTAACGCTGCAGGATCCGCTTGACCTCGGTGGCGACCTGGAAGTGCTCCGGGCCGACGAACTCCGGGGCGAGGATCCGGGACGAGGACGCCAGCGGGTCCACTGCCGGGTAGATGCCCTTGTCGGAGATCGACCGCTCCAGGTTGGTGGTCGCGTCCAGGTGGGCGAACGTGGTGGCCGGGGCGGGGTCGGTGTAGTCGTCCGCCGGCACGTAGATCGCCTGCATGGAGGTGATGGCCTGGCCCCGGACGGAGGTGATCCGCTCCTGGAGCTCGCCCATCTCGTCAGCCAGCGTCGGCTGGTAACCGACGGCGCTCGGCATCCGGCCGAGCAGGGTGGAGACCTCCGAGCCGGCCTGGGTGAAGCGGAAGATGTTGTCGATGAAGAGCAGCACCTCCTGCTTCTTCACGTCGCGGAAGTACTCCGCCATGGTCAGCGCAGACAGGGCGACCCGCAGCCGGGTGCCCGGCGGCTCGTCCATCTGGCCGTAGACCAGCGCGGTCTTGTCGATGACGCCGGACTCGGTCATCTCGGCGATGAGGTCGTTGCCCTCACGGGTGCGCTCACCCACGCCGGCGAAGACCGAGGTACCACCGAAGTTACGGGCAACCCGGGTGATCATCTCCTGGATGAGCACCGTCTTGCCCACGCCCGCGCCGCCGAACAGGCCGATCTTGCCGCCCTTGACGTACGGGGCGAGCAGGTCGATGACCTTGATGCCGGTCTCCAGCATCTCGGTCTTCGGCTCCAGGTCCGCGAAGGCCGGGGCCTTGCGGTGGATGCCCCACCGGTCGTCGGCCTCGAACGTCTCGCCCTCTTTGAGGTTGAGCACCTCGCCGATCGCGTTGAACACGTGGCCCTTGACCGCGTCGCCCACCGGAACGGTGATCGGCTCGCCGCGGTCACGCACCTCGGCGCCACGCACCAGGCCGTCCGTCGGCTGCATCGAGATGGCGCGGACCAGGTTGTCACCCAGGTGCTGGGCGACCTCCAGGGTCAGCGTCTTCTCACCGCCGGACAGGTTCACTGTGACGTTCAGGGCGTTGAACAGGGCCGGCATGCCGTCGCGCGGGAACTCGGCGTCGACGACCGGGCCGATGACCCGGACCACGCGACCCGTGGCCGTCTTGGTCTCTACTGGTGCAGTCATCACACTTCACTTCCCGACGCGGCCAGCGCGTTGGCGCCGCCGACGATCTCGCTGATCTCCTGGGTGATCCCAGCCTGGCGGGCCGAGTTCATCTCACGCGTGTACTTCTCGATCATGTCTTCGGCGTTGTCGGTGGCGCTCTTCATCGCTCGCCGCCTCGCCGCCGACTCACTCGCCGCCGACTCGATCAACGCCGCGTAGATCCGCGTGTTGATGTACCTCGGCAGGAGCGCGTCGAGCAGCGCCTCCGCCTCCGGCTCGAACTCGTACGCCGGCAGCAGCCCCTCGGAGCGCGGCCGGTCCTCCACCTGCATCGGACCGATGACCTTGGTGACCGGGTTCTGCGTCATCAGCGAGTGGAACTCGGTGTAGACGATGTGCAACTCGTCGACCCCGAGCACCCCGTCCGCGCCGGCACCGCCGTCGACGTCGTCCGCACCGGCCGTGAACGCCTTGATCAGCGTCTCACCCACGGTACGGGCGTCCTCGAACGACGGCTGCTCGCTGAACCCGGTCCAGTTCGCCTCGATCGGCCGGTCGCGGAACCGGTAGAACCCGACGCCCTTACGCCCGATGACGTAGAGCACCGGCTCCTTGCCGTCCGCCTTGAGCCGTGCGATCAGCGACTCGGCCATCCTGATCGCGTTGGAGCTGTAGCCGCCGGCAAGGCCACGGTCGCTGGTGACCAACAGGACGCCCGCCCGCCGCACCCTCTCGCGCGGGGTGAGCAACGGGTGGTCGATCCGCGCGTTGGACGCCAGCGCCGTGAGCACACCGGTGATGGCCTGGGCGTACGGCAGGGACGCCTGCACCCGGGCCTGAGCCTTGGCGATCCGGCTCGTCGCCACGAGCTCCATCGCCTTGGTGATCTTCTTCATCGACTTCGCCGAGCGGATCCGTTGACGAAGAACGCGTACCTGGGCCGCCATCAGATCAGCTCTCGGCCGGGCGGTCGGTCGCGCTGTCGCGGAAGCGGGTCACCGTCTCGCGGTTCTCCTCACCCTCAAGCGGAGCGGCCGGCGCGTCGTTGACCTTGCGCTCGTCGTCCTTGTTGAGGAAGACCTGCTTGAACTCGGTGATCGCCGCGTCCAGCGAACCGACGATGTCGTCGCCCCACTGGTTGTCGGCGATCCCGGCCAGCACACCCTCGTGCTTGTGCCGCAGGTACTGCAGGAACTCGGCCTCGAACCGCCGGATGTCACCCACCGGGATGTCGTCCAGCTTGCCCTCGGTGCCGGCCCAGACCGAGACGACCTCTTCCTGCACCGGGTACGGCGAGTAGTTCGGCTGCTTGAGCAGCTCGACCAGCCGGACACCGCGGTCCAGCTGGGCCCGGGAGGCCCGGTCCAGGTCCGAGGCGAAGGCGGCGAACGCCTCCAGTTCGCGGTACTGGGCCAGGTTGAGCCGCAGCGAGCCAGCGACCTTGCGCATCGGCTTCACCTGCGCGGCGCCACCGACCCGCGAGACCGAGGTGCCGACGTTGATCGCCGGACGAACGCCCTGGTTGAACAGGTCGGTCTCCAGGAAGATCTGGCCGTCGGTGATCGAGATGACGTTGGTCGGGATGAAGGCCGAGATGTCGTTGGCCTTCGTCTCGATGATCGGCAGACCGGTCATCGAGCCGCCACCCAGCTCGTCGGAGAGCTTCGCGCAACGCTCCAGCAGGCGCGAGTGCAGGTAGAAGACGTCACCCGGGTACGCCTCACGGCCCGGCGGGCGACGCAGCAGCAGCGACACGGCCCGGTACGCCTCGGCCTGCTTGCTCAGGTCGTCGAAGACGATCAGGACGTGCTTGCCGCCGTACATCCAGTGCTGTCCGATGGACGAGCCGGTGTACGGGGCCAGGTACTTGAAGCCGGCCGGGTCGGACGCCGGCGAGGCGACGATGGTGGTGTACTCCAGCGCGCCCGCCTCCTCCAGCTGCCCCTTGATCGAGGCGATGGTGGAGGCCTTCTGGCCGATGGCGACGTAGATGCAGCGAACCTGCTTCTTCGGGTCGCCGGTGCGCCAGTTGTCCCGCTGGTTGAGGATGGCGTCCAGGGCAACCGTGGTCTTGCCGGTCTTCCGGTCACCGATGATCAGCTGCCGCTGGCCCCGACCGATCGGGGTCATCGCGTCGATGGCCTTGATGCCGGTCTGCAGCGGCTCGAACACCGACTGCCGGGACATCACGTTCGGAGCCTGCAGCTCCAGCTCGCGGTAACCCTCGTCGGCGATGTCGCCGAGCCCGTCGATCGGCTGGCCGAGCGCGTTGACCACGCGGCCGAGGAAGGCGTCGCCAACCGGAACCGAGAGCACGCGGTCGGTGCGCTTGACCCGCTGCCCCTCCTCCAGCTTGGCGGAGTCACCGAGGACGACGACGCCGATCTCCCGGACGTCGAGGTTCAACGCCACGCCGAGCGTGCCGTCCTCGAACTCCAGGAGCTCGTTGGTCTTGGTCGAGGGCAGGCCCTCGACGTGGGCGATACCGTCGCCGGTGTCGGCGACGGTGCCGACCTCCTCGCGGGAGACGTCGGACGAGTAGGAAGAGACGTAGCGCTCCAGGGCGCCGCGGATCTCCTCCGTCGAGATGGTCAGCTCGGCCATCCTCTGCTTCCTTAAAATTCAGGGGCCCGGGATACCTAGTACCGACCGGTCCGAATGGCGTCTGTCAATCCGGGCGCTGCGCGGTCCAGCCGCCCCGATTCCGGGCGGCGGAGCCGCTCAGCCGCGGGGCGGCGAAGCCGCTCAGCGCTTCGCGAGCGCGTTGCGGGTCTCGTTGAGGCGGCGCAGGATGGTGCCGTCGTACAGGTCGGAGCCGACCCGGACGCTCACGCCACCGAGGACGGCGGGGTCGACCGTCTGCTTGACGGAGACCTCTCGACCGTATATCGCGGTGAGGCTCGCACCCAGCCGACGCTCGTCCTCGTCACTCAACGGGGCCGCGACGGTCACGTACGCCACCTGCCGGTCACGCCGGTCGGCGGCGAGCTCGACCAGCCGGGTGAGCGCCCCACTGAAGGAACGTCCCCCGAACCCGCCGAGCGCTGCCTCGACGAGGCGAACGGTGACCGGACGGGCCTTGTCGGCGAGCAGCTCGCGGGCCAGGGTGGCCCGCTGCTCGACCGGTGCGACCGGGTCGGCGAGCGCGTTGCTCAGCGCCGACTGGCCGGCCACGACCTGACCGAAGCGGAACAGCTCGTCCTCGACCTCGCCCAGCTCGCCGGCCTTGTCGGCGCTGGCGAGCAGCGCCTCCACACCGAGGCGCTCGGTGCCGTCGAGCAACTCCGACGGTGCCGACCACCGGCCGGCGACCAGCGACACGAGCAGGTCGAGCGCGTCGGCGCCGATCCGCCCGCCCAGCATGTCGCCGAGCAGCGCGCCGCGGTCCTCACCGGAACGAGCCGGCTCGGAGAGCGCCCGGCGCAGCCGCGGCTCACGCCGCAGCAGGGTCGCCACGGAGAGGATGGCGTCGGCGGTGGAGGCCACCGCCGACGGCTCCGCGCCGCGGACGTACGCGTCGAGGCGCTCGGCCGCGACCTTGTACGACTCCCGGCTGGCGGCCTGCATCAGCGGGCCCCCGTGCTCTCGAGACCGCTCAGGAACCGGTCGACGGTGCCCTTGCGCCGTGCCTCGTCGGCCAGCGACTCGCCAACGATCTTGCTGGCCAGGTCCACCGCGATCGTGCCGACCTCCGCGCGCAGCTCGCGCACGATGGTGGCCCGCTCGGCGGCGAGCGCGTCCTTGCCGGCCTGGATGACCCGGTCGGACTCTTCCCGCGCCTTGGCGAGGATGTCCTGCCGGATGCCCTCGGCGTCGGCCCGAGCGTCGTCACGGATCTTGGCGGCGTCGGTCCGGGCCTCGGCGAGCTGGGCACGGTACTGCTCGAGCAGCTGGTTCGCCTCGGCCTGGGCGGCCTCGGCGCGCTTGATGCCGCCCTCGATCGCGTCGACCCGAGCCTGGAACGTCTGCTCCATGCGCGGGAAGACGAACTTGATCAGCACGAAGCAGAGCACGGCGAAGGCGATCGTGCCGACCACGATCTCCTCCCCGATCGGGATGATCGGGTTGTGGCCTGACTCACCACCCTCAGCGGCGAGGAAGAACATGGATGACCTCCCGGTCTGAAGGGCGGGGATCAGCCGGCCCAGATGAAGCCGAAGGCGATGCCGAACAGCGCCAGCGCCTCGATGACGGCGAAGCCGATCCAGACGTACGGCAGGGTCATCCGGGACGACTCGGGCTGCCGGGCGGTGGACTGGATGTAGGCGGCGAAGACCAGGCCAACGCCGATGCCCGGGCCGATGGCCGCGAGGCCGTAGCCGATGGCGGCGGTGCTGCCCTCTACCGCGGCGACGTAATCCATTAGTGGTTCCTCCTGGTTATCACGCGTGACTCTCACGCGTTACGACAACGGTTGGTGCGTGGATCAGTGCTCTTCGGCGAGCGCGCCCTGGATGTAGCTGGCGCTCAGTACCGTGAAGACGTAGGCCTGCAGGACGATGACCAGTGCCTCAAGCAGGGTCAGCGCCACGGTCATCACCCAGGAGACCACCGAGACCGGTGCCAGCCAGGCGTTGGCGTTGAGCATCGCGAAGCCGCCGAGCGTGAAGACCAGCAGGAGCATGTGGCCGGCGAACATGTTCGCGAAGAGACGAACGGCCAGCGAGAACGGCCGGATGATGAAGGTCGAGAACGCCTCGATCGGGACCAGCAGCGGCAGGATGTACCACGGTGCCGGCGGGATCAGGGCGTGCTTGAAGTATTTGGCGAAGCCGTGGTGCCGGATGCCGATGTAGTTGAACAGCAGGTAGCTGATCACCGCGAGGATCGCTGGGAAGGCGATGTGCGAGTTCGGCGAGATCTGGAAGAACGGGATGATCGCGAACGCGTTCGTCACCAGCACGAAGCAGAACAGCGTGGTGAAGTACGGAGCGAACCGCACACCCGCGTGCCCGATCATGTCGACCGAGATGTTGTTGCGCACGAAGCCGTAGATCGACTCGGCGAACCACTGCTTCTTGGTCGGCACCAACTTCGGGTTCCGGTAGGTCGCCAGGAAGAAGATGATCAGCACACCGACCGCGATCCAGATCATCAAGGTGAACTTGGTGATCCAGTACGAGTCGTGCGCACCCCAGGGCAGGATGCTGGGCAGGTAGAAGTCCTCCACACTGGGTGGGAATTCCGCCTGGCCCGCTGCCAGGACGTTCGCCTGTCCGAACACCGCGTCCCTTCCTAAGTAGGCGTGCCGAGTCGACGGATGACCAGGATGACTCCCCCGGCCATGCCGAGCACGAAGCCGATCCCGGTGGCGACGCCACCGGTGTCGAGCCACTGGTCGACCAGCCAGCCGATGAAACCCCACACGAGCATGCCTCCGATGAGGTAGCTGAGTGCGGTCCAACCCTGACCGGCGCCGGACGGATAGTCGTCCGGTTCACCGGCGGGACGGGGGGTTTGGTCATCAGCCATGACGGGGCGAACGATATCAGCCGGGAAGACGAGGCTGTGCCTCACCCCCCGCACAACCATCGTTGTGTGGGCTTCTCGTGGGCGCCGTCGTCTGTGGGCACGCTACTCCCCTTCCGCCCGTCGGAAAATGACCGGAGGCCGACACATTGCGGCGCGTCCGCTGGGTGGGACGGCGGGCCGGCCGATCGCCAGGTCAGTCCCGTGGCCGGTGGGCGTACACCCTGGTCAGCCACCAGAGGTGCACCGCTGTCCACACTGCCACCCCGGCGACGATGCCGAGGCAAAGCGGAATCAACCCGGGCCAGCCGGTCGAGGCCACCGCCACCAGCACGACACCCAACAGGCTGAACTTCAGCACGTACAGGCTCACCCCGAGCGGCAGCAGCAACTGCGGGTTGATCTGGTCGGCCCGGGCCAGCACCACCGTGGTCAGCGTGTAGCTGAGCACCGTGACGCCCACCCCGGCCGCCGCGCCGATCGCCGCCGTCGCGCCGCCGGTCACCGCGCCGACGACCGCCGCGACCACCGCAAGCCCCGCCGACGCCGCCAGCAACACCGGCAGGTGCCGCAGCCGCCACCGCCGGTCGCTGTCGGGCTCGACCACCCCGGGCTCAGCCACGGGGGTACGCCGGAAACGCCGCGACCAGCTCGGCCACCTCGGCACCGAGCCGGGTCAGCTCGTCGGCCCCGCCCGGAGCACCGGGATCGGTGCGCACCGCACGGGCGATCAGGGTCGCCACCTGACGCAGCTCCCCCTCGCGCATCCCCTGCGTGGTGACGCTCGGTGTGCCCACCCGGATGCCCGAGGCCACCATCGGCGGCTGTGGGTCGTACGGGATGGCGTTCTTGTTCAGGGTGATCGACGCGGCGTCGCAGCGGCGCTCGGCCTCGGCGCCGGTCACCCCCAGCTCGCGCAGGTCGATCAGGGCGAGGTGGGTGTCGGTGCCACCGGACACCGGGCGCATCCCCTCGTCGGCCAGCCCGGCGGCGAGCGCCTGGGCGTTGCTGACCACCTGCCGGGCGTACGTCTGGAACTCCGGCTGGGCGGCCTCGCGCAACGCGACAGCCTTGGCCGCGACCGCGTGCATCAGCGGGCCACCCTGGGTGAACGGGAAGACCGCCTTGTCGATCCGCTGGGCCAGCGACTCGCGGCACAGGATCATGCCGCCGCGCGGGCCGCGCAGCACCTTGTGGGTGGTGGCGCAGACGACGTCCGCGTACGGCACCGGGGACGGGATCGCCCGACCGGCGACCAGGCCGATGAAGTGCGCCGCGTCCACCATCAGGTACGCGCCGACCTCGTCGGCGATCTCCCGGAACCGGGCGAAGTCGATCAGGCGCGGGTACGCGGTCGCGCCGCAGATGATCAGCTTGGGTTGGTGCGCCCGCGCCAGGTCCCGAACCTCGTCGTAGTCGATCAGCTCGGTGTCCGGCCGGACCGGGTAGCCGACCGGGTGGAACCACTTCCCGGAGAAGTTCACCCGGCTGCCATGGGTCAGGTGCCCGCCGTGCGGCAGGTCCATCGCCAGCACCGTGTCCCCCGGCTGCACCAGCGCCGCGTACGCGGCCAGGTTGGCGCTCGCCCCGGAGTGCGGCTGGAGGTTGGCGTGCTCGGCCCCGAAGAGCTCCTTGGCCCGGGCGATGCCGATCTCCTCCGCCCGGTCCACCTCGGCGCAGCCGCCGTAGTAGCGCCGGCCCGGGTAACCCTCGGCGTACTTGTTGGTCAGCGTCGAACCGAGCGCCGCCAGCACCGCCGGCGAGGTCAGGTTTTCGCTGGCGATGAGCTGCAGACCGCCCCGCAACCGGTCCAGCTCGCCGAGGACCACCCCGGCGATCTCCGGGTCGGTGGCCCTGAGCTGGGCGAAATCCGGCCCCCAGAAGGTGCTCGTCTCGGTCTCCACAGCGAACGAGTCTAGGGGGCAGCAGACTGGGAGCCGTGAGATGCCTCGTCACCGGAGCGACCGGCTACATCGGCGGGCGGCTGACGCCGCTGCTGCTCGCCAACGGGCACACCGTGCGCTGCCTCGCCCGCAAGGCGGTGCGGCTGCGTGACGTGCCCTGGGCCTCGGCGGCCGAAATCGTCGAGGGCGACCTGAGCCGACCGGAGACCCTGCCCGCCGCGTTCGCCGACGTGGACGTCGCGTACTTCCTGGTGCACTCGCTGGGCCGGTCCGACTTCGAGGCGGCCGACCGGGCGGCGGCGACCAATTTCGCCGCCGCCGCGCGGGCGGCCGGCGTACGGCGGATCGTCTACCTGGGCGGTCCGGAGCCGGCATCCGACGCGGAGGTGCCGTCCCCGCACCTGCGGTCCCGCGCCGAGGTGGGCCGGATCCTGCTGGCCAGCGGGGTGCCCACGGCGGTGCTCCGGGCCGCGGTGATCATCGGCTCCGGCTCGGCGTCGTTCGAGATGCTGCGTTACCTGACCGAGCGACTGCCCGTCATGGTCACTCCGCGGTGGGTCCACAACCGGATCCAACCGATAGCGGTGCGCGACGTGCTGCGCTACCTGGCCGGCTGCGCCGACCTGCCGGCAGAGGTCAGCCGGGGCTTCGACGTCGGCGGGCCGGACGTGCTGACCTTCCGCGAGATGATGCAGCGCTACGCGCGGGTGGCCGAGCTGCGCCGACGGATCATCGTGCCGGTCCGTCCGCTCACCCCGTCGCTCTCCTCGCACTGGGTCGGTCTGATCACCCCGGTGCCGAACAAGATCGCCCGCCCACTGGTGGAGAGCCTGATCCACGAGGCGGTCGCCCACGAACACGACATCGCCCGCTACGTCCCGGACCCGCCCGGCGGGCTGACCGGCTTCGACGAGGCGGTGGCGCTGGCGCTGGCCAAGGTGCGCGACGCCCAGGTGGAGACCCGCTGGTCCACCGCGAGCGGCCCGGACGCGCCCGCCGAGCCGCTGCCCAGCGACCCGGACTGGTCCGGCGGCACCGCCTACACCGACATCCGGGAGCGGACGGTGGACGCCACACCCGCGGCGCTCTGGCGGGTCATCGAGGGCGTCGGCGGTGAGCACGGCTGGTACTCGTTCCCGCTCGCCTGGTCGATCCGGGGCTGGCTGGACCGGCTGGTCGGCGGGGTCGGGCTGCGGCGGGGTCGACGTGACCCGCACCGCCTCCAGGTCGGTGAGGCGCTGGACTTCTGGCGGGTCGAGGAGATCGTCCCGGGCGAATTGCTGCGACTGCGTGCCGAGATGCGGCTGCCCGGCCGGGCCTGGCTGGAGATGCGGGTGCTGCCCGCCGACGGCGACCGCAGCCGCTACCAGCAACGCGCGGTCTTCCTGCCGCGCGGCCTGGCCGGGCACGCCTACTGGGGGTCGGTGGCCCCGTTCCACGCTGTCGTCTTCGGCGGAATGGCCCGCAACATAGCCCGCAACGCCGAACAGACCCCCTGACCGCCCCGGGTTAGTTGCCGGCTTGGGGTTGGGTCTGGAAGGCGGTTCGTTCGCTCGGCGGAACGAAGTCGCGGACCGGTTGGTCGCGCAGGGCGAAGGCCATCACCTCACCGACCGCGTTCACCATCTCGGCCTGCACCGCCTGACCGACAGCGTCCCGGGGATCGTCCGGGTTGGCGGCCATCGAGGCGACCGCGAGCTGCGGCGTGAACGCCACCACCGTCTCCGTCTCGTACCGTTCGGAGCTGCCGGTCTTGCCCGCCACCGGACGGCCGAGCTTCGCCCGCAGCCCAGGTGCGGTGGCACCGTCGCAGCGCCCGTACATCGACTGGTCCCCGACCGGGCAGCGGGCCGCGTCAGTGGCCGCCCGCGCCACATCGGCGTCGAGGACCTGCCGGCAGTCCGGCTTGGCGGCGTCGACCGGCCGGCCGCCCGAGTCGGTGATCGAGACCACCGGCAGCGGCGCGCACCAGGTCCCCTCGGCCGCCACCGTGGCGTACGCGGTGGCCAGGTCCAACGGGGTGGTCGCGGCCACGCCCAGGGTGAACGGCCCCCAGTCCTTCGCGCCGTAGCGGGCCAGCTTGGCGTCGGACTCGGCCCGCAGCACGATGCCGAGTCGCTCGGCCATCTCCACCACCCGGTCGGCACCGACCTTCTCGGTGAGCCAGGCGAAGTACGTGTTCACCGAGCGGCCGAACGCGCTCCACATGGTGCGGGGGCCGTCCATCGACGACGGGCTGGCGTTCGCCGGGCACCACCGGCCGTCGCAACTCGCCGCCCCGGTCACCGGGAAGCGGGTGAGCAACTGGGTCGGCGCAACGAAGTCGGTCGACAGCGGCAGGCCGGACTCCAGCGCCGCCAGCAGGGTGAAGAGCTTGAACGTCGAGCCGCCCTGGTACCCCTCGATCGCACCGCCGCCGGCGACCAACTGGTTGACCGTGTTCGGGCGGTTCTTCTGCCCCACCGGGTTGTCCGCCACGCTGTACGCGCGGTTCACCGACATCGCCAGCACCCGCCCGGTGCCCGGTTGCACCACCGCGGTGGGCACCGCCTCGGCGCTGGTCATGGGATAGATCTTCAACACCTGCTCGGTGGTGGCCCGCTGCACTGCCGGGTCCAGCGACGACACGATGGAGAAACCGCCCCGGCGCAGCGCGCGCTGCCGCTCGTCGGCGGTCGCCCCGAACGCGGACTGGCTGCTCCACCAGCGGGTGAACCAGTCGCAGAAGAAGCCCCAGTCGTTGTGCCCGTCGGGCACCCCCGTGCAGTCGTTCGGGGTCTCGCTGGGCCGCAACTGCAGCGGTTCGGCACGCGCCGCCGCGGCCGCGTCCGCCGGCACCTGCCCGGACTCCACCAGCCGTTCCAGGACGTACGAGCGCCGGGCCACCGCGCTGTCGGCGTCGCCGTTGATCGGATCGTCGCTGTCCGGCGAACGCACCAGGCCGGCGAGCAGAGCCGCCTGGGCCAGGGTCAACTCGGACGGGGATCGGGAGAAGTACCGCTTGCTGGCCGCCGCGATGCCGTACGCCCCGGCGCCGAAGTAGGCGATGTTGAGGTAGCGGGTCAGGATCTCGTCCTTGTCGAGTTCCCGCTCCAGGGCGAGCGCGTACCGCATCTCCTGGAGCTTGCGGACGGTGGTGAGTTCGGTGGCTGCTTCCCGCTGCGCCTCGGTCAGTCGGGGGTCGTTGCTGAGCACGTTGCGGACGTACTGCATGGTCAGCGTGGAGGCGCCCTGCCGGGTCTGACCGTCGCGCTTGTTGACGGTGAACGCGCGCACCACGCCCCGCAGGTCGACGCCGCTGTGCTGGTAGAACCGGACGTCCTCGGCGGCCACGATCGCCTGACGCATCACCGGAGCCACCTCGTGCAGTGGCACGTCCACCCGGTCCTCCTGGTAGAAGGACGTGATCAGGGTGGTGCCGTCGTTGGCGTAGAGGTTGGAGCGCTGCGCGGTGGGCGGCGTGCGGAGTGTGTTCGGCAGCTCCGAGTAGGGCGTCGACAGGGCGCTGAAGCCGATCCCGAAGACCAGGGCCACGGGCAGGGCAGCTCCGGCCAGCACCAACCCGGCCAGCACGCCGGCGATCACCACGGTCAGCAGTTTGTCGAGTCGGGCCCGGATCATCAGCTCTCCCCGCAGGAGCCGGTCACGCTAGGACCCGTTCAGAATGACCCGGAACACCCCGTTAGCCCCGGGTTTTCCCCAAACCCGGAGGAAACTCGCACCACGCTCAGGGCAGCAGTACGCCGGCCAGCGGGTGGACCGTCTCCTCGATCTCGTCGGCGACCCGGCTGAAGCACTGGTCGCCACGACCCCACGGATCGTCCAAGTCATCGGTGGTCAGCGCCGAAGCGCCCAGCCGCGCGTCGTGGGCCGCCGCCACCAGGGCCACGCCCCGGGCGTACACGGCCTCCGGGGTGGCACCGTCCGGCGGCAGCGCGGCGGCGTCCACCGCGGCCAGCAGCCGGCCGAACTCGCCCAACACGAACGTGCGGGCCGCCGCGTCCGGACGAAGCGCCACCACGTACTCCTGCTGGTCGGCGGTGGCGGTCAGGACCAGGTCGGCGGCGTCGATGTGGTCCGAGCGCAGCTTGCGCGCGGCGAACCCGGCCACGTCCCCACCACGACCGGTGACCTGCCGTGCGGCCGGCGGGTTCATCTCCTCGCCAGCGTGCCAGCCACCCGTGCCGGCGCTGTGGCTGTGCACCAGCGCCTCGGCCTGAGCCGGGTCCTGCGCCCGCCGGGTCAGCCGCTCCCGCACCGCCAGGGCAAGCAACCGCTCCGCCATGGGCGAGCGGCAGATGTTGCCCATGCAAACATGCAGAACCGTGAACGGGGGCACTCAGACCGCCCGACCGTCGACGAGATCCGGAACCACGTCGCGCAGCTTCTCCAGTGGGATCGCCCCGGCCCGCAAGAGCTGCGGCACCTCACCGGTCAGATCCACGATCGTGCTGGGCACCGGGTCAGGGCAGGGCCCGGCCTCCAGATAGGCCCGCACCGAGTAGCTGAGCTGATCACGCGCCTCGTCGGCGGTGACCGCGGCCGGCTGGCCGGTCTTGTTGGCCGACGACACCGCCATCGGGCCGGTCTCGCGCAGCACCTCCAACGCCACCGGGTGCAGCGGCATCCGCACCGCCACCGTGCCGGTCTTGTCGCCCAGGTCCCACTGGAGGCTCGGCGAATGCTCGACCACGATCGTCAACGCACCCGGCCAGAACGCCTCCACGAGGTCCCGTGCGGCGGTGGGCAGCGAGAAGACCAACCCGTCCAGGGTGTGCCGCGAGCCGATCAGCACCGGCGGCGGCATCTGCCGACCCCGGCCCTTGGCATCCAGCAACGCCTTCACCGCGTACGGGGTGAACGCGTCCGCGCCGATCCCATACACGGTGTCGGTCGGGAGAACGACCAGCTCGCCGTTCTTGACCGCCTCGATCGCCGCGGCGATGCCGCGGTCCCGATCGGCGGGCGACCGGCAGTCGTAGAGCATCACGAGGAGTCAGTCTGCCACGCCGCGCCGATCGGGGCTTGCTGGCCGTCCGCCCGTCGGGACGCGGTCGCGTAGCGGGGACGCCCGGTGAGGTCCAGATGCTCCGCCACAGCGGTGAACCCGCCGTCCTCGGCCAGCAGCGCGGGCACCGCCGCGCCGTGGGTGTCGTCGTGCTCGACGCCGAACACACCCCCCGGGCGCAACAGCACCGCAGCCCGGGCGACGACCGGCCGGATCACCACCAGGCCGTCCGCGCCGCCGAAGACCGCCTCCGCCGGGTCGTGCCCGGCCACCTCGGGCGGGACCACCACGTCGTCCGGCACGTACGGCGGGTTACACAGCAGCACGTCCACCCGGCCCACCAACTCCGCCAGCAGGTCCGGCGCGGTCACGTCGGCCTCGACCACCTCGATCGGCCGGTCCCCCGCCGCAGCCCGCTCCGCCGCGTTGCGCCGCAGCCAGGCCAGCGCCGCCGGGGACCGCTCCACCGCGATCACCCGCGCCCCCGGCAGCTCCTGAGCCACCGCCAGCGCGATCGCGCCCGAGCCGCTGCACAGGTCCACCACCACCGGGTCCGGCCGACCCTGGGCCTGCTCGACGCCCCAGCCGGCCAACAGCTCGGTCTCCGGCCGGGGCACGAAGACCCCCGGGCCGACCGACAGCTCCAGGTGCCGGAACCCGGCCCGACCGGTCAGGTGCTGCAACGGCTCGCGTGCGGCGCGGCGACGCGTCAGCTCGTCGAGCCGCGCCAGCTGGTCGACGCTGAGGTCGTCGGCGAGAGCCAGCCGACCCCGGGGAACCCCCAGCACGTACGCCGCCAACAACTCGGCCTCCACCCGGGCGGAGCCGACCCCGGCGGCGGCGAGCGCGTGGGCCGATCGGGCCACCGCGGCGGACGGCCGGACGGGGCCTGTCCCTTCGGGGGGGTGTTGCGGCAAAGTACTCACGACATAATCATGAAGCGTCGCGGGCGACGCGACGAACAGGTGCGCCCAGGCGCGCACGACAGGAGGTTGGCGGGTGGGCTGGCTCGACCGGGTCGATGACCAGGTTGACGCCCTCACGCACGCGCGGGCGTTGCAGGAGGCGAGCCGCTCCGCGGAGTCGTACGTCCTGTTGGAGCGTGTGATCCGCACCACCACCGACCCGGCGGCACGAGCGGACGCCATGGTGCAGCGCCTCTCCGCGCTGATCAATCTCGGTCGGACGGCGGAGTTCACCCGGGCCATCGAAGAGGCGTCGGCGGCGGTCCGCGACCTCGCCGAGCCGTACCTGCACGGTCACCTCAACGCGCTGGCCGCGCTCGCCGCGCACCACCAGGGCGCCCTGGACCGCTGCGTCATGCATCTCGTCCGAGCGGCCCGGGCGCTGGGCGCCGTCGCCGACCCGGACCGCGACACCGCCTGGGGCTGGCACGACCTGGCCATGGCCTACAGCTACCTCAGCTTCCACGGGTACGCGCTGGGCGCCATCGAGCGGGCCCGGCAGCTCGGGCTGACCGCCGGGATCCCGGAGGAGACGTTCGCCGCACCGGGCATCCGACTGCGCAACGCCGTGGCTCTGGACCACAACGGCGACAGCGACGGTTGTTTGCGGGTGCTCCGGGACGTGGCCGCCGACCTGGCCCGCTTCGTCCGCGCCGGGCGGGCCGGGCAGCTACGCCCGAGCAGCCTCGCCGCGTACGGCTACGCGGCGGCTCGACAGGCCGCGCTCGGTGACCAGGTGGAGACCGAAGGCACCGAGCCGGCCCGGTTGATCACCCACGGCGGGGACAGCGCCCGCGCCCGCGACCTGCGTCAGCTCGGGCAGGTGTGCCTCGCCGTCGCCGACGGTCGGCCGATCGAGGCGGTCGCCCGACTGGACACCGTCCAGGTGTCCAACGAGACGCTCGGGGCTGCCGAACCGGCCCGGCTGCGCAGCATCGCGCTGACCCGCGCCGGGGACCACCTCTCCGCACACCGCGCCGACCGGCTGGCGTTCCGGCTCGCCGCGCAACGCAACGACCGGCTGCGCGACGTCTACATCGACGGCATCGCCGCCCGCATCGACCACGAGGAGATGCGCCGCGAGGCGGCGCGCTTCGAGGGCGAGGCGTTGACCGACCCGCTCACCGGGCTGCCCAACCGCCGCCGGCTGGAGCGGTACATCACCGCCGTGGTCACCCGTGGCGAACGGGTGGTGATCGGCGTCTGCGACCTGGACGGTTTCAAGGCGGTCAACACCCGACACGGGCACCACTCCGGCGACCTGGTGCTCCAACGCATCGCCGGCGTGATCAACCGGGTGATGCGCCGGGGCGACTTCGTGGCCCGCTACGGCGGTGACGAATTCGTGGTGGTGCTGCCGGACACCGGCATGGCCGAGGCCGCCGAGGTGGCCCGCCGGATCGAGGCCGCAGTCCGGCTGGAGGACTGGGAATCGTTGGTGCCGGGCACCCCGGTCGGGGTGAGCATCGGCTTCGCCGAGGTCTCCGGTGGCAGCGGGCTGCGCGACGCGCTCAGCGTCGCGTTCGAGCAGGCCGACCGCGAGATGCTCCGCGCCAAGACCCGCCCCCGCGCGAGCTGATCGCCCGGCACGCCACGCTCAGCTCAAGCGCCGCGCTCAGCGGCGGGTCAGCTCGGTGTCACCGGCGAGCCGGGCGGCACGGTCCGCCTCGGTGAGGGCGTCCAGCACACCGTCCAGCTCGCCGCCGAGTGCCAGGTCCAGGTTGTACGCGGTGTAGCCGATCCGGTGGTCGGTGATCCGGTTCTGCGGGAAGTTGTAGGTGCGGATCCGCTCCGAGCGGTCCACGGTGCGTACCTGCGCCTTGCGCGCGTCCGAGGCGGCGGCGTCGGCCTGCTCCTGCGCGGCGGCGAGCAGCCGGGCCCGCAGGATCCGCATCGCCTGCTCCCGGTTCTGCAACTGGGACTTCTCGTTCTGGCAGGAGACGACGATGCCGGTCGGCAGGTGGGTGATCCGCACCGCCGAGTCGGTGGTGTTCACCGACTGGCCACCCGGGCCGGACGAGCGGAACACGTCGATGCGCAGGTCGTTCTGGTCGATCGTGACGTCGACGTCCTCGGCCTCCGGCAGCACCAGCACCCCGGCGGCGCTGGTGTGGATCCGCCCCTGCGACTCGGTCACCGGGACGCGCTGCACCCGGTGCACGCCGCCCTCCCACTTGAGCCGCGACCAGACGCCGTTGCCGCCCTCCGGCACACCCTTGGTCTTGATCGCCAGGGAGACGTCCTTGACCCCACCGAGGTCGGAATCCTGTGCGTCGATCACCTCGGTGACCCAGCCGTGCCGTTCGGCGTACCGGGTGTACATCCGCAACAGGTCACCGGCGAACAACGCCGATTCCTCGCCACCCTCACCGGCCTTGATCTCGACGATGACGTCCTTGGCGTCGTGCGGGTCACGCGGGATGAGCAGCTCGGCGAGGCGTTCCTCCAGCACCGGCAGGGAGCCCGCGATGGCGTCCGCCTCACCCGCGAAGGACGGGTCCTCGGCGGCCAGCTCGCGAGCGGCGGCCAGATCGGCGCGGGCCTGCTCCAACTCGTCGGCGGCCTTGTGCAGCGGCACCAGCTCGGCGTACCGGCGGCCGACCCTGCGCGCGGTGGCCTGGTCGGCGTGGATGGCCGGATCGGCCAACCGCTTCTCCAGCTCCGCGTACTCGTCGAGAAGGCCGGCCAGACGCTCGCTGCTCATGCTGCGGATGCTCCTTCGACGGTGCGGCACCGGCCGACCTCAGAGCAGGCCGCCGGCCGAAAACGGGGCGAAACGCGGACGGCGCCCGCGTCCGGCGGAAAACCGGACGCGGGCGCCGAACGAGGAGCTACTTGGCCTTCTTGGCCTGAACCTTGGCGTACTTCTGCTGGAACTTCGCGACCCGGCCGGCGGTGTCGAGAACGCGCTGCTTACCGGTGTAGAACGGGTGGCAGGCGCTGCAGGTCTCGGCGTGGATCGCCCCGCCCTTGGCGGTGCTGCGGGTCGTGAACGTGTTGCCACAGGAGCAGCTGACCTCGGTGGTCACGTACTCCGGGTGGATGTTTGCCTTCATCTCGCCTCGGTCCTCTCGTTGGTGGTCGCCGGGTCGCCGTCATCGCTCGTCGCGCCGTACGCGACGGGCTCGGGCGTGAACCGGAACCGGTGGCCGATTGACCAGTGTGCCATGGGCCTGAGCCAACCCGGTAATCGGGCCGCACACCTCGTCCGGCATCGTCAACACGTGCCTACCCGTCCGCATTCCCGCCGCCCGGCGGGGCATTCGCGCAACCGGCGGACCACCGTCAGGTGCCCCGCCCGGGGTACGACTGTCGAGCCGGAGGTGCGTCGATGACCCGCCTGATCGCCACTCGGGGACTGCCCGCCTCGGGCAAGACGACATTCGCCCGCACGCTCCAGCCCTCCGTCTCCCGGGTCAACCGGGACGACCTGCGCCGGATGCTGCACGGCGAGCGGCTCTTCACCCAGTGGGCCGAGGCGCAGGTGACCGCCGTACAACAGGCTCAGGTCGAGGCGCTGCTGCGGGCCCGCGCGGACGTCTGCGTGGACGACACCAACCTGCGCTCGCGGACCCTGCGCGGCTGGGCCGACCTGGCCGCCCGGCACGGCGCGGATTTCGAGGTGCACGATTTCACCGACGTGCCGCTGGCCGAGTGCCTGCGCCGCGACGCCGCCCGCCCGGCCACCGAGCAGGTCGGCGCGGACGCGATCCGCCGGCTGCACGAGCGGTACCTGCGGGGGCGGACACTGCCGTTGCCGGTGCCACAGGCCCGCACCGGGCCCCCCGCCGTGGTGCACCCGCCGTCGACCGAGCCACCGGAGATCGTTCTGGTGGACATCGACGGCACCGTCGCGCTGGCCGTCTCCCGCAGCCCGTACGACATGACCCGGGTGGGCGAGGACCAACCGAACACGGCGGTGATCTCGGCGGTCCGGGCGATGCACGCCGCCGGGTACGGGGTGGTCTTCTGCTCGGGGCGGGACGCCTCCGCCCGCAGCGCCACCGAGGCGTGGCTGGCCCGGCACGTACGGGTGCCCTACCTGGGCCTGCACCTGCGGGCCGTCGGTGACTCCCGCAAAGACTCGATCGTCAAGCGGGAGATCTACGACCGGGAGATCCGGGACCGTTACCGGGTGGTCGGCGTCTTCGACGACCGCGTCCAGGTGGTCCAGATGTGGCGATCCCTCGGCCTCACCGTCTTCCAGGTGGCCGACGGCGACTTCTGAGCGCCTTCCGGCAGCCGATGGCGACCTGAGCGCGCGGAGGGCCCTTCGTCGGGGAAGGGCCCTCCGCGGCGCCTATCTGGTGAGGGCGATGGTGGCTTCGGCGCGGATGGTGTTGACGGTGACGGTGAGGCGTACCGGGGCGCCGAGGCGCAGCGCCGTCAGGGTGCCGGTGGCCGGGTCGAAGCGCGCGGTGTGCCATGGGCGTACGCCGGCCGCCGAGCCGATGTACACCTCCGGTGACGCGGACCAGTCGGCGCTGACCGGCGCGACCACCGGGACCGTACGCCCACCGGGCTGGGTCAGCGTGGCGCTGACCGACACCGGGGTGCCCACCGCGACGCTGGCCGGGGCGGTCACCGTGAGCCGATCGGCGTGCGCGTGGAACTCCGCGTCCACCCAGACCGGCCCCTCGGCGAGCGGGTCACGGCGGGCACGATCGGCCTCGGCCGAGGTGACCGGGTCCACGCCGAACTCCGTCCAGCCGGTAAAGCCGCCCTGGTCGGCCGGGGTGGATGGCGTCTTGCCCGAGTTGCCGTTGATCACGTAGGGCACCCCGTCCACCCGATCGGCGTGGAAGGTGCCGACGTGCCCGCCCACGAACAACGCGCCCTTTCCGGTGCGGTGCTGGAAGTCGGCCAGCCACTGCTCCAGCAGCGCCGCCTCCTTGCGGTCACCGAGCTGGCTGGCCTGCGCCGGGCTGGGGTCGCGCGCCGGGTGGTGGTGCAGCACGACGACTGAGCCGACCCGCCGGTCGGTGGCCGCCGCGTCCAACGCCTGGCGGAGCATCCGCACCTGGTCGAAGCCGCCGCCGCGCAACGTTCCGGTGGACGAGTTCAGCGTGACGAACCGGGTGCCGTTGTGGTCGAACACCCGCGAGGTCGCACCGAACGCGGCCTCGAAGTTGCTGATCGGGGCACCCATGATCTCGTGGTTGCCGGGCACGTAGTACCAGGGCAGGGCGTCGCCCAACTCCTCGTCGAGGATGCGCTTGGCCAGCGCGAAGTCGGCCGGGTAGGCGGTGTCCACGAAGTCGCCGTTGATCAGCAGGAAGTCCGGCCTGGCGGCTCTCACCTCGCGCAGCGTCCGTCGGGCCTGGGCGACCAGGTCACTGTCCGGGTCGGCGGCGACGAACTGGGCGTCGGAGAGCACCGCGAACCGCCACGGTGCGCCGTCGACCGTGCCGTCGCGTACCACCACCCGATCGGTACGCGGGGACGCCTCCGGCACGTCGACCGTCGGTGGCACCTTCGCCACCAGATCGTCGATGATCACCTCGCTGGAGTACTGCGCCGCGGCGTTCGTCTCGGCCACGTAGAACCGGCGCACCCGCACCGGGTACTGCACCCCGGCCGGCACCGCGAACTCCACGTACCGCCAACCGGTCCAGGTGATCAGTGGTCCGCGCAGCACGTGCTGGGTGTCCTGGGCGTCGTGCAGGTGCAGACTTGGCCACTCCCCGGTGCCGTTGCCGTGGATCCACATGCCGAACGCCTGCGGTTGGCCGGGCACCTCGATCCAGGCGGGCGGGTCGGCGTACGCGGCCCGGGTGCCGGTGGACTGGCTGAAGTCGTACGACATCCGCAGGCCCGTGCCGGTGTGCCCCGGCGCCGGCGCGACCGACCCACTGGCGCGGGCCTGGCTGAACCGCCAGGACCCGGCGTCGTCGAAGCCAGCGACCGGCACGTCGGTCAGCCCGACGGTGACCGGCAGGACGGTGCTGGACCGTCCGACGTGCACGGTGATCAGGCCGGAGCCGGTGTCCCGCAGCGCGCTGACCGCGAGGTTGCCGTCTGCGGTCGGGGTGATCCGCAGCAGGTCACTGTCGTAGTCGAGGGTCAGGTCGGCCGGTTCGATCGGCGCGGTGTTGCCGTCGGCGTCGTACCCGACCACGCCGACCAGGGCATGTCCGTCCCGCCCGGTCAGGCCGACCCGTGGCACTGTGGAGCCGATCCGGGTCAGTGGGCCGAGCACGGTGAGACCCAGCGAGCCGGTGGCCCGGCCACGTGCCGCAGTGACCGTGCTGGCCCCCGACGTGCCGGCGTGAAACACCCCGTCGCGGTCGACCCGGCCGTGTACCGCCGGGGTCACCCGCCAGGTGGGCGCGCCGGCCGCCGGGCCGTACGTCTCGTCGTAGCCGGCGGCCGTGAGGACGCGGGTCAGACCGGGAAAGACCCGGTCCGGCCGGCCACCACGCACCGGCGAGATGCCCGGGGCCGCGGTGGGGTCGCTGGCCGTCTCGACCCAGTAGCCGGTGAGCCGGCCGCTGCCCTTCGGCGCGTAGATGGCCAGACCGTTGGATACGGCCCGCTCGGTGCCGTCCGACGGGCCGTTCTCCACCTGCACGGCCGGTGCGCCAGGCTCCCGGGCCAACAGCGTGGACGAGCCGCCACCGTCGAGGTTGAGCGCATGGTGGGCACCGAGCTCGGCCATCATCCGGCCCATTTCGGTCTGCGTCACGCCGCGGCTTTCGACCTGCCGGCCGTCCACCGTCAGCATGATCATCTTTCGCCCGTCGGCGCTGAAGCCGACCGCGGTACGCGGCGCCAGCGTCGGGTCGGCGATGCTCTGGACGACGCCGTCGCGAACCAGCACGTCGCCACCTCCGACCGCAGCGCGCAGGCTGCTGCCGTCGGACGGCTTCGGGCGCCAGGCCACCGCCACCGGGTCACCGGCGCGAAGCCCCGCCAGCGCGTCCGCGCCGGCGTCGCGGCCGAGCAGCACGGTGCTGCCGGCGGCGATCGGGCCGCTGCCGGCCACGCCGCTCACCCCGACCACCTGGCCGCCAGTGACGGTGACCTCGACCACCCGGGCCGCGCCCTCCACCGCCCGCTGCCGGGAGTACGTCCCCCAGAGTTCGGTGAACGCGCCGATGCCATCGGCCTGCACCATGTTGTTGAACTGGGTCAGCGGCACCGGCCCGGCGGGCAGGGTGGCGCTGCCGTCGAAGTTCACCTCGATCACCCGGCCGAGCCCGCTCGTGGTGACCGCCACCGCGTTGCGGTGGCCACCGACCGCCGACTGGATCAGCTGGCCGTCGCGGATGCCGACGCCCTGGGCGGCACCCGAGTTGTTGATGTCGAAGAAGTCGCCGTTGATCGCGGCGACGGCCCGCGTGGCGTCCGCCGCCTTGCGCAACGGCTCGGCCCGGCTGACCGCCCCAGAGTTGACGTAGTCGACGGTGGACCCACCGGTGAGGTCGGTGGTGAGCGCGTCGGCGCGCAGCCAGCCATCGGCGTCGTACCGGTCGAAGGAGGTGAGTTGCACGCCCGGGGCGACCGGTCGGGTGGCCTTCGTGGTCTCCAGTCCGCCGGCCGGCTCCAGACCTTCGACGGCCGAGGTCGAGGCGGTTGCGGCGGGGTCGGCGACCAGCCCGACCGAGCTGGACGGCCACGACGACGCCGGCGGCGCGTCCTCGGCGACGGTGGACGGGGCAACGGTGGTCGAGGCGACGACGGTCGGGGCCGGCGGGGCGGCGGTGGCCGGCAGCGGCGCGGCCAGGGAGAGCAGCGGCGTCAGCAGCAGGACGCCAGTGCGACGGGCGGATCGTCTGCGGGTACGCATGGACGACAGTCAACCCGGTTATGAATAGAAGTTTCAAGACCCCTGGATTGAAGCGAAGGAAAACTCCACAATGACAGGTGCACCGGGGAGTCGAGGGCAACGGGCCGGGGGGCCGAGGGCGACGGGCCGGGGACATGACGAAGGGGCACGGCCGCAGTGGCCGTGCCCCTTCGTCGTCGGTCAGCGCGGGAGGATCACTCCCCCGGCGTCGACTTCGCGATCTGCATCAGGAACTCGATGTTCGTGCGGGACTGCTTGAGCCGGTCCAGCAGGAGATCCATCGCCGCCTGCGAGTCCAGCGAGTGCAGCACCTTCCGGAGCTTGTGGATGATGGCCAGCTCTTCCGGTGCGAGCAGGACCTCTTCCTTACGGGTACCGGACGGGTTGATGTCGATGGCCGGGAAGGTCCGCTTGTCGGCGATCTTCCGGTCCAGCTTCAACTCGGCGTTGCCGGTGCCCTTGAACTCCTCGAAGATGACCGTGTCCGCCATGGACCCGGTCTCCACCAGCGCCGTGGCGATGATGGTCAGCGACCCACCGTTCTCGATGTTGCGGGCCGCGCCGAGGAAGCGCTTCGGCGGGTAGAGCGCGGTGGAGTCGATACCACCCGACATGATCCGGCCGCTGGCCGGCGCCGCCAGGTTGTACGACCGACCGAGCCGGGTCACCGAGTCGAGCAGCACGACGACGTCGTGGCCGAGCTCGACCAGGCGCTTGGCCCGCTCGATGGCCAGCTCCGCCACCGTGGTGTGGTCCTGCGGCGGACGGTCGAACGTGGCCGCGATGACCTCGCCCTTGATCGACCGCTGCATGTCGGTGACCTCTTCGGGCCGCTCGTCCACCAGCACCACCATCAGGTGGCACTCCGGGTTGTTGCGGGTGATCGCATTCGCGATCGCCTGCAGCACCATCGTCTTACCCGCCTTCGGCGGAGACTGGATGAGTGCCCGCTGGCCCTTGCCGATCGGCATGACCAGGTCGATGACCCGGGTGGTCAGGATGTGCGGCTCGGTCTCCAGCCGCAGGCGCTCCTGCGGGTAGAGCGGAGTGAGCTTGTAGAACTCCGGACGACGCCGCGCCTCCTCCGGCTCCATCCCGTTGATCGTGTCCAGCCGCATCAGCGGGTTGTACTTGTCGCGCCGCTGGTCACCGCTGTTACCGCCCTCGCGGGCCGCCCGCACCGCACCGGTGATCGCGTCACCGCGGCGCAGGCCGTACTTCTTGATCTGGGACATCGAGACGTACACGTCGTTCGGGCCGGCCAGGTAACCGGTCGTCCGCACGAAGGCGTAGTTGTCGAGCACGTCGATGATGCCGGCCACCGGGACGAGCACGTCGTCCTCGCTGACCTGCGGCTCACGCCCGCCGGTGTCGGCACCGGTCTCGGCGCGCTCGCCGCGCCCGCGGCGACGATCCCGGAAACGGCTGCGCCGGCCGCGCCGGCCGCCACCCTCGCCGTCGTCGTCGTCGCTGTCCCGCTCGACCCGCTGACCACGGTCGTTGCGGTCGTTGCGGTCGTTGCGGTCACCACGGTCGGGTCGGTCGTTGCGCTCGGCCCGCTCACCCCGGTCGGCACGCTCGCCACGATCGTTGCGCTCGCCACGATCGGTGCGCTCGGCCCGCTCGCTCCGGTCGTTGCGCTCGCCCCGCTCGGCACGGTCAGTCCGCTCGCCCCGGTCGGCGCGCTCGCCCCGCTCGGCACGGTCAGTCCGCTCGGCACGGTCAGTCCGCTCGCCCCGGTCGGCACGCTCACCGCGCTCGGCACGCTCGGTCCGCTCGCCCCGGTCGGCCCGCTCCGGGCGCTCGGCCCGCTCGGTCCGCTCCGGGCGCTCGGCCCGCTCGGTCCGCTCCGGGCGCTCGGCCCGCTCGGCCCGGTCGCGGCGGTTCTCGCCACGGTCGGCCCGCTCGCCGGCTTCCGCCTCGTCGGTACGGGTCTCAGTCGCCCGCGTCTCGGTCGCACGCGCCTCAGCGGGGCGCGCCTCGGTGGCCCGGGCCTCCGCCGTCGCCGTCCGGCTGCGCCGGGTGCGGCTACGGCCCTCGGTCTCGGCGGCCGGCTCGGCCGGCGCCTCCTCGGCACCGCGTCGCCCTTCGGCCGCCGGCCGGTCGGCGGTCTCCCGCACCTCGGCACGCACCCCCTCACGGGTCGGGGCGGCCGCGGCGGCGACCTCGGCTCGTGGTCGAGGGGTCCCGGCGGCGTTGCCGCCCTGCCGCTCGGAAATCGCGGCGATCAGCTCGCCCTTGCGCATGCGAGCCGTGCCGGAGATGCCGAGCGACGCAGCCAGGCTCTGCAGCTCTGGCAGCAGCATCGCCGACAGACCGGTGCCGCTACGCCGACGACGGGCGGGAGCGGCGGCGGTGGCATCGCCAGCGACGTTGGAAACATCCGACGTCACGTCGGTGGTGTCGCTCAATGGATTCCTTCCCTCGATAAGGCCGGGACTGCCCGGAGTCGAAACTCAGGTGGCCGGGCGGCCTCGGTGCACCCGCCTCGCAAGGACGCGTCGCGGGAGTCTGTGACACAGCAGCCGGTCGGTATCCCGACTCACCAACGTCGGTGAGCAGGTCTCGCCGTCTGCGGCGACCTGTGGAAACTGCGGTGCGGCGTGGGCCTTGGCAGGGGTAGACGGGCTGACCGCCGAGAGCTTCGGGGGTGCGCCGCCCCGCAGGAGATCGCGTGCTTCGCGGCTGTGCTAGGTCTAGAGCGTAATCAACTCTTCCGACCTGCGGCAACAGGGTCCCGCTCGGCGTGTCCAAGTCTACCCCGCGCGACCCGCGCCCCGCTGACGTCTATCGGTAACTGCCAGATCTCCCAGTCTGTTCCCACCGGGAAGTCCGCTGGAGGCTCGCTGAGCGCCAGGACAGTCGGCCCCGCCCCACTGACCACAGCCGCCACACCCGCCGCTCGCAACGCGTTGACCAGGAAAGATGTCCCTTGCATCCCGGCTGCCCGATAATCCTGGTGGAGTCGGTCGACGGTCGCCGGCAGCAGCAAACCCGGGTCCGTGGTGAGCGCGTGCACCAGCAGCGCCGCCCTTCCCGCGGTCAACGCGGCGTCGCCATGCGGCACGGTGGCCGGCAGAACCGCCCGCGCGGTCGCCGTCAATCCGCGTTCCGCCGGGACGAAAACAGTGGGCCGCACCGCGTCGGCGACCGGCAGGGAGACCGCCCGGGCCCCGCCCGGCTCGGACCAGGCCACTGTGAAACCGCCGAGGAGGCATGGCGCCACGTTGTCGGGGTGGCCCTCGATCTCGGCGGCCAGCCGGAGCGCGCCGGCGTCGTCGAGGCGGTGCTCCCCGTCGACGACGAGGGCGCGGGCCAGCAGCACCCCGGCGACGATCGCGGCGGACGAGGAGCCCAGCCCACGCGCCTGAGGGATCCGGTTGACGCACTCCACGCTCAGCCCGTCGGGCTGGACCCCCAGCACGTCGAACGCGGCGCGCATGGCCCGCACCACCAGGTGTCGGTCGTCGTCGGGCAGCTCACCGGCGCCCTGCCCGGTCACTGTCACCCGGACACCGCCCGACACGACCTCGGCGGCCACGTCGTCGTAGAGCCCGAGGGCGAGGCCCAGCGCGTCGAAGCCCGGGCCCAGGTTGGCGCTGGTCGCGGGAGTCCGGACCCGGACCGGCCCGGCGGTCAAGTTCGTCAGCACGCGCCCATGCTAGGGCTCGGGACTCGCCGAACCGGCTCCGCGCCCGCTGCCTGGGACCACCGACTTCAGCCGGCCGGGTCCGGGACCGGCTCGGCGGCCGGATCGGTGAGCGAGAGCCGGCGGGTGGCGATCCGCCATCCGACCGCGTACACGAGGGTGATCAGACCGCAACCGGCGAGCACCACCCGTTCGTCGACCACGTCCACCACCACTGCCACCGCCAGTTGGCTCACCGAGATCGCCAACGTCGCCAGCATCATGTCGGTGGCGAAGACGCGGCCCCGCAACCGGTCCGGGACCTCGCCCTGGAGGGCGAAGTTGGACATCACCCAGTTGCTGCCACCCGCGAAGTGCGCCACGAAGACCAGCAGCAGCACCAGCGGAAACCAGCGCACCACCGAGGTACCCAGGTAGGACAGGCCGTAGAGCGACATGGACAACGCCAGCCCGGGCAGCAGCCAGCCCCGGTTGGTCAGCACCCGGCGCATCAGGAGCGGTCCCACCAACGCTCCCGCGCCGCGTACCGCGAAGAGCAGGCCGGCGCCGAGCGGGCCGACACCGTACACACCGGCCAGCAGCGGAAACACGGTCAGCACACCGTTGCCCAGGCCCACCGCCGACTTCACGGTGACCAGCGCGAGCACCCGGGGGCGGTGACCGATGTAGCTGAGCGCCTCGCGGACGGCCGACCAGGTCCGCTGGGCCGGTTGGTCGACGTCCCGGGGTGCCTGCAACGGCCGGCGGATCCGGGTGGCGACGGCCGCGGCGACCGCCAGGCCCACCGCCGCCACCCAGAAGCAGACGTACGGGCCGGCAGCGGTGCTCAGCACGCCGCCGAGCGAGGCACCGACCACGGTCATGGTGCCCCAGGCCGAGCCGGCGACGGCGTTGCCGGCAGCGAGCTCGTGCGGCTCCAGCACGTTGGGCAGCGCGGCCTGGGCGGCCGGCGAGTAGAACGCCTTGGCGACCGCCACCGCCCCGATCGCGACCAGCGCCAGCCACGCCGTTCCGGCGTTGCGCACGCCGAGCAGCAGCAGTACGCCCGCCAGCGCGGCCACGTTCGCGGCGATCATGATCTTCCGGCGGTCGAAGCGGTCGGCGATCGTGCCGGTGTACGGCAGCAGCAACGCCACGATGCCGGTGTCCACCGCCAACACCAGTGCGCCCCAGACGCCGCTGCCGGTCAGGTCCGGCAGCAGCACCAACAGCGGCACCATGACGAACCAGTCGGCGCCGAAGACCACCAACTCGGCGAGAAAGAGGTTACGGAAGCTCCGATTGCCGGTCAGAACCGAGAGGGTGGACGCCACGGAGCGCGACCCTACCCGGTCGATGTCGGAGCCACACCCACTCCCAGCAGCGACGAGACCGTGACGAAGGTGTAACCGTGCGACCGTAACCCGTTGATCATGTCGGTCAGACCGCGCAGGGCGACCAATCGCTGGCGCGTCCCCACGTCGTGGCCGAGCACGATCGTTCCCGGTCGGACCTCGGCCACCATCCGCCGGGCGTGGCCGACCGGGTCGTCGGGGAACGTACCCTCCACCATCTGCAGCGACCAGAGCACCAGCCGATAGTTCAGCCGGGCCGCCGCGTGGAGCACCGCCCCGCCCAGGTGGCCGTACGGCGGACGAAACAGCACCGGCGGCTCCCCGGTCAGCTCGGCGATCGCGTCGTGGCTGCGGCGCAGGTCGTCGTACGCCTCGGCGGCGTCCAGTTCGGCCAGGTCCCGGTGCGCCCAACTGTGGCTGCCCACCTCGTGCCCGGCGAGCCGGTCGCGGACGACGTCGGCATGCCGGCGGACCTGCGTCCCGACCATGAAGAAGGTGGCCGGAACCTGATGCTCGGCCAGGGTGTCGAGCACCATCGGAGTCCACTGTGGTGCGGGGCCGTCGTCGAAGGTGAGGGCCACCACGCGCTGGTCGGTCCGCCCCGACCAGACGACCTCCAGCGCGCCGGAGCCGACATCCTGCTGGCCGTTGCCGAGGGTGGCACTGGCGGGACCGCCGGCGATCGGCAACCGGCGGCGACGGGTGAGCCACCACGCCTCGGACGCCCCCGCGCCGACGGCCGCACCACCCCCCACCAGCAGGCCACGGTGCAGCAGATCGCGTCGCAGC
>NZ_QGSZ01000067.1 GCF_003857055.1 Micromonospora inaquosa | reverse complement strand
CCCCCTGCCCGTCCTGCCCGTACGCTCCACCCCGCTACCCGAGATCGCCCTGCTCATCGGCGACGCCAACGACCGCATCGGCCAACAGGGCTACCAACTCGACGTCACCCGCCGCGGCGTGACCATCCGCGCCAACACCCCCGCCGGGCTGTTCGCCGGCACCCAGACCCTGCGCCAACTGCTCCCCGCCGAGATCGAGGCACCCCACCGGCAACGCACCACCTGGACAATCCCCGGCGGACGAATCATCGACTACCCACGCTTCGCCTACCGAGGCGCCATGCTCGACCTCGCACGCCACTTCCACACCGTCGACGACATCACCGCCTACGTGGACCTGCTCAGCCAGTACAAAATCAACTACCTGCACCTGCACCTCACCGACGACCAGGGCTGGCGCATCCAGATCGACTCCTGGCCCCGCCTCACCACCATCGGCGGCGGACCCGGCACCGGAGTCGACGGCGTCGGCCCCGGATACCTCACCAAGGCCGACTACAAGGCCGTCGTCGCCTACGCCGCAGCCCGACACATCACGATCATCCCCGAGATCGACATGCCCGGGCACACCAACGCCGCCCAGTCGACGTACCCCGAACTCAACTGCGACGGCGTCGCACCGCCCCCGCGCACCGACATGGCGGTCGGCTACAGTTCCCTCTGCATCAACGACGAACTCACCTACCGATTCGTCGAGGACGTCATCCGCGAACTCGCCGCCATCACCCCCGGACCATTCCTGCACGTCGGCGGCGACGAAGCCCACGCGACCACCGACGAGGACTACCGCACCTTCATGAACCGGGTCCTGCCCCTGGTCGCCAAGTACGGCAAGCGCGCCTCCGGCTGGAACGAGATCACCCAGGCCGACCCGCCCACCGACGTCGTCGCCCAGTTCTGGGGCACCGGCACCACCAACGCCAGCCTCGCCGCGGCCGCCGCCCGCGGCAACAAGATCATCATGTCGCCGGCGAACAAGACCTACCTGGACATGAAGTACGACGCCAACACCCGCCTCGGCCTACGCTGGGCCGGCCTGATCGAGGTGTCCGACGCATACGGCTGGGACCCCGCCACCCGAGTCACCGGAGTCGGCGAGAACGCCATCCTCGGCGTCGAGGCCCCCCTGTGGTCCGAAACGCTGCGCACCCTCGACGACATCGAATACATGGCCTTCCCCCGCCTGCCCGCGATCGCCGAACTCGGCTGGTCCACCTCCACCAGCCACGACTGGGAATCGTTCCGGACCCGACTGGGGGAGCAGGCACCCCGCTGGCGACTGCAACAGGTCGACTTCTACCCGTCCCCACAGGTGCCCTGGCTCTGAGCCGTACCGTTCGTGGGCACCGGCCGTTTCGGCCGGTGCCCACGAACGATCAGCGACCGCAGACGGTGTCCAACACCGTCAGTACCGGGTCCAGAGCCGCCCCAATCTCGCCGGGCATGAGACGTTGGAGCCCACCGCCTACTCCAGCGAGGACTCCCGCATGCACCTGGCCTTCGACCAATCAGCGGACACCGGACCAGCGGTGGTGTGCCTACCCATGTTCAGCATGAGCCGCGCCGCCACGGCCACCGCGTTGCGCCCCGCCCTCGCCGGCACGGGCCTACGCGAGATCTACCTGGACCTGCCCGGCCACGGAGACACCCCCGCACACTGCCCACCCACCTCCCAAGCGATGCTGGACACCGTCTGCGCCTGGCTCGACCAGCACACCGACGCGCCAACCCTGCTCGCCGGCGGCTCCTACGGCGCGTACCTGGCCGCCGGCGTCGCCCGCCAACGACCCGACCTCGTCCGTGGCCTGCTCCTCGTCTGCCCCGGTGTCACCATCGCCCGCCACAGCCGGGACCTGCCCGACGACCCACCACTCGAAGCGCCCACGGGCTGGCTCGACGCCGCCCCCACCGCCCTGCACGCACACCTCGACGCCGCCCTGGGCCACCGCACCCCAGCCGTCGTCGCGACGGTGCTCGCCGCACTGAACTCCGGCGGCCCCGGTGACCCGACGTTCCAACAGGCGTTGCAGAGCGGCCCCGACTACGCGCTACCCGACGAGAACGCCGACGTCGTCTTCGACGGCCCGGTCAGCGTGATCACCGGCCGACAGGACCGAATCGTCGGCTACGCCGACCAGTTCCGCGCCATGCGCCACTACCCGCGTGGCACCTACACCGTGATCGACGCGGCCGGACACTACCTCCCGTACGAACAACCCACCCTGCTGCGATCGCTCACCCAGGACTGGCTACGCCGCACACCGGGCATCCCAGCGGCCTGACACAGCGCCGACAGGGGAGTGTATCGGCACTGATCTATCCCGCATCGCGGCCCGGACCAAGGCCACGCGGTAAGCGACGACACGCTCCAGACATCGGCAGATCCGCCGGAGCGAGTTACGCCGTGAGGTCAGCGGCGTTTGATGCGTACCCCGTCCGGGATCGCGGTATCGGCGAGCTCAACGCTTCGCGGGAGATAAACAGTCATGCGTTTTCCGCGCAGTGGCGTCAGGTCGAGCCCTGGCGCCGAGTCCATGATCCAGAGTCCCTTGAGCTCCGTCAGCCCGACGAGCGGAGTGAGGTCGAACAGGTGTTCGCTGTTGCCGATGCTCAGCCAACCAAGCTGAGACAGCCCGGCCAAGGGACTCAGGTCGGTGACGGATGTCCCGTCAATCACCAACTCGGTCAGAGTGTCGATCGAGGCCAGCGGGGCCAGGTCGGACAGCCATGTGCAAGCGCTCAACGACAGGTAGATGACCCTGTTCAGCTGACGGAGTTTCACCGCCAGCTCATGAATCCCGCCGACAGGCCCCTCGTCACTGTAAAGCGCCAACTGCGTCAGGCTCTGCAAAGAATCGAGCATCGCTGGATCCCATGGCGAGACTGGATTGACATTCAGATATCTCAGCGCGGGGAGGTCAGCGAGATGACCTCCACTGACCTCCACTCCATCCACAGTGAGCCATTCCAGCTGCCTCATGCAGGTGAGGGCGGTGAGGTCCTGGTCGGGTGCAAGGCCCCACAAGGACAGGTAGGTGAGCTTGGGCAACCCTCGCAGCGATAAGAGATTCAACAGCTGCTGACCGGCGCGCAACCAAATGACCTCCAGGTCGAGCTTCCTGGCCAGATGCTCAAGGTCGCCAACGACCCCACTCGCGCTCAGGCTGACCTCGGTCAGATGCGGCACGTCCGACAGCTGGGCCAGGTCCACCTTCTGGTCGCTGCGGAAGACCGTCTTGGCGAGGTGACGCAGCCGGGGCAGCGCGGGGAGCAGGGTGGCATTGCGGATCGTCACCTCGCCACCGTCAAGAGGGGCATCAGCGAGGACCCTGCCGGCATAGTCGATGGGGTCGAAGTACTCCCACGCCGTGATGAGCTGCTGCTGCACGCGAGGGCGCGGGTCGGTGCCGTAGCGGGCGAGGGTCGCGAGCGCATCGGGACCATTGACCAGCGCCACAGCCCTCACCGTGGCGGCGGCCTGGGCCTCACTCAACGTGCTGAGATCCGCCGGCAGCTCGGCGAGCAGCGGTTCTCCGACGGCCGCCAGGGACCGGGCTTCGGCGACGGACCGGGGCAGCAGCTCACGCAGGTGGGAACGGATTCGGGTGAGGACCTCCGGCTCGACCGCTGGCGCGGTTTCCAGGCACGCCGCGGCGAGCAGCCGCAACCTTCGGGCCTGCTTCGGTCGCTCGCCGGCGAGCGTGAGCAGGCCGGCGAGGAGCTGCCTGCGGATCGGCGCGTTGGCGTGACCGGCGGCCAGAATGATGGTTTCGCGCCAGGTGTCGAGATGGGCGTGCTCAAGGAGGGCACCGGTGTGCCCCTGGTCGGCGGCCTCCCGGGCAGCCAGGTATTCCTGAAAGGTGCGATGGACGAAGTCGATGCGGTCGGGCACCGGCTCACGCAGGACCCCACTGCGTTGGATCATGTGCTCGAGCACGGCGGCGACGGGGGCGGTGATGTGCCGGATCCCGGCCAACCGATGCTCGAAGCGCTGTGTCGCCTCGGCGCGGGTGAGCTCGGTGCGGCTGTTCTGGGTCATCCACCAGGCGACCTCCTGCAACAGCTGCGCCTGGTCGCGGCTGGTCAGTTCCGGCAGCGCGGTGGGGACGCCACGTTGGGAGTCGCGGCGGTGCAGCAGCATGTCGATGGCAGCCTGGTAGATGTCCATCCGGTTGCGGGGCAGGTTGCTGTCCCGGTCCAGGTTCAGCGCGCACAGCATCGCGCAGAGCAGCGGGCTGCCGGCGAGGTTCTGCAGGTGGGCGCTGCCGTCGAGTTGGGCGAGCAGCCGCTGTTCGTAGCCGGGCAGCAGATGGGGTTCGCAGGGCAGGTCGGCGGCGCGCCGGACGGCCTCGTGCCAGTGCCGGATCAGCGCCTTGACGTCGGCCGGCCCCATCCGCTCCAGAAACACCGAGGTGAACCCCTCGGTGTCCAGCCACCGGGCCGACGCGGCAGCCGGCCGGGAGGTGACCACGACCCGCAGGTCCGGGTAGGCGGACAGGAGGCCGTGCAGCCAGTCACGGACCGTCCGCCGTTGGCCTTCGGGTACCTCGTCGACGCCGTCGACCAACAGGATCGCCCCGGTGCCGAGTTGACGGTGCACCCAGCCGGGAGGCATCAGCCCGGCGATCGTGGCGGCGATCAGGTCGAGGAAACGTTCCGGGGGAGGTAACGGCTGGGCGACGTGGTCACGCAGCCGGATCAGAAACGGGGTGCGCCCGTTCCAATCGTCGAGTTCTCCGGTGAACCCGTGCCGGGCCGCGGTGACCGCGATCCACTGCATCAGAGTGGTCTTGCCGGAGCCGGCGTCACCACGCAGCAGGACCCGCGCCGCATCGCCAAGGGCCTGCTCGGCCCGTACCGACGCGCTGTCACCGCCGCCGTCGGAGCGCAGCAGGCCGGGACCCCAGCGGAACCCGCCGCGGCGCAGGCTACGGGTGGTGCCGCCGGTGACGGCCAGGCTGATGTACGCGATGCTCAGCGGGGTACGCAACCGGTAGCGGTGCACGTCGACGCCGAACAGTTCCAGATGATCCAGCACGGTGAGCAGATGGGCCAGGTACCGGGTCCGGAACTGGGCGTCGTGACTGGTCCCGGTAGGGGCGTCCAGGCTGGTCACCGGTAGCCGGGCCAGGACCTCCGTCAGGCTGTCGGCCACCGCGGACAGCCGTTCCAGGGTCTGCACGGTGGCGCGTCCCTGGAACGGGGGGAGTTGCACGACCAACTGGGTCAGGCAGGTGCAGCACTCGTCGAGGACCCTGCCGTACAGGTGAACTGCCGCCTCACTCAGGCCCGCCCGCGCGGGAATGTCGGGCAGTTGTCGGCGCAGTCGGGTGGCCATCAGCGCGGGGTCGACATCGTCGGCGAACACCGCGGCGTCGGACAGGTCCGCGTCGCGCAGCGTGTCGGCCACCGCGTTCAGAGCGGCGGCGATCTCGTTGTCGGGCAGCGCCGGCTCCCGGCGGCGAACCAGCGGCTGGAGGCGTTCGTAGACGGTGTCGACGATGTCGTCCAACCGCCGGCCCGCCCGGCGCAGGCCGAGGTCATCGGTGATCCCGGAGCCGATCAGCTCGATGAGCGGCGTCTCACGTTCCCGGTGTTCCCGGCGGCGTCCCAGCCACCGTTTCACCGCCGGTGTCACCACCGAGCCGGCCAGGCGCAGCAACGCCGTCTCGACCATCCCCACGCCGCGTCTCCTCCTGGTCTTGTGAGGTCTGACTGGTGCGCGTGCCAACAGCTCACAGCGATCACTGATGAAGCTACGTCGCGCAGAGATTCATGGCTGTCCACTGTCCAGTCGTTTCGCGGCGATTCGATAATGCACATTATGTAAAGTAGGCCGATCTGACGGTCCCCTCGGCAGCGGTTCAGTCGCGCGTCAGGCCGGGCGGACACGCGTCCTCGTCCGGCTCGATGAGGCGCGCGTTGACCAGCGGGTTGCGCCGCAGTCCCGCGAGCAGGTCGGCGCTGGCGCCGATGTCGGTCCAGGTGTCATCCCACAGGGCGGAGACGAGCCAGGAGCGATCCGCCGGGAAGAACAGGTCGGGCAGCGCCCCGTCGCCGCGCAGGTGCCCGGTACGCCAGGTGAGAGCCTGCTCGGGTCCCGCCTCGACCAGCACGTAGGACCACCCCCAGTAGAGGGTCACCGTCGCCGCGCCCGGGAAGACGATGTCGTGCGCCCCGGTGTCGAGGTAGCCCAGCCACCACTGTTGCTCCGGGGTACGCGCTACCAGCTCGTCGACGACGGCACGTTCGTGGACGTGGACACCGACGCCGCCCGGCGGGTGGAAGGTGGCGTACGCCTCGTAGACCGGCGGGATGGCCGTGGTGATCGACAGGCCCTGCGTGGTGTGGCCGGCGATCCAGGCGACGTCATCGGCTGTCCCGATCCGCCAGCTCCGCCCGTCCCTGTCGAATCGGGCGGGACGCGTCCCGCCCGATTCCACGCCCGCGCCCTGACGTCCGGGAACCGCTGCGGGCGACGGGTGCGGCGCCCAGCCGGGTCGGCCGGCGTTCGACCACTGATGCCCTGTCGGGCACACCCAGGCGGTGGGCTCGGCGCAATCCTCGTACCAGGTGGGGCTGCCTCGTCGCCCGCACTCCGGGCAGGTGGCGGCGGGCCTCATGTCCGGCAACGATACGTGCCTCGTGCCCCTCTCCCCCCGCTTCCCGGGAACGCGAAAATGCTGCATAATATCCCTTATGC
>NZ_QGSZ01000068.1 GCF_003857055.1 Micromonospora inaquosa | reverse complement strand
CTACCACCGCCGCCGACGCCAACGATCCCTGTCCCGGTTGACCCCTATCGAGTACGAGACCATCATGACCCCATCGGCCAGTCAGGCCGCGTGACTGAAACTGTCACCTATCGGTGCAGCAGACCCGATCTTCCATCCGGTGGCCAGGTTTGACATGTCAGCCATCGAGCTGCGACAGCAGCTCTACGAGCGCTTATGCGAGATCGTCTGGGACCCGAAGCGGCTCGGTTTCAACCTGCCGCCCACTGTCGCGCGGCACGTGGTCGAGCAGAGCGATGTTTCCGTCGCTGTCCCTGCTCAGCGCGTGTCTGCCGCCGTGGCCAGACGTACCCGGGCCTACTTCGGTGGCGTTACGGTCGCCAGACTTGTCACTGTCGGGGCGCTCAGCGTTGGTGAGGAGCTAGTTCTCACCTACAAGCGCGATCGTTACCTTGCGCATGTGAATGAAGCCGGTCAGATCGAGTTGGAGAGCGGGGAAGCGTTCGACTCGCCCTCCCCGGCCGGGTCGACTGCCGCCGGTAAGCCGACAATCAACGGCTGGAGCGCATGGAAGGTGCGGCGGGGCGGAGGTCTGACGCCGCTACATGACGTGCGGGCGGATGCGCTGTCGCGTGGGCTGCTTGAGGTGGCGACATAGGGGTGCTAGCGAAGCATTAGCTCGTGTCGCCAGCATTCTATGGTGCGATCCGATAGGCTCTGCGGTATGACCGGATCGGTGAGCAAGAAGTCGTTCTCGCTGCCGCAGGACGTCGCGGAGCGCTTGGAGCGTGAGCCCAACGCCAGTGCGTACGTAGTCGACACGATCCGGGCACGGATGCGTGCTGAGGATCTCGACGCCGAGTTGGCCCGCCGGGGCATGACAGTGACGGCTGAGGGGCAGGCTCGCGCCGGGGCCCAACGCGCTCACGTCGAGCAGGAATGGTCGCCTGGTCGACGCGCCGCGCTGAGGGAGCGTTCCCGCCGTGCGGCGGCGGAGATGCTCGACGGCCCCGGCAGTCAGGGCCCGGCGGCGTGACGGATCCCGAAGCACCGGCGGTCCGGCTGATACTGGACCGGTCCGCGCTGCTCGCCTACGTGGCCGGGTCCATGGACGTCGCCGAACCCATCCACGAGGTGGCGCACGACGGGGTCCGGTTCGGGGTGCCGGCTGTGGTCGCGGCCGAGGCGCTCGCGGTGGTGGACGATCCCGGCGATCGACAACTGCTGCATCGGCTCCTCGAACGGTCCGCCTGCGCGGTGCTGCCCACCTGGGGTGAGGACTGGCAGGAGTTGGCGTACTGGCGCTCCGTCACCGGTCGGGTTGACCTCGCCGCCGCCGTGATGGCTGTCCTGGAACACGACGCCTCGGTGTTGACCAGCGAAGGTAAGGCGTACGGCGATGGCGGCGACCTTCCGGTCATCCGCTTTCCTGGCTAGAGCCCTCGACCGGATCAGCGGGTGATGCGGAACGTCTGCTCGAAGTTCGGGTAGTCGCAGAAGTCCAGGTTGCACAGTTCGAATCCGCCGCTGATCAGCGCGACACCGTTGTGCAGGACCAGCCCGCCGGCCTCCGCCCACGCTCTCCCGGTCACGGCCTGCGGCTCGCCGGTGCAGCTGTTGAGGGGCGCCCAGCCGCCCGCGTAGGCGACCCGGTTGCCCGATCGCTGCCGCACGATCAGTTCGGTCGCGCCGGACAGGCCGGCTGGGCAGGTCACGGTGAGGGTGATGTCCACGGCGACGCCGCGTGCGACAAGTGTCGCGGCGGTGACTTCAACGCTGCTTGCCGCGCTCGCCGGCGTTGGCGCGAGCGCGACGGAGAGTGTCAGCCCGATCAGTGCGATGGTGGTGAGGATGCGGCGCACGAGGGTCCTCCTTGCCGGAGTGGGTGCTTACCTGCGGTCACCCTAGCCCTCTGCGGCACTTACGGATATCAATCGATCCGTTCGATGGCGGTCAGCTTCGCGAGCGCGGCAGGCAGCACTTCTTGTACTTCGCCCCCGACCCGCACCAGCAGGTGTCGTTGCGGCCGGGCGGCCAGGCTGTCACAGCGGCCTCGTCGAGGCTGTCGGCGTACTCGTCGAGGGTTTCCTCGCTGGTGGGGTCGCTGCCCGCGCGGTCGGCGAAGGCCGCCAGGCGGGCGACCGTTCCGACGGCCACGCCCAGGTCGGCGCCGCCCATCCCGGACGCTTCGGCGAGAGCGCGTTCGATCTGGGCGCGGTGCTCGTCCCAGCTGGCGGGGTAGCTGTCACCGAGGGCGGGCCAGCGCAGCAGCAACGCGGTGAACTCCGCCTGCGGCCAGAACAGCAGCGTCGCCGGGCCGTCGTCGAGGGCGTCGAGCGCGTGGGTGCTCGCGGCGCGCAGCCGGTCGGCGAGATTGTCGTACTCGTCGTGGGGTAGGCCCTGCTCTTCGCGCAGGTCGTGCCGTTGCTGGGTCAGGCCGTAGATCATGGCGGCGGCCTCGTCCTGGGCGTCCTCGGATTCGTGCTCGTGGGTGCGGGTCCGTTCCAGGATCGCGTCCAGCGCCCCGGTGAGCCACTCCAGCGCCAGCTCGCCATGGCCGGACTCGGCCAGCTCGTCGATCACGTACGTGGCCTGGGGGTCGGTCTCCAGCAGCGGGCGCAGGGCGGTCAGTTCGGCCAGGCCCTCGTCGGCGCGGCCGAGGCGCAGCAGCAGACCGCCGCGCACCGCTCGGGCGTACGCGTTGTCGTCCGGCTGCTCGGCGATGGCGCGGGTGGCCAGGGCGAGCGCGTCGGCCAGGTCACCGGCCTGCTCCAGGATGTCAGCGGCGACCAGCAGGGCGTACCCGGTGTCGTCGGGGTCCGCCACCCGACCCTCGTCGACGGCGCCCACCAGTTCGGCGACGAGCACGGCCGGGTCGGGGCTCTCGAGACCCAGGGCGCCGATCTCTTCGATTCGGTCGGCGGTCAGCAACTCGGACATCGGCGCATCCTGAAAGACGACGGGCGGTGGGTGGGGGAGCGGCCAGCCTACTCCCGGACATGGCGCAGCCCGGGCGGCGAACCGCCCGGGCTGCGACACGTTCCCTCAGCGGGCCGACGGCATGGTGGCGAACTCGCCGGCTAGCTCCGACTCGACGATCGTCGCGGTGGACGGCCGGCGACCGGCCGACGCCCGCCGGGCGGACGGGACGGCGAGGGCCGCGAGCGCGGCGGCCAGGGCGATCGCGGTGAGGACGAGAAACCCCATCGTGAAGCCGGCCTCCCGGGGCAGGCCGTTGGCCTGCGGGTTCGCGGTGATCACACCGCTGACCACGGCCGCGCCGATCGCGCCGCCGATGGTGCGGATGTTGGCGTTCATGCCGGTCGCCACGCCGGTCTGGCTGGCGGGCACGCTGGCCACGATCAGGTTGGCCATCGAGGCGAACGCCAGGCCGATGCCGAGGCCGACCAGGCCACCGGCGACGGCGACCTCCCAGCGGGTGTCGTGCAGGGTGGCCAGCATCGCGGAGGCGGCCACGTTGAACGTGGCGCCGGTGGCGAGCTGCGCCTTCGCGCTGAAGACGGCCTGGAGTCGGCCGGCGATGATGCCGGCGACGAACATCGCGCTGACCATCGGGAGCATGAGCAGACCGGCCTGGCTGATGCTCGCCCCGAACCCGTAACCGGCTGCGGTCGGGGTCTGCAGGAACTGCGGGAGGAACGCGTACACGGAGAACATCGACGCGCCGTAGAGCAGGGCGACCAGGTTGGTGGTCCAGACGCCGGGCAGGCGCATCATCCGCATGTCGATCAGTGGGTTGCTGGACCGCAGTTCGGTTACCAGCCAGCCGACCAGCAGCACCACGGCGAGCGCCAGCAGGCCGAGCACCCGGGCGGAGGTCCAGCCCCAGGCCGCGCCCTGGCTGATCGGCAGCAGCAGCGCGACCAGCCAACCGGAGAGCAGCAGGGTGGCGCGCCAGTCGATGCGTCCGGGGGTACGGACCGGCGACTCGGGCACGAACAGGTGCGCGGCCACGGCGGTCAACCCGACCACGACCATCGGGATCCAGAACAGCCACCGGTAGTCCAGCGTGCTGACGATCGGGCCGGCCAGCACGATGCCCAGCCCGCCGCCGACGGCGACGATCGCCGAGATGGCGGCCACGGCGGTGGAGACCCGGGCGGCCGGGAACTCGTCGCGGATGATGCCGAACGACAGCGGGAAGACGGCGCCACCGATGCCCTGCACGATCCGGCCGATGATGAGGACGCCGATGTTGGGGGCGATGGCGGCCACCAGGCAGCCGAGGGCGAGCGCGGCGAGCGAGGCGACCAGCATCCGTTCCTTGCCAATCATGTCGCCGACCCGTCCGAGGATCGGCGTGAAGATCGACGCGCTGAGCAGGTAGGCGGTCAGCACCCAGGTCACGGTGTTCTGGGAGGTGTGCAGGTCCTGCTGGATGGTCGGTAGCACCGGGGTGATCAGCGACTGGAGCATCGCGAAGAACCCGGCGCCGGCCGCTAGCACGGTGAAGGTGAGCCGACGCGAGCTGCGTCGGGAGGTCACTGCCACGAGAGGAGACTCCTGATAACGGTACGGAGGGGAGGTTTTTGACCCGTCGTCTCTGGCGGGTGGGCTTGTCGGGTCCGGGCGATCGGGGTGGCCAGGCGGCGATCGGGCGGGTCCCGGGGTAAGCTAACCGGAGGCAGGCCTCCGGGATTCCGGAGGGGTGCCTCCACTAAGCTAGCGGAGGGTTTCCTCCGGATGCAACCAGGGTGAGGTGACGCACGTCATGACCAGCGCGGGGCAGGCGCCCGAGGTCTTCGCCCAGCGGCCCAAGCGGGCCGACGCGCGGCGTAACTACGACTCCCTGATCACGGCGGCGCGCGAGGCGTTCGCCGAGCACGGCGCTGCCGCCTCGCTGGAGGACGTGGCCCGCCGGGCCGGAGTGGGCATCGGCACGCTCTACCGCAACTTCCCGACCCGCCGGCACCTGTTCGAGGCCGTCTACGTCGAGGAGGTCCGGGAGCTGTGCCACACCGCCGAAGGTCTGGCCGAGCTGCCACCCTGGGACGCGCTGGTCGCCTGGCTGCACCGCTTCGTCGGGTACGTCGCCACCAAGCGGGCCCTCGCCGAGCAGCTGCTGCACAACTCCGAGATCTTCACCAGCTGCCGGGCGGAGATCTTCTCCGCCGGTGGGCCGCTGATGCATCGGGCACAGGCCGCCGGTGTGGTCCGGAACGACATCGACTTCGACGACGTGGTGCGGCTGATCAGTGGCCTCACCATGGCCCAGTTCCCGTCACCCGAGCAGCGCGACCGGGTGCTCGGCGTGGCCCTGGACGGCCTGCGCCCGCCGGCCGCGTCGCGCTGACCACCAGCTGGCCGGATCGCGCTGACCACCGGTCGACCGGTCAGCGGTCGACCAGCAGCAACCAATCGTCGTCGAGGCGTTCCACAGTCGTGCCCGCCGGCCAGCGGTGACCGGGGTCGGCCACCGTCCGGGCCTGCTCGACCTGCGGTGGCCGGCTGAACTGCGCGTCGCGGAAGCTGGCCATGCTGTGGAACCGGGCCCGGCCGAAGTTCGCGGCGTCCAGGAAATGGGCCCTGTCGAACAGCGCCTCCGCGCCGAACACCGTCCAGCGGAACAGCGCCATGTTCGTGAAACGGGCGGAGTAGAAGGTGGCCGACCCGCCGAACTCGGTGTGTTCCATGGACAGGGCGCCGTCGAAGACGGCCTCCCGGAACGTGGCCGCGTCCTCGAAGCGGGTCGCGTCGAAGCTGGTCGGCTGGCCGAAGGTCGCCCGCCGACATGAGGTCGGGCCCGCGAAGCTGGCTCGCCGGCAGGACAGGCCGTCGGCGAACGCCGCGCCGTCGAAGCTGGCCAGACCTCTGACGCGGACGCCGTCCAGGACGACCTCTCCCTCGGCCGCGAGCCCCTCGAAGACCACGTCGCCGAAGGTCGCCGCCCCGAGCAGGAGACGCCCTCGCGCCGTCGCGCCCGCGAAGGTGGTCGTACCGGTGAACACCGCCTCGGTGAAGGTCGCGTCGACGAGCGTGCAGCCGGCGGCGTCGAAGTCGACGAGCGCGGCGCCGGTCAGGTCGAGCGTCAACTCCGGCCAGAAGTCGTCGCCCGCGCGCAGGTGCCGGGTGAGCACGCGCTGCGCGGTGCGCCGAACCTCCGTCTCGCGCGGCTCGCCGTCGGGCGCCGGCATCCGCAGGTACGCGCAGAGCACCGCCGCGATCGTCGGGCGCTGCCCCGGATTGTCCTGACCGAGGCGCTCCAGCGCGTGCAGGCCGCCGAGGCGTACCGCCGCGCTGTCGTTGCCGAGCAGCTCGACCGCCCGGGTGTAGAGCTCGGTCAGCCGCCGCTCCGCCGCGTCGTGCTCGGCGGCCCCGGACTGCCGGTCCTGGTGGCGCTGCGCGGCCTCGGCCACCGCCTCGGCGTGCGCCTGCACCCGGTCCCGGTGCGCCTGGTCCCGTGCGGCGACGCTCTCCTGGTGCCGCGGCGCGCGTTCGGTGATCCACTGGCGGCGGGCGGCGAGCAGCAGCGCGAGCCCTCCGCCGGTGCCGGCGACGACAGTCAGGCCGGTGCGGATCGCGTCGATGCGCAGGGTGGCGCGGGTGTCCGGTTGGCTGGCCCGGTCGGCCTCGGTGAGCAGCAGGTCCAGCACCAGCCAGCCCAGGGTGACGGCGGCCAGCAGGCCGACCAGGACCAACCACCACGGCATCACCCGCAGCTCGCGCTCGGTGGGTTCGTCGACGGCCACGGCCCACAGCATGCCAGTCACCGTCGGTGTCCGATCTGGAGCGTGGCGGTATGACCGTTTGCGCCCCCGCCGGAACAACGGGTTACCGGCGCGTAACAAGCCATTGACG
>NZ_QGSZ01000225.1 GCF_003857055.1 Micromonospora inaquosa | reverse complement strand
CCGGCCACCCCACCACCACCGCCGACCGGTACGACCAGCGCGTCCAACGGCGTCCCCGCGCGCTCGGCGTCCTCGATCAGCTCCAGGCTCGCGGTGCCCTGCCCGGCGATCACGTCCGGATGGTCGTACGCGTCGATGACGGGGTGACCGCTCTCGTCGCTGAGCGCGTTGGCCAGCGCCACCCGCTCCTCGACGTCGGTGCCGGCGAACACCACCCGCGCCCCCGCCGCGCGTGCGCGGTCGACCTTCGTCGGTGCCGCGTCGACCGGGAGCACCACTGTCGCGGCGAGCCCGTGCTGCCGGGCGGCCATCGCCACCGCCACCGCGTGGTTGCCGGTGCTCTGCGCGATCACCCCGTTGTGGCCGGCCGCGGCGAGGCGGCCAACCGCGCGCAGTGCACCCCGCATCTTGTACGAGCCGCCGTGTTGAAGGTTCTCCGCCTTGAGCAGGACCCGAGCCCCGGCGAGTTCGTCGATCGCCGGGGACCGCAGCACTGGTGTGCGGACCACGCGGCCGGCAAGCCAGCGGCTGGCCGCCTCGACATCGGCCCGGATCTGGCCAACGGTGCGTGACATCGTCTCTCCTTCTTCGGGCACACCAGGGGCGGGATCCAGCGGTACGTGGATCCCGGGAAAGGTGGGAAGTGTCAGGTCACTGTGGGTAGCTGAACGTCGACCTGCAGGCCGCCGTGTTCGGCCGGTCTGGCCGCGATGATGCCGTCGTGCGCCTGGGTGATCGAGCGGGCGATGGCCAGGCCCAGACCGGCCCCGCCGCCCTGCGAGGTCCGATCCCGGGCGAGCCGGCGGAAGGGCTCGAACAGCCCGGCCACCGCCTCGGCCGGCACGGGCTGGCCGGTGTTCACCACGGACAGCGCGGGCACGCCACCCACCACGACGGTCAGCGAGCCGCCCGGCCGGTTGTACTTGATGCCGTTCTCCACCAGGTTGGTGATCAGGCGCTCCAGCAGCACCCGCTCGCCGACGACAACCCGGGGCGCGAGGTGGGTCTCGACGGTGACCCCGGCCTCCCGGGCGCGGTCCAGGTACCCGGCCAGCACCGCCTCGACGATCGTGTCCAACCGCTGCGGTATCCGCGAACGCAGGCCCTGATCACTCTCGCTGAGCGCGAGCAGCCCCTCGATCAGGCGTTCGTTGCGCTCGTTGGTCTCCAGCAGCTGATTGGTCAACAGCTCCAACTGCTCGCCGCTGAGCGTCCTCGCCATGCCGACCTCGATCAGCGTCCGCTGCACCGCGAGGGGCGTACGCAGCTCGTGCGAGGCGTTCGCGGCGAACCGTCGCTGTCCCTCGTACCCGGCGGAGACGCGTTCCATCATCTCGTCGATCGCGCGGGACAACCGGGCCAGCTCGTCGCGGCCCCGGGGCCGGATCCGGTGACCGAGGTTCTGCGGGCCGAGGTGCCCGATCGGCCCGGCCAGGTCGGCGACCGGGCGCAGGCACCACACCGCGGCGAACCAGAGCCCCACCAGGGCGGCCAGGGTCACGAGCAGTACCGCCGCCAGCGGCAGCAGGAACGCCCCCGGTCGCACGTTGCGGCACATCCCCGACAACCCGGGCACTGGCAGATCACAGAACTGCTGCCCCCAGACCCAGATCACCTGCGCCAGCCACTTGCCCATCGCCGGCAGCACCGGGCCGGCCAGCAACGCCAGCAGACCCACCAGCACCACCCGACGTCGGGGCGTCCAGCTCACGCCGTACCGCCGATGCGGTAGCCGGCCTTCGGAACGGTGTGGATGATCGCGGGGTCGCCGAGCTTCTTGCGCAGGGTCATCACGGTGACCCGCACGGCGTTGGTGAACGGGTCGGCGAACTCGTCCCAGGCCTGCTCCAGCAAGTCCTCGGCGCTGACCACCTGACCGTCCGCGCGCAGCAGCACGTGCAGCACCGCGAACTCCTTCGGGCTCAACGCGAGCGGGCGGCCGTCCCGGGTGGCCAGGTGCCGGCCCACGTCCAGCGCCAGGCCATCCTGGGAGAGCACCGGGGGCAGCGCCGGAGTGGAGCGTCGCCCGAGGGCCTGCACCCGGGCCACCAACTCGGCGAAGGCGAACGGCTTGGTCAGGTAGTCGTCCGCGCCGAGGCCGAGACCCTCCACCCGGTCCCGGATGCCGGCGGCCGCGGTGAGCAGCAGCACCCGGGTGCCGACCTGTGAGTCGGTGATGCTGCGGCACACCTCGTCACCGGTGTGCCCCGGCATGTCCCGGTCCAGCACCGCGACGTCGTACCGGTTCACCCCGACCCGCTCCAGCGCACCGTCACCGTCGTAGCAGACGTCAACGGCCATCGAGAGGCGGCGCAGCCCTTCGGCCACCATGTCCGCCAACAACCGCTCGTCGTCCGCCACCAGCACCCGCACGTTTCCCGCTCCCCCGATCCGGCTTGCCCGGCATACCGTCGCAGGCCCGGGTTAAGGGTTCTGTAAGCACCCGCCGCAGCCATCCTCCACGTGAGCGTCCAGTGGGCAAACCATCGCAAGCCAGCGGATGTCGGCTTCGTGCCCGGCCCACGCCAGCTGCGTCGTCCGTCCCCGACAACCACGGCGGTTGGCGCTCGGGGGTGAGCTGCGTCACGATGGGGGCCGAGGAGGTCGCCCGATGGCTGACCCGTGGCTCGCCCTGGAGTTCGGCGTCGATCCGGCGGAGCGGATCGCGCAGGTCGGCGCCGCCCACGAGGCCTTCCTGACCGCCGGCGCGGCACCGCACCGGGTGCGGGAGGTGGTCCGCCGGTCCTGGGAACGTTCGGCACGGCTCGACCCCGAGGCCACCCCGCCGATCGACCTGGCCGACGACGTCCTGGCCGGGTACCGGGCGGTCCACCCGCTGGCCCGTGTTCTACCGCTGTTTCGGGACCTGCTCGGCGGCATCGCCCAGGACGGCGCGCACCTGATGGCGGTCTGCGACGCGCACGGGCGGCTGCTCTGGGTCGAGGGGCATCCGGGTGTGCTGCGGCACGCCGAGCGGATGAACTTCGTGCCCGGTGCCCGTTGGGACGAGACGCACGCCGGCACCAACGCGCCGGGCACCGCGCTGGCCGTCGACCACAGCGTGCAGATCTTCGCCACCGAGCACTTCAGTCGCCCGGTCCAGCGGTGGACCTGCGCCGCCGCACCGATCCACGACCCCGCCACCGGGCGGCTGCTCGGCGCGATCGACATCACCGGCGGGGACCACCTGGCCAATCCGCAGAGCCTGGCGCTGGTTCGGGCCACCGCCCGGGCCGCCGAGGCACAACTTGCCGCCGACCGACCGCCGGAGCCCGGCGTAGCCACCGTGACCGCGCTCGGCCGAAACGAGGCGGAGCTGCGGTACGACGGCCGACGGATCCGCCTCGGTCGACGGCACAGCGAACTGCTGGTGCTGCTGCTTCAGCACCCCGAGGGGCGCACAGGTGTTCAGCTCGGCCTCGACCTGTACGGCGACGACCGACTGCACCCGGTCACCCTGCGCGCCGAGCTGTCCCGGTTGCGGCGGGTGCTCGGCCCGGAGTTGCTCGACTCCCGCCCGTACCGGCTACGCGGGACCGTCCGCGCCGACTTCACCACCGTCGCCGACCGGCTGGACCAGGGCGACCCGGCGGGCGCCCTCGACGCGTACCCCGGGCCGTTGCTGCCCGGCTCGGACGCGCCGGGAGTGGCGCGACTGCGCCGGCTGATCGATGGTCACCTCCGCGCGGCCGTGCTGGCCACCGCGGACCCGACGCTGCTCGCCGCCTGGACGGCGACGCCGGCCGGCACCGACGACCTGGCCGCCTGGCAGGCCCTGGCGCGGGCGCTGCCGGTGGGCGCGCCGCGTCGGCCCCTCGCCCTCGCCCGCATCGACCAGCTCGCCGGGGAGTACGACCTTCCGCGCGCAACGTGGCTGCAACGTCGCTGAAACTACCGTCGCCGTCGGCACACCCGCACAACGACGGCGGAGGTAACCATGACGCGCTACGACGCGCCCACCCACTGGCAGTCCCGTTACGACCACTTCATCGGCGGCGAGTACGTCAAGCCGCACGGCGGCGCCTATTTCGAGAACCCGACGCCGGTCACCGGGCAGACCTTCACCGAGGTCGCCCGCGGCACCGCACCCGACGTGGAGAAGGCCCTCGACGCCGCCCATGGCGCCGCTGACGCCTGGGGCCGCACCTCGGTGGCCGAACGGGCGCTGATCCTCAATCGGATCGCCGACCGGATGCAGGAGAACCTGGTGTCCCTGGCGGTGGCCGAGAGCTGGGAGAACGGCAAGCCGGTCCGGGAGACGTTGGCCGCCGACATCCCGCTCGCCATCGACCATTTCCGCTACTTCGCCGGGGCGATCCGGGCCCAGGAGGGCTCGCTCGGTGAACTCGACGACGACACCGTGGCGTACCACTTCCACGAGCCGCTCGGCGTGGTCGGGCAGATCATCCCGTGGAACTTCCCGATCCTCATGGCGACCTGGAAGCTCGCGCCCGCGCTGGCCGCCGGCAACGCCGTGGTGCTCAAACCGGCCGAGCAGACACCGGCGTCCATTCACTACTGGTTGTCGCTGGTGGCGGACCTGCTGCCACCGGGAGTGCTGAACATCGTCAACGGTTTCGGTGTGGAAGCCGGCAAACCGCTGGCGTCCTCCGCCCGGGTCGCGAAGGTGGCCTTCACCGGCGAGACCACCACCGGGCGGCTGATCATGCAGTACGCCAGTGAGAACATCAAGCCGGTCACGCTGGAACTGGGCGGCAAGAGCCCCAACATCTTCTTCGACGACGTCAGCGCCGATTCCGACGACTTCCTGGACAAGGCCCTGGAAGGCTTCACCATGTTCGCGCTCAACCAGGGTGAGGTCTGCACCTGCCCGTCGCGGGCGCTGATCCAGCAGGGCCACTACAGCGACTTCCTCGCCGCGGCCGTGGACCGCACGAAGGCGATCGTCGCCGGGCACCCCCTGGACACCGACACGATGATCGGTGCACAGGCGTCCAACGACCAGCTCGAGAAGATCCTGTCCTATCTCGACATCGGCCGGAAAGAGGGTGCCCGGGTACTGACCGGAGGGTCACGGGCCGACCTGGGCGGCGACCTGTCGGGCGGGTACTACGTCGAGCCGACCATCTTCGAGGGCGACAACTCGATGCGGATCTTCCAGGAGGAGATCTTCGGGCCGGTGGTCTCGGTGACCTCCTTCGCCGACCTCGACGACGCCGTGAAGATCGCCAACGACACCCTGTACGGGCTGGGCGCAGGCGTGTGGAGCCGGGACATCAACACCGCGTACCGGGCCGGGCGGGCCATCCAGGCCGGCCGAGTGTGGACCAACTGCTACCACGCGTACCCCGCGCACGCCGCGTTCGGCGGATACAAGCAGTCCGGCATCGGCCGGGAGAACCACAAGATGATGCTGGAGCACTACCAGCAGACCAAGAACCTGCTGGTCAGCTACTCCACCAAGAAGCTCGGCTTCTTCTGATGCCGGTCGTCTCCGTCACCCCCGCCGCGGCCGAGTTGATCCGGTCGCTGCGGGGGCGGCACGGCCCGTTGATGTTCCACCAGTCCGGCGGCTGCTGCGACGGCAGCGCCCCGATGTGTTTCCCGGCGGGCGAGTTCCGCACCGGCGCGTCCGACGTGCTGCTCGCCTCGCTCGCTGTCGACGGGGTGTCCGAGCCGGTCGAGTTCTGGATGTCGAAGTCCCAGTGGGAGTTGTGGAAACACACCACGCTGACCGTCGACGTGGTCCCCGGCCGGGGCAGCGGCTTCTCCCTGGAGGCACCCGAAGGAGTCCGCTTCCTCATCCGCTCCCACCTAGCCCCCTGAGGGGTTCGCGCCACTCCCTCCCCTCGTCGATCTTGCACTTTGTGTTGTCGGAATGTGCCTGTTGAGAGGTTTGTCGGGACAGAAAGTGCAAGATCGACGAGGGTGGGGTGGGTTAGAGGAGGGCAGCGCGGATGGTGTCCTTGATGTGTTGGGAGCGGCGGTAGAGGTCACGGTCGGTGAAATAGCGCATCCGCCATCCGGCAGCACTCAGCCAGTTGACCCGTTCCCGGTCGTGCCTGAGTCGGTCACGATCCAGGTGCGACAGTCCGTCGTACTCGATGCCGACCCGGCGTTCTCGGTAGCCCAGATCGAGCCGATACAGAGGGATGCCATAACGGTCAGCCACCCACAGTTGTGGCTCCGGCGGGGGCAGCCCTCCGTCGATGAGGATCAGCCGCAACTGGCTCTCCTGTCGGCACTCCGCCCTGCCGTCCGCCAGCCGTATGAGTTGCCGGGCTTGGCGGACACCACGCAGTGCGCTGTGGGCCGCCACCTCGACCAGCAGTTCGTCCTGGGTTACCAGGCCCGACCGCAGCGCAGCATCGAGTACCGGGAGTGCGTCGAGCCGCCGAACGGCGCGAGCCAGGTCAACTGCACAGCGAGCCGCCGGCACGCAGGGCAGACCTTCAACGAAGACCGGCTGAGCGGGTAGAACCGTCCGGTGAACAACCACTCCGGGAAGACGGGGCTTCGGCACCCCGGCGGGCAGTTGAATATGGATCAGATCGTCGCGCAACACACCGAAGCCGTGCCGACGGGCGGCACTCTGCCTAGCCAACATCGCCCCGTCGGGTAACCGGAGCATCAGTGCACGCAGTTCGTCATCGTCGCCACAGGGTTTGTTGGCGTATACCCCCCTGCGCACACGGTGCAATTCTTCGCGGTCGAGCCGAGCACGGATCCGCGCGACGGTCAGCTTTCGCATCAGCGCGTCAGTACGCCACAACTGGGTAGCCATGAGAGCAGGCTGACCACATCAGGATCCCAACGGTGTCCCACAACGACCGCCTGTGGATAACCGTCCCACCTGTGGACAGTTCCCCACCCCACCTCCCGCGATGCTAGGGCCCGACCC
>NZ_QGSZ01000254.1 GCF_003857055.1 Micromonospora inaquosa | reverse complement strand
CTATGTCGCGACTCGCCGGGATGGGGTGAGTGGGGCGGCGGTGGGGCGGGCACGACATGATTGGTGGCGCGGGGAACGGCCGTAGCCCGCATCATGGAGGTCGGCCGACGAACGACAGGAGTGAGGTAGCCGGTGGACCCGCTCGATCGCATCGACGAACTGATCGCCATCCTGGAGCAGGCCCGCTCCGTCCCGATGTCGCGCAACAACTGCATGGTCGACCGGGGTGAGATGATCGCTGCCCTCGATGAGATGCGCGCCGATCTCCCCGCCGACCTGCGTCGTGCCGCCGCGCTCCTGGAGGAGCGCGACAAGATCATGGAAGCCGGCAAGCGGGAGGCGGACCGGATCATCAGCGAGGGTGAGGCAGAACACGCCCGCCTGGTCTCGGTGAACGAGATCACCGTGTCGGCCGAGCACGAGGGTGCCCGGATCATCGGTGAGGCCCGCGCCGAGGCGCAGCGCCTGCGTGAGGAGGTCGACGACTACGTCGACACCGCGCTGGCCAACTTCGAGCAGTTCCTCACCAGGGCGCTGGCGTCGATAGAGCGTGGCCGGGACAAGATGCACGCGCTGCGTGAGATCGGCACCTTCGCTGGGGATGAGGCGGAACGCCCGCTACCCTTCTGAGCGGCACCTCACCAGCCGACTTCTCAGGCGGGCGTCGCCCCCGGTTCGACGGTCCGGCGGTCGTCCAGGTAACCTTTTTTGTCGGCCTCTCACCGGCCGGAGTCTAACTATGCCCAAGCACTCGCCATCGACACTCAACCCCAGGTCGCCGTTGGTCCTCGACACGAGGGACCTGCCGCGTCGCCCTGGCGCGTTGCGTGAGGTCCAGCGGGTCGTGCCGGCACCGGCGGACCTCGGTGTGGAGTTGATCGGCGTGCCGGAGGGCGCGGACCTCGACCTCGATCTGAGGTTGCAGTCGGTGTCCGAGGGCGTGCTCGTCTCCGGGACCATCACCGGTCCCGTCCGGGGCGAGTGCGGCCGTTGCCTGCGCGAGATCAACGACTCGATGGCCGTGACGATCCAGGAGCTGTACGCGTACGAGGACAGCACCACGGACGCCACGACCGACGAGGACGAGGTGGGCCGGATGCAGGGCGATCTGATCGACCTGGAGCCGGCGCTGCGGGACGCGTTGGTGCTCACGCTGCCGACCAACCCGCTCTGCCGGGAGGACTGCCCAGGACTGTGCCCCGAATGCGGGGCGCACTGGGACGATCTGCCGGCCGACCACAGTCACCAGCAGATCGACCCGCGTTGGGCGGGCCTGTCGCAACTGACCGTTACAGAGGAGTAAGAACCGTGGCCGTCCCGAAGCGCAAGATGTCGCGCAGCAACACCCGGTCCCGCCGGGCGAACTGGAAGGCGACCGTGGTCGCGACCGTTGCGTGCCCGCAGTGCAAGTCCCCGAAGCTGCCGCACGCCGCCTGCTCCGTCTGCGGCACCTACAACGGCCGCCAGGTTCTCGAGGTCTGACCTGGACGCCGAGTGACGCCCCCGACCCCAGGTCGGGCGGCGCGCGCATCCTGGCATTCGCCCGGTGCCCCGGCTCCTTCCGACGCCGGCCGGCCTACTCCGGCCGGCGTACCGGTGGAGCCGGGCACCGCGCGGATCGCCGTTGACCTCCTCGGCGGGGACGACGCTCCCGCCGTCGTGGTTGACGGCGCTCTGCGGGCCATGCGCGCCGACCCTGACCTGCATCTGCTTCTCGTCGGTCCGACCGAGGTCGCCGACGAGCTGATTGCCGCCCTCGATCCGGCGCAACGCGCCCGGATCACGGTGCGGCCCGTCCGCGATGTCGTCGGCATGGCCGACCATCCCAGCGCCGCCCGCGCCGAGAGCACCGTCCGGGCCGCCGTCATCGCCGTCCGTGACGGGACCGCTGACGCCCTGGTCTCCGCCGGCGCCACCGGTGCCACAGTCACCGCCGCCGTGCTCGGCCTCGGCCGCTCGCCGGAGATCCGCCAACCTGCGCTGGCCGCCACCCTGCCCGCAGTGGCGGGGCCGGTCGTGTTGCTCGACGTCGGCGGCTCCCTGGAACCCCGCCCGGCCACCCTCGCCCGCCACGCCGTGCTCGGCGCCGCCTACGCGGCGGTGGCCCACTCGATCGCCGCGCCCCGGGTCGGGCTGCTCTCGGTCGGCACCGAGGCTGGCAAGGGCGACCGGGTCCGCCGCGCCACCGACCCTCTGCTCGCCGTCGAACCGCTGCCCGGTGGGGCCCGCTACGTCGGTCTGGTCGAGGGGTACGACGTGGCCCTCGGCGCGCGCGCCGATGTGGTCGTCACCGACGGCTTCACCGGTAACGTGCTGCTCAAGGCCATTGAGGGCGCGTACGCGATGGCCGGCGGCCCATCTGCCGAGGGTGGCGCCCCCCGCGCGGCGGCCCTGTTGGGCGTCGCGGGGACGGTGGTCGTCTGCCACGGGGCCGCCCGCGCCAGAGACGTCGCCTCCGGTATAGCTCTCGCCGCCCACCTGTGGCGGCGGCGCGCCACCGATCTGGTCTCCGCGTTGCTCGCCAGCGACGCCGCGACGGATCGCACCGATAGCTCCACCGACACCGAGGTACGCACATGAGCAACGACAAGCGGCGGCGGGCGTCCGTCGGTCACCTGGAAGCCGCCTTCGGAGTGAGCCTGGAACCCGAGCTGCTCCAACGCGCGTTGACCCACCGGTCGTACGCGTACGAGAACGGCGGGCTGCCGACCAACGAGCGGCTGGAGTTCCTCGGCGACTCGGTGCTCGGCGTGGTGATCACCACGGCGCTCTTCCACAACCACCCGGATCTGCCCGAGGGGCAGTTGGCCAAGCTGCGTGCCAGCGTGGTCAACATGCGGGCGCTCGCCGACGTGGCCCGCGGTCTGGGCCCGGACGGGCTCGGCGCGTACCTGCTGCTCGGCAAGGGTGAGGAGACGACCGGTGGCCGGGACAAGGCGAGCATCCTCGCCGACACGCTGGAGGCGCTGCTCGGCGCGATCTACCTCCAGTACGGCCTGGACACCACGGCGATCGTCATCCACCGGCTCTTCGACCCGCTGATGGCCGAGTCGGCCGGTCGTGGCGCCGCGCTGGACTGGAAGACCAGCCTTCAGGAGCTGACGGCGGCGCTCGGGCTCGGCGTCCCGGAGTACCGGATCGAGGGCACCGGCCCGGATCACCTCAAGACGTTCACCGCCTGGGTGGTGGTGGCCGGCAACCGGTACGGCGGCGCCGACGGGCGCAGCAAGAAGGAGGCCGAGCAGCGGGCCGCCGAGGCCGCCTGGCGCACCCTCGCCGAGCAGAACGGCCAGAACGGCGACGACGGCCAGGACGACCGGGCCGGCGACGACCGTCAGAACCAGCCGACCGGCCGGGTCGACTCGGCAGACCGGGATGACTCCTCCGACCGGGACGAGCCATTCGGGCCGCTGGAGCGCGCCGAGCGGGCGGCCCAGGCCGAGCAGGCCGACCACCTGGCGCAGGCGCTGCCGGCCGGGGGCGCCGACGGCCACGAGACGGGGCGACGGCGTGCCTGAGCTGCCCGAGGTGGAGACCGTCCGGCAGGGGGTGGCCCAGTGGGTCGTCGGCCGTCGGATCGCCTCGGTCGAGGTTCGTCATCCGCGTGCGGTCCGCCGGCATGCTCCGGGGGACGTGCACTTCGCCGACGTTCTCGCCGGCCGGACGGTGCAGGACGCCCGCCGTCGCGGCAAGTACCTGTGGCTGCCACTGGACAGCGGTGACGCGATCATCGGGCACCTCGGTATGTCGGGGCAGCTGCTGCTCCAGCCCCCCGGCACGGCGGACGAGACCCACCTGCGGGTCCGGTTCCGGTTCAGCGACGACGGCCCGGAGCTGCGCTTCGTCGACCAGCGCACGTTCGGTGGGCTCTCGGTGAGCGAGGGCGGCGCCGAGTTGCCCGACGAGATCGCGCACATCGCCCGCGACCCGATGGATCCGGAGTTCTCCGACGCGGCGTTCGTCGCGGCGCTGCGCCGCCGGCACACCGAGGTGAAGCGGGCCCTGCTCGACCAGACCCTGATCTCCGGGGTGGGCAACATCTACGCCGACGAGGCGCTCTGGCGCGCGAAGCTGCACGGCACCCGACCCACCGACGCGCTGACCGGCCCGGCCGTGCAACGCCTGCTCGGCCACGTCCGTGATGTGCTGGCCGAGGCGATCAGCGAGGGCGGCACCAGCTTCGACGCCCTCTACGTGAACGTCAACGGCGAGAGTGGTTACTTCGATCGGGCGCTCAACGCCTACGGCCGCGAGGGCGAGCCGTGCCGCCGGTGCGGTGCGCCGATCCGCCGCGAAGCGTTCATGAACCGCTCCTCGTACAGCTGCCCGCACTGTCAGCCACGGCCCCGGGGTTCCCTTCGGGGATGACCCGGAGCCGGCTCGGGGCGATGCCGGCGGGTCGCGGTGGGTCGCTCCGGGCTGGACCCGGGGGTACGTCCGGATCGCGGGCTGACGCCCGAGGAACCCGCCCCCACTCCCGGTCTGGTGGTTCCGGGGTGGGCCGGGGTCGATCCCCGATGTGACCGCCTCGTCACGCACCTAGCGTCAGCACAGTTGACCGGGGGGCTGACGTGACAGGGGGATCCGAGATGGGCAGAAGACCGGTGACGGTGCGGCTGGCGCGGTGGAGCGCCGAGCACCCGTGGCGGGCGATCGCACTGTGGGCCGTGTTCGTGGCGGTGTGTTTCGTCGGCGGTAACGCCGCCGGACTCAACGAGGCCACGAGTGGCGACCAGGCGATCGGCGAGGCGGGACGGGCCAGCCTGATCGTGGACGCCGCTGACTTCGACGACCCGGCCGTGGACAACGTCCTCATCACCTCCCGGGGCGGCGCGTTGGACCAGGCCGCGGCGAAGGCGGCGGCCGACGACGCGGCGGCCCGGCTGCGTACGGTCGCCGGGGTGGCCGGGGTGGGCCAGCCGGTCACCGCGCGGGACGGCTCGGCGCTGCTGCTGCCGATCACCATGTCGGGCGACCCGGAGACGGCCTCGGAGCGGGTGCAGCCTTTGCGGGACGCCACCGCCGCCGTGCAGGTGGCGCACCCCGGGCTGCGCGTCGAGCAGGTCGGCGGGCCGTCGATCGGCCAGGCCCTCGATGACACCCTGGGCAAGGACTTCAAGCGCGCCGAGCTGCTCAGTCTGCCGGTCACCCTGGCGATCCTGATCATCGCGTTCGGCGCGCTGATCGCGGCGAGCGTGCCGGTGCTGCTGGCGCTCTCCTCGGTCGCCGCCGCGATGGGTCTGTCCACCCTCGCCTCGCACCTGGTGCCGGCCACCGACACCACGGCACCGGTGATCCTGCTGATCGGCATGGCGGTCGGGGTCGACTATTCGCTGTTCTACATCCGTCGGGAGCGGGAGGAACGCGCCAAGGGCCGGTCCGGTCTGGACGCGGTGGAGATCGCCGCGGAGACCTCCGGGCACGCCGTGGTGGTCTCCGGTTTCGCGGTGATCATCTCGATGGCCGGGCTGCTGCTCGCCGGCGACGTGGTCTTCTCGTCCCTCGCCATCGGCTCGATCCTCGTGGTGGCCGTCGCGGTGACGGGTTCGCTGACCGTCCTGCCCGCGCTGCTGGCCCGGCTCGGCCGCTGGGTGGACCGGCCCCGGGTGCCGTGGCTGTGGCGACTGACCGCGCCGCGTACCGGCCGGCACGGTGAGCCTCGCGCACCCCGGCTGTGGCCTGCGGTGCTCCGGCCCGCGTTGCGCGCGCCGGTGGCGACGCTGGTCATCTCGGTCGGACTGCTGCTCGCGCTGGCCGCGCCAGCGCTCGGGATGAAGCTGAAGTTCCCCGGCATGGAGGACCTGCCCCGCACGACGCCGGCAATGCAGGCGTACGACCGGCTCACCGCCGCCTTCCCGAGCGCCGGGACCAATCACGTGGTGGCCGTCCGGGCGCCCGCCGACCAGGCCGACCGGGTACACGCCGCCCTCACCGACCTGTCCACCTGGGCCGCCGGCGATCCGCTGTTCGCCCCCGCCGAGACGGACGGCCCGAAGATCGAGGTGTCGGCCGACCGGCGGGTGTCGGTGCTGGACGTCCCGACCCCGTACGCCAGTCGCGACGACCGGTCGGTGCGGTCGTTGGAGAGGCTGCGCGGTGACCTGGTCCCGGCCGAGCTGCGCGGCATCCCCGGCATCGAGTACGCGGTGGGCGGGGGTGTGGCCGACAGCGAGGACTACGCACAGCACGTCCGGGACAAGTTGCCGCTGGTCATGGGCTTCGTGCTGGTGCTGACCTTCCTGGTCATGGCGTTCACCTTCCGGTCGGTGGTGATCGCGGCCAGCTCGATCGCGCTGAACCTGCTCTCCGCCGGTGCCGCGTACGGCCTGCTGGTGCTGATCTTCCAGGGCGAGTGGGCGCAGGGGCTTCTCGGCTTCACGTCGATGGGCGCCATCGTGTCCTGGTTGCCGCTGTTCCTCTTCGTGGTGCTGTTCGGCCTCTCGATGGATTACCACGTCTTCGTTGTCAGTCGGATCCGCGAGGGCGTCCGGTCCGGCCTGGCCAACCGCGACGCGGTGTCGTACGGGATCACCTCGTCGGCCGGGGTGGTGACGAGCGCGGCGATCGTGATGGTCGGAGTCTTCTCGATCTTCGCCACGTTGAGCACGATCGACATGAAGCAGCTCGGCATCGGTCTGGCGGCGGCGATCCTGCTGGATGCCACGATCATCCGGGGCGTGGTTCTGCCGGCGTTGATGACCATGCTCGGCGACGCGAACTGGTGGGCTCCACGCTTCCTGCGCCCGCGCCCGGCCATCGCGCCCACCGACCCGCCGGCTTCTTCCTCCCCGGAGCTGGTGCCGGTGCCGTAAACCCACCCGGGTACCGCCCTCGCGGCGTCGGCGGGCCGGGGCGGGCCGGGGTGACGGGGCGGGCGTCAGGG
>NZ_QGSZ01000069.1 GCF_003857055.1 Micromonospora inaquosa | reverse complement strand
CTCGTCCAGATGCGGGAAGATCACCTCGAACTTCGCCGCGAGCATGTCCCGGGTCTCCACCATGACGCCCATACCACAGCAACGAACGAAGCTCCCCGAAGCTACGGGTTATTTCTCTGCAAGCCCTAACTACGCGGCATTGGGCCTAACCCCTTATTAATTCAGGCGTCGTAGAAGTCTGCGTTGAGGTCGTGGTAGCGCGTCTGCGGGTCGGACAGCACGGTGCCAGCCGATGGTCAGTACCGAGTTGCCGACGGCGACCAGGGCCTTCTTCTGAGGCTGTAACGACCTCGACGCGGCCACAGGGGCACATCGGCGGGGGTCGGGTCACCGGTCTCGGATGATCCCGTCTTCGCGGTCAGACGGCCGCTGACACCAACGGTGCTCGGTGTCGTGCGGGTGCGATTGGACGGCATGGCCCGCCGTACGAGAGATGGGACCGGCGGGCCATGCCGGGTCAGAGCGCCCTCCCTGCCAACCGTTCTCCGAAGCTGGACGCTCCATCACCGGAGTGGCGGGGCAGCTGGCGCGATGTCGGCTTCCACCAACACGGGTTGCAGGCGTCTGGTCACCGGGCGTACCCGACCGGACGATCGGTTGCGCCCGTGGGATCAGCTTCCTGACGCCCTCATGACTTGCTAACTTTAGCGAGTCATGAAATTCGTCGGGATCGAGGGGCGGCAGGACCGGCCGCTGGCTGATGTCGCGCCGGTTCGGACCGTTGACGCCCTGACGTCGCTCATCGCCGGCGAGAGGGTGGTGTCCACGGGGGCGGTCTCGGCTGAGCGGCGGCGCCGTATCGATCCGGTGGTGCGAAGCGTGCCCCGGCAGGACGCGGCTCGTAGCGTGTTCCCGCAGGAAGGGGTGGGCACGTGAGCATGCCGCTGTATCAGGCGAAGGCCGAGTTTTTCAAGACGCTGGGGCATCCGGCGCGGATCCGGGTCCTCGAACTCCTCGCCGAACGCGAGCAGGCGGTTTCGGAGTTGCTGCCGCAGGTGGGTATCGAGCCGGCGCACCTGTCGCAGCAGTTGGCGGTGCTGCGCCGGGCGAACCTGGTATTGACGCGTCGAGAGGGTTCGACCGTGTACTACTCGCTGGTCAGCCCGCAGGTGGCCGAGTTGCTGGCGGTGGCACGCCGGATCCTGACCGAGGTGTTGACCAGCCAGGCGGAGCTCCTGGGTGACCTGCGGGCCGCAACCGAGCGGGCGGATCCCTCATGAGCGCGACGGCATCCGCCCTGGCGCAGGGGCACGAACGCACCCTGCTGTCGGCCTTGGCAGCTCGCATGAGGGGAATCGGACGTTGGGACTGATCGGCAAGATCCGCGGTGTGGGTCGGGTGGCTGAACCTGAGCCTGACGTGCCGGTGGAACCGCTGCCCGCAGCGGCCGGCTTGGGTGGGTCGGTGCAGGTGCGGCATGTGGACGCCGGGTCGTGCAACGGTTGCGAGATCGAGCTCGGGCAGGCGTTCAGCCCGGTGTATGACGCCGAACGGCACGGGGTGCGGTTGGTGGCCTCACCGCGGCACGCGGACGTGTTGACGGTGACCGGCCCGGTGACCGTCAACATGGCGGGGCCGCTGCGTAAGACGTACGAGGCGATGCCGGAACCGAGGCTGGTGGTCGCGGTGGGCGACTGCGCCCGCGACTGTGGGATGTTCGCTGGCGGGTACGGGGTGCATGGACCGGTGGCCACGGTCGTGCCGGTGGACCTGCAGGTGCCGGGTTGCCCGCCGGAACCTGCAGCGATCGTGTCGGCGCTGCGCCGCTTGTCGGGCCGGTGAACCGGGTCGCGGTCGCCTTGTGCGCGGCGCTGGCTCTGGCCGGCCTCGGCGCCTCGGCGGGGCTGGTGCTGCCGGCCCGTTGGCGGTCGGCGGCGGTGGGTGCGGCGACCGTCGCCGCCGGTGTCGCCGGTGCCGTCGCGGGTGCCGCCGCGGTGTCAGGCACCGGGTGGCAGGTACGAGTGGCCGGCCTGTTGCCACTGGCCGGGGTGACCCTGGCGGTGGATGCCCTGGCGGGTTGGTTCCTGCTGCTGGTCGGCGGGGTGGCCGCGGTGGTCGGTGTGTACACGGTGGGATACACCGGCCGGACCGGACGCGGTCCGGCCGCCCGTGGCGCGCTGGCGCTGTTGCCGCTGTTCGTGGCGGCGATGCTGCTGGTGCCGGTAGCGGGCAGCGTGTCAACGTTCCTGCTGGCCTGGGAGTTGATGGCGGTGACGTCGCTGCTGCTGGTGCTCTCCGAGCATCGGCACAGCCCGGCCGTGCGCACCGCGGGGTTGTGGTACGCGGCGATGACCCAGGCCGGATTCGTGGTCATCCTGTTGGGGTTGGCGTGGCTGGCCGCGGCGGTCGGTGGGGAGTCGTTCGCCGCGGTGCGCGCCGGCGCGGCAGAGCTGTCGCCGCTGGTGTCCAGCGGGGTGTTCCTGCTGTGTATGGCGGGGTTCGCGTCGAAGGCCGGGGCGGTGCCGCTGCATCCGTGGCTGCCCCGGGCGCACGCCGAGGCGCCGTCGCACGTGTCGGCGTTGATGAGTGCCGCGATGGTGAAGCTCGGCGTGTACGGCATCGTGCGGGTCGCCTTCGACCTGCTGGGTGGCGGGCCGCGCTGGTGGTGGCTGCTGCTGGGCGCAGTGGGTGCGGTCTCGGCCCTGTACGGGATCCTGCAGGCGGCGGTGGCGACCGATTTGAAGCGGCTACTGGCGTTCTCCACCAGTGAGAACATCGGCTTGATCCTGCTGGGCTTGGCTGCGGCCGGGCTTCTGGCCGCGGCTGGGCAGCTCGCCGGGGCCGGGGCGGCGCTGGCTGCGGCGTTCCTGCATACCGCCAACCACGCTGGGTTCAAGGCGCTGTTGTTCTGCGGGGCCGGGTCGGTGCTGCACGCTACCGGCACCCGCGACCTCGACCAGTTGGGCGGGCTGTCGCGGCGGATGCCGGTGACCACCGGCCTAGTGACCGTTGGGGCTCTCGGCGCGGCGGCGCTGCCGCCGGGCAACGGCTTCGTCTCCGAGTGGCTGCTGCTGCAGGCGCTGCTGCACCAGGTCCCGGCCGGCGGTACCGTGCTGACCATCGCCGCTCCGGTCGCGGTCGCCGTGGTCGCCCTGACCGCCGGAGTGGGGGTGGCCACCTTCGTCAAGGCGCTCGGCACCGGGTTCCTGGCCCGCCCGCGCAGCGCCGCCGCGGCCGCCGCGATCGAGTCCCCACCCACGATGCTTGCCGGCATGGGTCTGGCCGCGGCGGTCTGCACCGGGCTGGCCGTCGTCCCGACGGTGGCCGCGCCAGCCCTGGATCGGATCGCCACCGGCCTGCGGGTCGAGTCCGCGCCGCTGCACGGCAGCGGTATCGACCTGCGGCTGGCCGGTATCGCGTCCAGCATCTCCCCGCTGTGGATCGCTGTCGGCGTGGTCGGGATCGCTGTCGGCTTCGCCGCCGTGGCGCGCGCCGCTGGCCGGCCGCGACGTCGGGCGAGGGCGTGGGACTGCGGTGACGGGCCGCTGACCGCCCGGATGGAGTACACGGCGACCTCGTTCGCCGAACCGTTGCAACGAGTCTTCGAGGACGTTCTCGCCCCCGAGCAGGACGTTGATGTCACTCACTCCGCCGAGTCGGCCTATCTGGTGCGGGCGGTTGAGTATCGGCGGCGGTTGCCGGACCGGGTGGAGTCCCGCCTGTACCGGCCGGTGATCGTCGCCGCCGACGCTGTCGGCCGGGCTGCCTGCCGGTTGGCCACCGGCAGCGTGCACCGCTACCTGGCGTACATGCTCACCGCTCTCGTGGCGGTGTTGGTCGCGGGAGTGCTTCGATGACGCCCACCACCACGTTGCGCAGCCGGCCAACTCTCTCCTCGGGCGGAGACGCTCCGGGGGCGGCGCGTGTTCGCTGGGAGCCCGACATCGTGGGGTCCGCATGAGCGCCGCCTGGATCATGGCAGTGGCGCAGGCGGTGCTGGTCGCCGCCGTCGCCCCGCTGCTGGTCGGCTTCACGCGCGCCGTCCGCGCCCGGCTGGAGGGCCGCGCCGGCGGCCGGCTCGTCCAGCCATGGCGGGACCTGGGCAAGCAGCTCCGCAAGGAGCCGCTGATCCCCGCCGACGCGGGCATGTTTTTCACCGCCGCGCCCGCGGTGCTGATGGCCACCAGTGTGCTGGTCGCCACCGCCGCGCCGTACCTGTCCACCCGTGGTCCGCTGTCCGCCGGCGTCGACCTCATCGTCGTGGTCGGACTGCTGCTACTCGGCACGGCCGCCCTCGCATTGGCCGGTCTGGACACCGGCACCGCGTTCGGCGGAATGGGCGCCAGCCGGGAGATGACCATCGCCGCGTTGGTCGAACCGACCCTGTTGCTGTCGGTGTTCGCCCTGTCCACCCGTGTCGGGTCGACCAACCTCGGTGCCATCGTCGCCGCCGGGGTCTCGGATCAGGCCCGGATCTTGACCCCCGCGAGCGCCCTCGCCGCCGCCGCGCTGGCGATCGCGACCCTGGCCGAAGCGGGCCGGTTGCCGGTGGACAACCCGGCCACGCATCTGGAACTCACCATGGTGCACGAGGCTATGGTGCTCGAGTACTCCGGCCGCGACCTGGCCCTGGTCGAGTGGGCCTCGGCGATGCGGCTGACCATCCTGCTCGGCCTGCTGGCCAACCTGTTCGTGCCCTGGGGGGTGGCTACCAGCCTCCACCCCGGCTCGGTCGCCCTGGCCGCCGTCGTGTTCCTGGGCAAGCTGGGCGTCCTGGGCGGGCTCCTCGCCGTCGGTGAGGTGTTCGCCGCGAAGCTGCGCCTGTTCCGTGTCCCCGAGCTACTCGCTGGCTCGTTCGTGCTGGGCCTGCTGGCCGTCATCACCTCCGCCGTGCTGGCCTGACGTGGAGGAGCAATCGTGACCGGCGCGGCCAACACCCAACTGCTCAACCTCGCCTGCGGGCTCTTCCTACTCACCGCCGTCGGCGTGCTGGGGCGCCGGGAACTGTCCGCCCTGATCGGGCTGCTCACCGTACAGGGCGTGGCTCTGACCGGCATCGCCGTCCTGCTCGCCGCCGAACAGCGCAGCGGTGAGGTCGCCGCGGTGGCCGTCGGCGTCGGGATCCTCAAGGCCGCGGTGCTGCCCTGGCTGCTGCGCCGGATCCTGCACCGGGTGCCCGAAGCCCGCGAGACGGCCCCGCTGGTCAACGTGTCCGCGTCGCTGCTGGCCGCCGCGGCGCTGACGCTGCTCGCGTACGCCGCCGCCCGGCCGCTGGTCGCCCTCGCCCCCTCACCGGCGGCGCGGGCCGCCCCGGTGGGCATCGCCGTGCTGCTCATCGGGTTCTTCCTGGCCGCCACCCGCCGGCGGGCGATCTCCCAGATCATCGGCGTGCTGCTGATCGACAACGGCATCGCTGCTGTCGCGTTCCTGGCCACCGGCGGCGTGCCGCTGGTGGTGGAGTTGGGCGTCTCCGCCGACCTGGGGCTGGCCGTACTCGTGCTGCAGGTGCTCACCACCCGCCTGCAGGCCGCCTTCGGCGACACCGACCTCGATGACCTACGAGAGCTGCACGACTGATGAGCCCTATCCTCACCCTGTACCTACCCCTGCTGGCTCCCCTCGCCGCCGCGGGCGCCGCCGCCGCGCTTGGCCGCCGCGTCGCCGCCTGGATCGGACTCGCCGCCGCCGCAGCCATCCTGGCCGCCGGCGGCGCCCTGGCCGCCACCGTCACCGACGCGCAGCCCGTCACCGCGGGCCTGCTGCGCGCCGACGCGCTGACCGCGTTCATGCTCATCGTCATCGGCGCCGTGGCCACCGTGGCCTGCTGGGCCAGCGTGCACCACCTGGCCGACGAGGCGACCACCGGAAGCGGCGACCCGGCCACGGAGCGCCGCTACCTCATCCTCGTGCAACTGTTCCTGGCCGCGATGAGCCTCGCCGTGCTGGCCGACAACCTCGGCCTGCTGTGGGTCGCGGTCGAGGGCACCACCATCGTCACCGCGTTCCTCGTCGGCCACCGCCGAACCCGCGCCTCCGTCGAGGCCGCCTGGAAGTACGTGGTGCTGTGCTCGGTCGGCATCGGCATCGCCTTCCTGGGCACCGTCTGCGTCTACGCGGCCTCGGTCGCCGCCGGCGCTCACGGCACCGCCGCCCTGAACTGGACCCACCTTGCCGCCCATACCGCCAGTCTCGACCCCGACCTCACCCGGCTGGCCGCCGGGCTGATCCTGCTCGGCTTCGGCACCAAAGCCGGCCTCGCCCCCATGCACGCCTGGCTCCCCGACGCGCACAGCCAGGCCCCCGCCCCCGTCTCCGCCCTCATGTCCGGCGTACTCCTGTCGGTCGCCTTCTACGCCATCCTGCGCTACAAGACCATCACCGACGCAGTCCTCGGCCCGACATACGCCCGCGCCCTGCTGCTCGTCGCGGCACTGGCATCCCTCGCCGTCGCGGCCCTACTGCTGATCTCCCAGCGGGACTACAAACGGATGCTCGCCTACTCCTCCATCGAACACATGGGCCTGGTCGCCCTCGGCACCGCCATCGGCAGCCGGCTGGCGATCACCGCGGTGCTGCTGCACATCCTCGGCCACGGCCTCGGCAAAGCCGTCGCGTTCTGCGGCGCCGGGCAGCTGCTGACCACCACCGGCAGCACCCGCATCGCCGCAGTACGCGGCCTGGCCGGCCGCCACCCCGCCCTCGCCGGCAGCTTGGGCCTCGCCCTGCTCGCCCTGCTCGGACTGCCCCCGTTCAGCCTCTTCGCCTCCGAACTCGGCATCGCCCGCGCCGGCCTGGCCGCCGGCCACGGCTGGGCCATCGCCGTCGCATTCGCCCTCGTCCTGATCTCCTTCGCCGCCCTGGCCCGGCACGGCGCCGGCATGCTGCTCGGCCCACCCGACCCGTCTCTGATACCAATCTCCGAGCCCACGAGACGCGTAGTAACCTCGTAT
>NZ_QGSZ01000071.1 GCF_003857055.1 Micromonospora inaquosa | reverse complement strand
CTTCACAGGTTCTCCGGGGCGTCGGGCGGGGGTCTCGGTGTTCGAACTGGCGGATGGGCTGGGCCACGGGCGGGCCGTGGTCAGCGGCCCGCCCGGTGCGGTGGTCAGCGGTGTAGGAGCTGTGGGTCGGTGGTGACCTCGGGGTAGAGGTGCGCGGCGTACTGCTCGCCGTCGGGGGTGGTGACGATGTCGCCGCGGCGGGCCTTGACCGCAGTGCCAGCGTGGGCGTCGGTGAACCGCATGGAGACCGACAGGTTGCGGGCCTGGACTTTGAGGCTGGGCATGTCGGAGTCGTTGAGGTAGGGCAGGAGTTGGCCGGCTTCGACGAGGACCTGGTCGCCGCGGGTGAGGTTGCGGGCCCGGGTGGCGAGGTCGCCCCAGCACATGACCTCGAAGAACATGGCGCGGGTGTCGACCCACTTGCCGCTGTGGTCGCGGTAGCGGTCGCGGTGCACGATCGGGAACTGGACGTACTCGCGGCCGTCGCGGGTGTGGCCGGTCTGCGGGGAGGCGGTGAGCCGGCCCTCGACGATGCAGGTGAACAGGGACATGACGACGCTCCAGACAGTCAGGTCGGGTGAGGGGTGATGGGCGGGGCCGGCCGGTGCGGCCGGCCCCGCCTGCGGTGAGGGCTAGAAGGCGGGCTCAAGCTCGCGGTTGTCGGCAGCCCAGGGGTCCTCGACCTGCTCGGCCTTGGCGGTGCGGGCGGACTGGGCTCCGGCGAACCGCATCGAGACCGCGACGTTGCCGGCGGTGACCTGCAACTGCCCGGCCGGCTTGTCGCTGTTGGGTGACTGGTAGGCCCAGACGGAGAGGTCGTCGCGGGCCTCGACGATGACCGTGTCGCCCTTGCGCAGGTGCTCGGCGCACCGTTCGGCGAGGCTCTCCCAGCAGGTGACGGTGACCCACATCGTCGGCCCGTTGGTCCACTCACCGCCGTTGCTACGGCGGCGGGTGTTGTGGCCGACCCGCAGCTTGCAGACGGCCTTGCCGGAGGGGGTGACGCGCAGCTCGGGCTCGTCGGCGAGGTTGCCTTCGAAGGTGAGGTTGAACAGCATGACCGTGCTCCCTGTCGCTTGGTGTGCGGCGGGCGGGCCGGTCGGGTGACCGGGGCGCCGGGGTGCCGCGCTGACGGGGCCGGTCAGAGCCCGCCCTGGGGCCGGGGTGCAAGCAACCGGCCAAAAGATCTTGGCGTCGAGCGGAGCGAGACAAGGGGCCAAGATGTTTTGGAAGGGGGCTTAGCGGCCGCGGCCCGGGTGGGCTGACCTTCGGGTCCCTCAGCAGCGGACACCCGGCCGCCACCCGGGACACCAGCACCGCCAGTGCGCGTCATCCGCGACCAGTCGGGCCCGGACGTCGTACCGACCTCGCCGGCTGCCGAGCTCGGGCGCTGACGGCACGCTTGGACGGAGCCAAACGATGTGCGGGGCGTTCTGCGCCCGCCAGCGCCGTCCGAACGTGTCGTGGCCAGATCGCTTGTTCCGGGGCGAGATGCTGACCGCGAGCAGACCGCCCGCGTCTGGCTGCTGTCCACAGGGCGCCGAGTCAGACGCCCAATGACATACGGCGGCGGGGTGGTTGAACTCAACAACTGGTAAGCGCTGGGTGCTGGACTGGTCGTGTTGGTTCGGTCACGATTTGGTGATGAGTGAGGTGCGTCCTCGGTGGGCGAAGCTACCCCCGGCTGAGCGAGACCGCCGTCTGGCGCAGAGCGCCGCAGATCGCACGCGACACGAACATGGCGCAACGCCGTCGACGGCCGTACCGCGCATGGATGTGCCTGAGCAGGAGCGGCGTAGCCGGCAGGGTCAGAGCGACGCCGCCCGTGCCCAAGTGACGCGCTGGGCGGGACTGCCGGAGGAGGAGCGCCGTCGTCGACAGTCGCAGAGCGACGCTGCTCGGGCTGCGGCCCGGCGTACCGAGGCGCGGCCTGCCCGAAGCTCGGCGACCGAGTTGAGCGACGACGAGACCGTCCGGGCGATGGAAGACACGATCGACAACGGCGGCTACGACTTCATGTCGAAGGACGACTGGTGACAGCAAGACGAAGGCGGCGGCCTGGGTGAGGGCTCGTACCCCCACGGCGCGGTTGTCGTCCCCGGGTTACTGCCCGGGGGCGGCGTAGTCCGGCTCGCCAGCCGGAGGCGACCGTCGTACGAGCCTCAGCAGCCGACAGGCCGACGGTGCGCGCGGCTTCCGCGAGCCGGGGCCACACCACCTGTGCGTCTAGCCCGTCGTGCGCGGCGAGTTGTCCGAGACGGAATGCCGCGAGGTGCAGGGCCGTGTTTCGGCCGCCAGCGGTGATCCGCTGTCCGCCGCGGATGACCGGCCGGGGTGCGGCGAGGATTCTGCCGATCTCGCCGTTGAGGGCGGCGAGCCCGTACCGGTCGGGGTCGTCGATCCGCCCCGGGATAGCCGTAGCCGGTTCGGGCACTGGGGCCGGCGGTGGTGACAGCAGTCGCCGTAGGGCTGGTGGGCAGTCTGGCAGGACGCGGTCGAACTGTTGGGTGAAGGTGTACCGGCGACCGGTGGGGTGCAGCGACGGCGGTGCGACGACGAGTCCACCGCGTCCACGCCAGTCCACCCCGGGTATGACGCCGACGCGGTTGGCGTGCCCGGTCGCGGCGAACCAGAGATGCCACCCGGATCCGGTTCGTACGACAGGCCCCTTCGAGGGGGCGTTGTCGAGGATGGCCGTGACGGTTCGGAGTCCGTCTGCGGTGTCGATGTCGCAGACGTCGAGCAGGCTGCCGGTGGCGAGGCCGATGTTCGCGTCGGGCCACCTCGTCCACAATTGCCGTACGAGAGCGGGGTCGGTGGAGGCATCTCGCAGCCCGTGCCGCAGCCTGGGGTGTTTGCCGGGTGACGGGCAGGCGAGTGCCCGCCGGCAGCTACAGCCACCAGCACGCTGGGGAGTGTGCAGGGGCATCACGGGGATACCGGCGGTGGCGTAACGAAGGGCCACGTTGAGGACGGGCTCGGATCGCAGGTCCTGCGGTGGGGGCGGTTGGGTGGCCGGTGCGGCGGTCGGTCCGTGGGCTTGGGTCGGGGTGGTCATCGGAGCGTCCTCTGGTGGTCATGGGCGCGGTTCGGGCCCGACGGATCTGTCGAGGCCGGGCATGGCGCCAGGACGGCGGGATGGTGGACGGGGTGCTGGTTGACCGTGAGGTCGAGGCTGACGTACTCGCCGTTTTCCGTTGCGATCGCGACGCTGAGCGGCGCAGCGGTGCCGGGGACCGGGGTGACGGCGATGGTGACGGGACCGGCGGTGATCGTGGCGGTCGGGACGCCGTATCGGTCCTCGCTGACCGCGGCGTTGACGTCCCAGGTTTCGGCCAGCAGCGGCCGGCCGCTGCTGTCGATGAGGCTGCTCATCAGTTCCAACGCGTCTGCGCCGGATGGCTCGGCTTCACGGTTGAGGAATGCGGTGAGCGCGTCGACGATCGCTGTGTCCGGGTGTTGCTGTCCGTTCGTCGTGTGGTGCGAACGCAGATCCCCGTCGTCGGCGACTGTCGGGGTGCGATGGCGTTGCATCAGGCAGGTGTTGGTCAGGGCAGCTTGCGGCGTCACGAGGTACTCCAGAGGCAGTGGTGCGGGCGGGATGGATCAAGGTCGGGGCATGGTTGCTTCGGACCGGAGGGCTGGCTGTGCGGAGGCGCGACGGGGAACGCGTCACTCGGCGCGCGCGGCGTCGAAGTCGCAGGCTCCGAGGAAGGCCAGGTCGCGGGCGGGTATGTGCCTGCCGGCGGCGAGCGCCACGATGCGGCTTATCCGGTCCTGTGGGTCGACGGTGAGTGCCCGCCGGGCCGCGGCGAGAGCGAGGGTCTCGTCGCCGAGTTGCCACGCGCACCAGGCGGCGAGACCTGCCGGGGCGGTGACGTACTCGCCGGGGACGCGACGGGTCAGATCCAGCCACAGATCCCGCTCCCACATTGCCCCCGACGTGGCCCGCCGTACCGTGTCACGGTTGTGCTGATCGGTCAGCAGGATCGCCGTGCGGGCGGCTTGCTCGACGGTGAGGCGGTGGCCGTTCCGGGCCCGGTTGAGCAGCGCTCGCAGCGCCGCCGGCTCGTCGGAGGTGGGCTGAAGGGCGGCAATGGCTGTGGCGACCGCAGCCTGTTGTGCCGGGTCGGGATCGGTGAGCGCGAGCAGGGCGTCGCGACTCGGTAGCGCGACGAGGCCCTCAACGGTCGACTGGGCGGCAGTCGCGGTCGCCTTCGCGTCGAAGCTGACACCCTCGGTGGCGTCGCAGGGACAGTCGAGGCAGAAGTAACGGTCGGTGATCACCAGGAGTGTCTGGCTGACGGTGAGGTGCACGGCCAGGGCGTCACCTGCCGCCGTGACCGTTGGCGCGACGTCCCGGTTGCCGTAGCCGACGAGGACGAGGGTCTGCGCCGCCGTCCGATCGGCGACGTCGCGGAAGGCCTCGACGACCTGCGCCATCGGGGCGGCGAGGTCGACCCGGGCCGCGACGGCGACTCTCCGGTCGGCCTTCAAGAACAGCGCGACGAGACTCTGCTCGGGGTGGTAGCCCAGCAGGTAGGGCACCAGGCCCAGCAGCTCCGCCTGCGACCGTACCGTGAAGGTGGGGACATGAGACACGACAAACTCCTTGATCGAGTACGGGTAGAAAACGAGACCTGCTATGGCCGCCCGGACCACGGCAGGGGACGCCGCTCTACTGCAGCTTCGGGCGTCGCCGCTCACCGGCGAGGACCCGGACAGTGGTGCTCGCCGCGATAGGCGCGTCAGCGGGGCCGCGGAGGTAGGCGATGACGTAGACGTCCTTTCGCAGCGCCCGCCCGGGACCGTGGGGCTGGGAGCGCCAGTAGCCGCTGATCCACCGCCGCTGCGCCTGCGGCTCCCGCGCCTCACCCCGCCTGGTCTCCCGCGAGCCGGTGGCCTGCCGGCCGCGGATGCGGACCAGCCGGACCTCCGGTGCGGGCCGCCGGGTCCGTTCGTACGCCTTACGGATCGACCGATCCGCCGCGACGGAGACGGTTTCGCCGGTGCGCTGCGCGATGAGCAGCCACGTCGCGGCCAGCACCGCGAGAGCACCGTCAACACAAGTGATCGCCTCGCCGTGGACGAGGAGGCGGTGGCTGACGGGGATGAGCCAGCCGACCTGCTCCCGCAGCGCCTGCACCGCCAACCCATCGGCGACGCCGGCCGAGCCACCGACACCGCGGTAGGAGACGATCCGAATCCCTTGATCAGTGCTGGCCCACGATGCGGCGCAGACACCCCCGACGACCGGATTGGCCCACAGGAGCAGCCCATGGGGTGCGGGGAGGTCTTCGACGTCGAGGACTGTCGCCGGGAGGTCCGTGGCCGCGGTACAGGCGAGGTCGGTGAACTCGTCGTCAACGGCGAAGAGCCGCCCACCCTGCAAGCTCGCCGCGATGTCCCGCCTCTGGCGGACCTTCAGCAGGTCCATGCGGTCTGGTCCGGTAAGCAGCGCGGTCAGCCGGTCACGGACCTTCGGCAGCGCCGTGGCCGTGACTGGGGTGTGGGGCCAGTGGACGTCGGTGAGCAGGGTCCGCCCTGGCCGCAGGGTCCCCACGACCCCGGCATGAATCGCGCGCACGGCTTCGGCCGCGATCGTCGGATCCGCCCACTCCATCCGGGTGACCGCCCGCTGGGTCAGGGCTTCGCTCTTGCTGGCCTGGGCGAGCAAAGTGCAGGTGATACACGCCGACCAGGTGGTGCCGAAGTCGTGGACGCTGCTGTCGTCCTCGCCGAGAGCGAGGGCCTGTACGGGGCCGCTGTCGAGCCGGAAGACGGGATATCGGTCGCTGCAGAAATCGCAGGACCGCGCTACCCCCGCCACTTCTGCGCTCGGCACAGGGTCCGGATCGTGGTCGTAGGAGGTGCGGGCGGCGGGGTGTAGGTGCCGGAGCCGGCCGGTCGCGTCGAAGTAGGTGTTCAGGATCCGGCGGCAGATGCGGCACGCCATCTCCCGCCGTAGATCGGCCGGCGGGCAGACGGCGGCATCCGGCGGGTGCCTGGTGGGTGGATCGTCAGAGGGAGGGATGGAGTGGGACATCGGGGTGAGAAATCCTTCGGTCGGAGTGGGACCGGCTCGTCGTCAATGACCGCCTACTCATGGACGTTCGACGCGAACCGGCAGGAGCGACGGCGCCGCCGCAAAGGTCAGAGCAACTCGCGGCTGCAGGTGTGCGCGGCGTGGTCACCGAGCAGACCCGCCACGCTCGCCCCGGGCGTGACCGTCACGGTTCGTCAGCCCGGAGTGCGGCGAGGAGAGCCGTGGCACGGTCGGTGGAAACGCGGACCCCATCGGTGCGCAGCCCTTTGATCAGGACCGACCGGGACAGCGTCACGCCTTGAGCGCTTAGGCGGTCCGCGACTCGACGTCCGGGGTCCATCAGGTCCGTAACGTCGGGGACCGACCGTGGCTGCAACTGGCCGGCACCGTCCCGGCGTGTCGAGCGCCCGGCTGATTCCGTGTGCTGCGGGCCGGAAACCGTCGAGGGAGTCTCTCGTGGTCCCGGTCCGCTGTCGCCGACGCTCCGGACCTCGACCCGGTCGTTCGTCTCGACGGCCGACGACCCAGGAGTGCCCCCTGAGCCGGAGGGCGGAATCGACGTCCGCTGCGAGGACCGCTCGGCGTTGACCTGGTCCGGGAGATCGTGGCCTTGGTCCTGTTCACTGCTGTCCCTGTCGACCGCGGTCCGGTCCTGCGCCGGGGCCGTCCGCGCTGTCGGGTCCGACCCTGCGGATAGCGCAGCGTCCGGAGCTGGTCGGGTGCGGACCTGCGCCGGGAATGCCTGCCCTGAATCAAACGTGGGGTCCGCCTCGGTGCAGGCGCGGTCCTGCGGTGATGAGGACTGGTCCGGGACCTGTCCCGTCTCGTGGTGGATCTGTGGGTGGGGTAGGGC
>NZ_QGSZ01000311.1 GCF_003857055.1 Micromonospora inaquosa | reverse complement strand
ATCAGCCAGCGGAGCTCCAGGTTCAAGGGCGTCTTAGAGTGACCACCCTCTATACCGGAGCTCCGCTGCTTTACGTCCTAGACACGCCTTGACACCCCGACTAACCGCCTAACTGAACGGCGTTGGGGCTAGCCCTCGGCGGCGCACCCAAATCGCGGTCGGGTCGGCGACTTAGGGGCTCATCGATGTGGTGAAGATCGGCTATAAGTGACGCATGAACTTCCCGCCGCACCTGGGCAGCATGCCGATGCACGCGATCACCGAGATCCACGGCGAACCGGGCCTGCTGGAACGTTTCCGATTGGAGGTCCGGCAGTTCGACGACGCCGCCCGGGCCCGGTTGACCGCCGCGCTCGATCTCGCCGCCGAACTGCACCGCGACGATCGACGCGTCCGCGAGCCGTACCTCAACCACCTGCTGCGGGTGGCGATCCGGTTGATGCACCACTACCAGGTGCGCGACGTTGACGTGATCGTCGCCGGTCTGCTGCACGACGCCGTGGAGGACCACCCGGCCGAGTTGGCTGACGGCGACCCGGGCAGCGACCCGACCGGGGCCGCGCTGGCCGCGCTCGCCGCGCGGTTCGGGCCACGGGTGGCCACCCTCGTCGCCGCGGTCACCAATCCGGTGTACGACCCCGAGCGGGACCGCAACGCGCAGTACCGGGAGCACCTGGCGGTCAGCCTGGACCGGGAGCCCTGGGCGCGGGTGATCAAGGTGTCGGACTTCACCGACAACGGCGTGGGCGTGATCCACACGGTCGGGCCGAAGGTGATCTCGTCGGCCCGGAAGTACCGGCCGCTGGTGCCGCTCTTCCGGGACCTGATCAGCCGACCGGACACCCCGTTGTCCCTGCCGGTGAAGCGGCACATCTTCGGCCAGCTCGACCTTGCCGAGGAGCGGTTCAGCGCCATCCTGGACCAGCCCGCGCCGAACTGACCTGTCCCCGGATCACCCGACCGGGTTCCGTGACAAGTTCTCAGGTCTGCGCAATGGCTCGGGCATTTACGGTTGGTTTGCGCCAGATGAGAGGTAAATCCCTCTCGGTTCATCTTTCGGGCGTGCCACCAATCGAGAGGATTCGGACCATGCGCGATCTTTCCCGTCGCGATCTGCTCAGGGCCACGGCCGTCGGCGCCGGAGCGGTCGCCATCCCGAGCATGATCGCCGGCAGCTCGGCGATCGCGGCCGACGGCCCTGGCTGGGCCGCCGACACCAAGTACCCGTCGGCACAGCTGACCGGACGTATCGTCCGCCCGCAGAGCCCCAACTACGCGCAGGCCAGCCTCGGCTGGGACGAGCTGTTCGTGCACTATCCGCTGGTCATCGTCTTCGCTCAGGAGACCCAGGACGTGGTCAACGCGCTCACCTGGGCGCGGCAGAACAACGTCGCGCTGCGGGTACGCAGTGGCCGGCACAACCTGGAAGGCTGGTCGAACGTCGACAACGGCATCGTGATCGACGTCAGTGAGCTCAAGGACGTCCACATCGACACCGCCAGCCGCACGGCGAAGCTCGGGGCGGGGCTCAACCAGTCGGAGGCGGTGGCCGCCCTCGGGGAGTACGACCTGGCCGCGACGACCGGCACGGAGGGGACCGTGGGCCTCTCCGGGGCCACCCTCGGCGGCGGCTTCGGCTTCCTCACCCGCTACCTCGGGATGGCCTGCGACAACCTGATCGGCGTGGAGATCGTCGTGGCGGCGGGCGCCGACGGGGCCAAGGTGCTCGAGGTGGACCCGTGGAACTACCCGGACCTGCTCTGGGCGCTGCGCGGCGCGGGCAACGGCAACTTCGGGATCGTCACCTCCCTGACCTACAAGGTCGCTCCGCTCAGCAGCGTCGCCTACCTGCAGGTGACCTGGCCCGGTCTCGGCGACCTGCACGAGGTCTTCGACGCCTGGCAACGCCTCGCACCCTTCACCGACCCCCGGCTCGGCACCCAGGTCGAGGTCCACCCGGATGAGATCCTGTTGTTCGCGGTGCTCGCGGAGGGCTCCGAGGCGGAGGCCAGGGAACTGCTGGCGCCGATCCTGTCGATCGGCAACCCGACGGTCACCGTGCAGACCGGCGGCTGGGATGACGTCTACGCCGGCTTCCAGATCCCGAACGAGGACGAGCCCGGGAAGTGGAAGTTCTTCTCCCAGTTCACCCGGGAACCGTTCCCGGAGAAGGCGGTCAGCATAGTCCAGGCGTTCATGGAGAAGGCCCCCTCGCCCGACAGCAACTACTTCACCCAGGCCTTCGGCCGCGGGGCACAACGGCAGGAGCCGTTCGGTGGCGCGGCCTTCCCACACCGCGACGCGCTCTTCTACGGCGAGCCCGGCGTCGGCTGGGGCAGCCGCGGCGAACCCGACAGCGATGACGCCATCACCCCGCTCGCCCAGACCTGGATCGCCGAGTTCAGCCAGGCACTGCGCCCCTATGTGGACGGCGCCTACGTCAACGTGCCGAACATCGGCATGGCCGAATGGGAGAAGGCCTACTGGGGGCACAACTTCCCCCGACTGCGCAAGATCAAAGCGAAGTACGACCCGCACAACGTCTTCCAGTACGAGCAGAGCATCCCGCCCGCGACGCACTGACCCGGATGCCCGGCGGTGCGGGTGGCACCCACCCGCACCGCCACGTCGAGGGCAGTCGGCCCGGGCCCGGGCCGACTGCCCGACCCGGGCCGACTGTCTCCGAGCACCGTCACCCACCGTCAGATTGCGTCTCCCCTACCCCTGACGGCGGGGCTGGGCAGCGGTCAGGAGGGCGTGGCCTCGGTGAGGACGACGCACAACGGGTTCGGGGCGCTGGTGGCGAGGTTGCCGAGCACCGCGAGCAGCAGGCCGTACTCATCGGTCGGCTCGTCGACGAGCAACTGGCCGGCGTCGGTGATCAGCAGGGTGAGCGGGCCAGTGTCGAGCCGGTCCCGGAGCACGTCGGAGAGGGCATCCCAGGTGTCCCCCAGGTACGCCGGCAGGGCCAGCCCGGCGGCGAGCGCGGCGAACAGCCCGACCCTGGTCCGGGTCGCCGCTCCGGGCAGCACCACCGCACCGGGCACGTCGAGGGCGTCGTCACGACGGATGATCAGCCAATCGGGTGTCCGATCCGCGTTCTCATCGACCATCATGTGCCTCCTGATCCGACCGGGACGGCGACCTTACGGGGCCGACCGACCTCGACCGGCCGGCCCCGGGTCGGTCAGAGCCGGTAGAAGTCGGTGTAGTGGTTGGGCGAGAACCAGGTGACCCCGGTGCTGCGGTTCACCACGATCCGGTACGCGTCCCGGGCAGCGCCCTGGGTCCGCGGATAGACGTCGTACTCGTAGTAGGTGGCGTTGGTGGGCAGTTGACCCTCGTAGTTGTAGAACCGGCCGCCGGCGAAGTTGGACTTTCCCCCGCTCCAGGAGTACCAGCCGCGACTGGTCGGGAACCCCTTGGCGGACCAGCCCGAGCGGGCGGTGCGCGCGTCCGCGCAGCGGCTCATGGTGCAGGAGTTGTAGACCGCCGCCGAGGCCGGGTCGGTCATCCGGGGGGCGACCACGGACGGGCCGACCAGCGCGGCGGCGACCATGGTGAGGAGCAGGACGAGGCTGGTGGTACGCCGGCGGATCGCGCCGAGCGTGGCCAGCGGGGACACGAGGGTGGACACAGGCTGCCTCCAGACCATCCGATCCATCGATCCGCATGATTGTCGGATCAGGACCAGTCTCACCGCTGTCCGTCGACGGCGACAGCCCTTGTCGCCCCAACGTCGCCACAATGCTCGGTGAACCCCGGACGACCCACTTCCCCCGGGGGCCCGTCCCGTCGTACCCGCGGGCCCGAGGTGGCGTGACCGCTTCGCTGCGGCGTCGTGTCGGCGTGGCGGCGATCAGATCGGTTACCCGTTGTTAGCGTGGGATGCGAATCCGTGACCAGGGAGGGGTGGCATGGCCGACGCCCCCGACGGCAGGCCGAGACCGGCGGAGCGGTGGCGGCACTGGGGAATCCGCAGCCTCACCGCCACCCGGAACGGGAGTGTCCGCGGCTGGCGGTGGTGGGCGCGAAACTGGGACCGACTGGTCGCGGCCCTTCAGGATGAGGAGCCTGTCGGACTGGCCGCCCCTGCGACGCCGTCCGGCCCACTCGTCGAGCAGCGCACCGCGCCCCGGCAGATCGTGGTGCCCGCCCAGGGTTACGTGTACTCCTTCCACATCCGCGCGACGTTCGCCTGGTCGTCGACGGTCAGTCTGCGTGCCGAGGTGCTGACCTGGTACGCCGACTACTTCATGCCGCAGGCGATCCAGCGGCTGACCCGACTCGCCGCCGACGCCGCCCGGGAGTTGGCCCCGCATCGCGCGGCGGACCTGGAGATGCACCTGCAGCAGGCGCTCGCCGCACAGGGCCCCTGGCGCTACCAGCGAGGCGACCTTGAGGTCAGCTGCACGCCAGACGTCGCCGTCCGGCTCGACGAACACATCAGACGGGCGGTTCAGCCGCAGATCGACCGTTTGGTCAACCTCGAGTGCCGCCTGGAAGAGCACCTGCAGCAGGCGCGGTACGCCGAAGAGCTCAGCCGCCGGTGGGTGGTGATCCTGGATGACCACCTCGCGGTGGCCGGTGGCGACCCGGACCTGGCCACCGCACGTCAGCACATGCTCAGCAGGCAGCGGGATGCCCTCCGGTGGATCGACGAGCTGCTGGCTCAGCGCCCGCTGAGTTAAGGCGACCCAGCGAGCAATCGGCTGTCGGGTTTTTGTCATTCTCGACGCTTTGATCGGCATGCAAACATCGAAATGCGAGGGGTGGGCGGCTCTGTCGGCGCAGCGCCCAAAGAACAACTCCAGGACGGGTGGGCTAATGCGTAGGACCTGGCTGTTCTTCCGAAAGAGTCCACTCGTCGCCGTCCTCGGCGCGGGGATCGCGTTCACGCTCGCGGTGCTCGGTCAGGCGCTGGTCGGACAACTGGGTCAGAACGTCGCCGACAAAGCCACCACTCAGTCGACGTGGCTCACCGTGGTGCTCATCTTCATCCTCATCGTGGCGATCGCCATCCTCGCCTCGCTGCGCGGCAGCGTCGAGGAGTTGACCCGCCGCGCCGGTCTCTCCATTCAGTACTTTCCGCTGGACCCCGGCCAGCACTCGCCGGAGCGCGACGAGAAGGCGCGCGCCCTCTACGCGGCCGCGCGGATGGTCATCGAGTCGGCAAAGGAGGACGGCGACTCCCGCATTTACGCCGTCAACTCATTCGTGGAGGTCGGCGTCCAACCAGGCGACGTTCACGTGAAAGATCACAGCCTGCGCTACCTCGAATCACTCAATCGGAAGCTCGGCAAGGTCACCTACCACCGCATCGTGCAGCTGTCGCACTTCGACATGAACCGGCTGGAGCGCCACCCCGACGAATCGATCGCGGAGCTCGTGGCCGAGAACTACCTGGCGCACTACCGGGAAATCGTCAAGGCCGGCCAGCAGGGCAAGGAAGCCGTGTTGGAGGCGGTGCTCGGCAAATACCCGACCTGTTTCGTCCTCGTCCAGAACGCCGCAGACGGAAAGTACGGTGGCCGGCTGATCTGGCAGATGCACCAACACGTCGACGGGCAGGCGCGCGAGGACATCGTCGAACTGACCGGCATTTACATCATCAACGACCCGGACGGCATCTTCATCGGCACCTTCGTGCGATGGTTCAACGACCTTCGGGCTGCGCAACGGCCACGCCGGCACCTGACCCTGGCGAACCTGAACGGCACCGCACCGGTGGAAAACCCGACAACGGCTGCTCCCGCCACCCCACGGCAGCGCCGGCCTTGGCGGCGCAGTCGTGGGGCGGCGGCCGATCAGGCAGGTGAAAGGTAAACAGCCGGCAGTCCGGGCGCACAGGTAGTCAGTGTTCGCCCTGACCTGATGCGTCACCGACGCGTCGTCCGGGATCAGCTGGGCGAGCCGCTGTCGCCGCACCGTCCACGGCGTGGGTTAGGTCCGGCGGGTCGCCAGGATGGCGAGGGTTTCCCGGCGTACCTGGTCGACTTCGTGTACGAGGCGGCGGTGGGCGAAGCGGACGACCAGGATCCCCATGGCCGCCAGTAGGGCATCGCGGCGCAGATCGATTTCGCGCTGGGGTGGGTCGCCGTGGGTGGTGGCCCCGTCGAGTTCGATGTTGACCCGTTGCCGTTCGGCGAACATGTCGAGGTATACCGTGCGCCGCCCGACACGGACCGGCACCTGTCGGCGGAACGCCGGCATCCCGGGACCGGTGAAGACGTGCTCGTGTCCCCAGATCTCCAGTGGGCTACGGCAGCCGTCGGCGAGCCTCGCCAGCAGTGTCCGGAACGCCGCTCTGTCAACCAGCTTCGGCGCCCTCTCTAGCGCCACCCCCAGCCGCTCGGGGGTGGTCAGCCAGTCGTTGACTGCCCGGATCACGGGTGCCCGCCTCTCGGCGGGCGGCAATGCCGGCCACGAGTCGACGAGGGCCTGTTCGAGGCGGGTGACTGCCAGTCCCTGCCGGAGCGCCACCTGCGGCGGCTCGATGGTCAGGCCGTGGCGTCGATGCACGATCACCCCGGGCCGGCTGCGCAGGCTGGCGCTCGCCGGTGCGCTCAGGTGCACGGCGTCACCAACTACTTCCGGGCGCAAGCCCCACACGGTGAGCGCGCTGAGATGACTGAGCGCGCCGCAGCCGCCGGCCCAGGCGAGGGCCGCCCGCTGACTCATGGCAGGGTCGAGTCGACTCAGGAGTGGAGCACCGGGCCGCTCACCGACGAGGTGCGCCGCCACGAACACCTCGGGCAGCACCCGTACCAACTCGCCGTTACGACAGGCCTGGTGAAGCGTCCACGACGGCACCACCTGCCCGGCCGCCGCGAGCGTCACCAGCCCTGCGCCAAGCTCCACCAGCCCCCGAAGCACCGAGTTCACACCACAAACCGTTGCGCCC
>NZ_QGSZ01000229.1 GCF_003857055.1 Micromonospora inaquosa | reverse complement strand
CCACCCGCACCGCCGACCCCCGCCGCGGCCGCCGGACGGCCCGGGCCGGTGCGGGCGGCCAGCGCGGCCGCGGCGGGGGTCGGCGGTGCGGGTGGTGGTGCGTCCAGCCCGAGGGCGCGGGCGACCGTGTCGAACCGGCCACCCAGCGCCAGGGTCGCCGAGGTGGCGACGACGGTGCGTTCGTCGTACAGGTGGGTGGCGAGGGTGCCGGCCACCGACAGCGGCGCGACCACCAGCGCGCGGCGGCTGCCGCTGTCGTTCTTCTCCACCCAGGCCACGTCGTGGTCGGCCTCCTCCAGCAGCCGCTGCGCGGTGGTGGAGAGCTCGTCCAGGGCGGCCTTGGCCTGCTGTTTGCGGACCGGATCGGGGTCGTCGGACTTGATGTCGCCGATCGCGTCCAGCGCGGCGCGGGTTGCCGCGTCGAGCAGCGTGCACGCCTCCCGAAGGGGCGTCGGCAGCCCGGCGGTGAGTCGCCCGGCCGGCGCCTCGGCCAGCCCGACCGCGAGGGCGTCACCGGCGGCGGTGAGCGCCTCGGCGGTCTCCGGCCGCAGCAGCGTACGGGCGCGCCGGGTGGTCCGGTCGATCAGCTCCGGCACCAGCTCCGCCTGGGCCGCGGAGGAGACCCGGTCGGCCAGCTCGTGCGCCTCGTCGACGATGAGCAGCTTGTGCGGTGGCACGATGTGCCGGTCGGCGAGCATGTCGACCGCGAGCAGGCTGTGGTTGGTCACCACGATGTCGGCCTCGCGGGCGCGGGCCCGCGACGCCTCGGCGAAGCACTCCTGGCCGAACGGGCAACGGGTCGCGCCGACGCACTCGCGGGCCGGCATCGACACCAGCCGCCAGGCCTGATCGTCGACGCCCGGGTCCAGTTCGTCCCGGTCGCCGGTGGCGGTCTTCTCGGCCCAGTCCCGCAGCCGCTCGATCTGCTTGCCCAACCGGCCCGCCTCACCGAGCCACTTCGTCCCGCCGCCGGGACGCGCCGCCGGGGCGTCGAAGAGGGTGTCCTCCGGCTCCTCCTCGGTGGAGTTGTCCAGTCGGGCCAGGCACAGGTAGTGGTGGCGGCCCTTGAGCACGGCGAAGGTGGGCCGACGGCCGAGCAGCGGCTCGACCGCGTCCGCGAGCCGGGGCAGGTCGTGGTCGACCAGCTGGGACTGCAACGCCAGGGTGGCGGTGGAGACCACCACCGGGCCGTCCACGGTGAGCGCCGGCGCGAGGTACGCCAGCGACTTCCCGGTGCCGGTGCCGGCCTGGACGAGCAGATGCTCGCCGCCGGCCACGCAGTCCTCGATCGCCGTTGTCATCTGCAGCTGGCCGGGGCGTTCCGCGCCGCCGGGCACCGCGCCGACCGCCGCCGCCAGCAGCTCCGTCCCACTGGGTCGGGCACCCCGTCGCCGGCCCTTCGCACGGGCCGACGGAGTGGCGGAACCGGTGGCGGTGCGGGGCGGAGTCACCGTGCGACGGTACCCGCCGCCGCCGACAGCGGCCGCGCCCATCCGCCGCGTGGCGCGACGGCGACCGGGTAGGGCCGCTGCGGCGACGCCGTCCGGTTACGGCCGCGCTACGACGCGTGGGCAGTATCGGTTAGGGTGCGAATCATGCCGAGCGACATGGTCCGAGTGATCTACCGCAAGTACGACGGCAGCGCCCACCGCGACTACCCGGCCCGCCGGCTCACGGAGGACGATCTCGGCATCTGGCTCGGCGTGCCCGAGGGCACCCAGTCGGTCTACCACGGCCGGCCCTCGGTGGAGAAGATCCCGTTCGTGCTGCTGGTGCCACATCGCGGCTGGTGGACGGCCATGTTCAACCCCCCGCCCCGCACCAGCGAGGTCTACTGCGACATCACGACCCCGGCCCGCTGGGAGTCCGACGACACCGTCCACCTGATCGACCTTGACCTGGACGTCGTCCGGCGTCGGGCCACCGGGCTGGTCGAGCTGCTCGACGAGGACGAGTTCGCCGAGCACCGGGCCCGGTTCGGTTACCCGGACGACGTGGTGGCCGAGGCCGAAGCCGCAGCCCAGCGGCTGCTCGGGTCACTCGGCGACGGCACCGAGCCGTTCGCCACCGCGTACCGCAAGTGGTTGGCCCTGGTGGTCTGACGCCGCACCCCCGCTCGGTCGGCTCACCAGCGCGGCGGCCAGGCGTCGTCGTCGCCCAACGGCACCAGGCCGGTCAGTTTCTCCGGGTTGAGCTGGTTGTAGATGGCGGTGATCCGCCCCTGGTCCACGGCGAACGCGGTGACCAGGCGGATCGGCCGCCCGTCGCTGTGCACCGTCTCCATCTGTAGGCCGAGCGCGCCGTCGACCAGCACCGGTCGGGACCGTACGCGGTTGGCGTACCGGCCGGCGCGGCCGAACAGGCCGAGCGTGAAGCGACCCACCGCCGCCGCGCCGAGCACCGGCTGCCGGGCCGCGGGGAAGTGCCCGCCGGAGTCGCCGACGAAGACCACGTCCGGCGCGAGCACCCGGAGCAGCTGGTCCAGCTCGCCGGACTCGGTGGCGGCGACGAACGCTTCGAGCACCCGGCGCTGCTCGGCCAGGTCGGCGGTGTGCCGGGGGACGTCCGACGAGGTGATCGCCCGCCGTGCGCGGGAGGCGAGCTGACGGGCGGCCACCTCGGTGGTGCCGAGCGCGTCGGCGACCCGGGCGAACGGCACCGCGAACACGTCGTGCAGCACGAGAGCGACCCGCTGCTCCGGCGCGAGCCGTTCCAGCACCACCAGCAACGCCGCGCCGACCTGGTCGGTGCGGACCGCCCGTTCCGCCGGGTCCGTCGCGTACGGGTCCGACGACGGGCCGCCCAACGCGCTCACGACCGGTTCCGGCAGCCACTGCCCGGGGTACGCCTCCCGCCGCACCCGGGCCGAGCGGAGCACGTCCAGGCAGATCCGGGCGCAGGTGGTGGTCAGCCACGCGGACAGGTCACGGATCTCGGCGCGGGCCGTCGGGTCGGCGAGCGCTCCGGCGTAGTGCAGCCAGGTCTCCTGCACCGCGTCCTCCGCCTCGCTGCGGCTGCCCAGCATCCGGTGGGCCACCACGAGCAGCCGGCCCCGCTCGGCCTCGAACTCCGTCGCCAGGTCCCGCACGACCCACCACCCTCCCGGTCGGCACCGTCCTGGCCTACATCCTCCCGTCGACCGCACGCGCTGGCAGCCCCGGCCGTCACCCGAGGGGTGGCCCTCGGCGGGCGGAAGGCCTGCGGGTGGGCGATGATCCGTGGATGAGCGCACCCCAGCAAGGGCAGATCGTGGCACCGGCCGGCGGCTCCGTGCGGGAGCTGCTGCGCGCCACCGCACCGGTGGATCTCGGCGCGATCGATCCCCGTTCCACGCCCGGCCTGCCAGAGACGGTCGGTCGCGGTGAGCGCCGTAAGGCCTGGGCGCGAGAGCAGGTGGAGCTGGTCGGCGGCGAGCTGGGCAGGCAGCAGGAGATGCTCTTCGCGATGGCCAAGACCGGGTCGGAGCAGCCCGCGCACCGGGTGCTGCTGGTGCTCCAGGCCATGGACTGCGGCGGCAAGGACGGCACGATCAAGCGGGTGGCCGGAGCGATGAACCCGCTGGGTCTGCACATCCGCTCCTTCGGGCCCCCGACCCGGCAGGAGTTGCGGCACGACTTTCTCTGGCGGATCCGGCGGGAGCTGCCACCGCCGGGGTACGTGGGGATGTTCAACCGTTCGCACTACGAGGACGTGTTGATCGCCCGGGTCGCCTCGTTGGTGCCGGAGGCGACCTGGCGGGCCCGCTATGACGCGATCAACGCGTTCGAGCGGGAGCTGACCGAGGGCGGCGTGACCCTGATCAAGGTGATGTTGCACATCTCGTACGAGGAGCAGGGCAACCGCCTGCTGGAACGGCTCACCGACCCGCAGAAGCACTGGAAGTACAACCCCTCGGACATCGACTCCCGGGGGCACTGGGACGACTACCAGGCCGCGTACGCCGAGGCTCTGAGCCGGTGCGGCACGGACGCCGCGCCGTGGTTCGTGGTGCCGGCGGACCGCAAGTGGTACCGGGACTGGGCGGTGGCCCACCTGTTGCGTGAGACGTTCGACACGCTCGATCTGGGGTATCCGGCTGCCGATTTCGACGTGGCGCGGGAGCGGGAGCGCCTTCTGGCTGGGGGAGCGGGTGCCGGTGGGGCGGTCGAGGTGAACGGCAGATGAACGAGCGGTGAATGGTGCCTGGCCAGGGGTGGGCCGGCGATTTCCCGGTTCCGCCGTTTTCTAGCATTCACCGAGCGGGCGCTCTCGGGTGCCGCCACCCTTCCACCGACGCGACGAGGTCTGTGCTGTGAAGTTTTCCTTCCGCCCCACCGAGGGCGCCTTCTACGAGCTCTTCACCAGGGCCGCGCAGAACCTGGTCCGGGGCACCGCGCTGCTCAACGAGCTGGCCCTGCCCGGCGTGGACGTGCAGTCCGTGAGCGAGCGGCTGACCGAGGTCGAGCACGACAGCGACCAGATCACCCACGACCTGTACAAGAAGATCAACTCGACCTTCATCACGCCGTTCGACCGGGAGGACATCTACCGGCTCGGCTCGCTGCTCGACGACGTGATGGACCACCTGGAGGCCGTCGGCGACCTGCTCTACCTGTACGGGCTGACCGAGCTTCCGGCGCTGCCCCGCGAGCTGCACGAGATGGTCAACGTGCTCGACCAGCAGGCCAAGCTGACCGCCGACGCGATGCCCCGGCTGAAGTCGATGAAGGATCTTGAGGACTACTGGATCGAGTGCAACCGGCTGGAGAACGAGGGCGACCGGATCAACCGGCAGCTGCTCGTCCGCCTGTTCTCCGGTGAGTACGACGCGTTGACGGTGCTGAAGATGAAGGAGGTCGCCGACGAGCTGGAGGCCGCCTGTGACGCCTTCGAGCACGTGGCCAACACCGTCGAGACCATCGCGGTCAAGGAGTCCTGATCCGGTGACTGTGACACCCGAACTCATCGCCGTTCTGGCGGTGATCGGGGTAGCCCTGGCGTTCGACTACACCAACGGCTTCCACGACGCCGCCAACGCGATCGCAACCAGCGTCTCCACCCGGGCGCTGACACCCCGGATCGCCCTCGGGCTCGCCGCGGTCGGCAACTTCGTCGGCGCCCACTTCGGCGCCGGTGTGGCCAAGACCGTCGGCGACGGTCTGGTCACCCTCCCGACCGGAGTGAACAGCCTCGGCGTGGTCTTCGCCGGGGTGCTCGGGGCGATCGCCTGGAACCTGATCACCTGGTACTTCGGTCTGCCCTCGTCGTCCTCACACGCGCTCTTCGGCGGTCTGGTCGGCGCGACCCTGCTGTCCACCGGCGGCATCGTGCAGTGGGGCAACATCGGCGAGAAGGTGCTGCTGCCGATGGTGCTGTCGCCGATCGTCGGCCTCACCCTCGGTTACCTGCTGATGCTGGCGATCCTCTGGCTGTTCCGGAAGGGGCAGCCGGGCAAGCTCAACCGGGGCTTCCGCTGGGCGCAGACCGCCTCGGCGGCCGCCATGTCGGTCGGCCACGGCATGCAGGACGCCGCCAAGACCATGGGCATCGTGGTGCTGGCGCTCTACACCGGCGGTTTCCAGGAGAGCAAGACGCACATCCCGGGCTGGGTGTTCTGGACCTCGGCGACGATGCTGGCCCTGGGCACGTACGCCGGTGGTTGGCGGATCATCCGTACCCTCGGTCGCAAGATCATCGACCTGGGGCCGCCGGAGGGCTTCGCCGCCGAGACCGTCGCCAGCGCGGTGCTCTACTTCAACGCCTTGGTGCTGAAGGCGCCGATCTCCACCACCCACACCATCACCTCGGCGATCATGGGGGTGGGCGCGACCAAGCGACTCTCCGCGGTTCGCTGGAACGTGGCCGGCAACATCGTGCTCGCCTGGATCATCACGTTCCCAGCCGCCGCGCTGATCGCCTGCGTCACCTACCTGCTGGTCCGGCCGCTCTTCGGCTGAGTTCATGAAAGGGCCCCCGGTCACGGTCTCGCCGTGGCCGGGGGCCCTTTCGCCGTTCTAGACGTACCGGACGCCGATCTGCTCACGGACCGTGTCCAGCAGGGCCATCACCTCAAGGGTGGTGGCGTGCGGCACCACCGGGCTCTCGGTCAGCCCGGCGGCGAGGCAGCGCTGCACCTCGATCGCCTCGTACTGGTAGCCGTTGCCGGCCCCGTCGGCGACGATCGTCTCCGGCTCCGCGCCGGCCCGGTGCACTGTCACCGAACCCGGCCGGAAGAACGGCTCCGGCAGGTCGATCCGACCCGTGGTGCCCGTTATCGAGGCGGTCTGCCCGCTCAACCCGACCATGCCGCAGCTCAGAGTTGCCAGGGCTCCGGTGTCGTAGCCGAACAGCATGCCGGTGTTCTCGTCCGTCCCCTCTGGGCCGAGCTGCGCCCAGGACCGGATGTGTTGCGGCACCCCGAGTAGCAGGTGAGCCAGGCTGATCGGGTAGATCCCCAAATCGAGCAGGGCGCCCCCACCCAGCGCCGCGTTGCGCATCCGGTGCTCCGGCGCGAACGGCCCGGCCACCCCGAAGTCGGCACGGACACCGGTCACCGTGCCGATCGCCCCGTCCGCGATCAGCTCGACCACCCGCAGGATCATCGGATTCAGCCGCATCCACATGGCCTCCATCAGGAAGACCCCGGCGGCGCGGGCGGTGTCCACCAGCTCGGTGCTGGTGGCCAGGTCGAGGGTGAACGGCTTCTCCAACAGCACCGCCCGCCCGGCGGTGAGGCAGGTCATCGCCGCCTCGTAGTGCGCCGAGTGCGGGGTCGCCACGTAGATCGCGTCCACCTCCGGGTCGGCGGCCAACTCCACCCAGGAGCCGTAGGCGCGCTTCGCGCCGTACGTGTCGGCGAAGCGCTGCGCGCTCTCCGCAGCGCGGGAACCGACCGCGACCAGCTCGGCGTCCGGCACCAGCCGGAGGTCTTCGGCGAAACGGCTGGCGATGTGGCCAGTGGCCAGGATGCCCCAACGAGTCATGCCGGAACGCTAACCGAGCCAGGTGAACCCCTGCCTCCCCGGCCCGCGCCCCTCCCGCCC
>NZ_QGSZ01000072.1 GCF_003857055.1 Micromonospora inaquosa | reverse complement strand
TCGCCCTCGCGGTCAACAACCGGCCCCGCAAGAGCCTTGGCTGGAAGACCCCGGCCGAGGTCTTCGCCGAGCAGTTAAGCTCGCTGGAACAGCCCGGTGTTGCAACGACCGATTGAACTCGCCCAATCTTCGGACCTCCGGTACCGTGTAGCCGATCATCATGTCGTCGCCTGAGCTGGATCCCCTTTTGCGGTAAGGGATCGGGCCACCGACAGCCAGGCGTGGGCGGCCATGGACAGGGTGATGTGGGCGTACCAGGCCCGCCAGTCACGGACCTGGTACTCGTCGAGGCCGGCTTCGTTCTTGGCTTGCTGGAAGCACTCCTCGATCGCCCACCGTGCCCCCGCGATGCGGGCCAGGTCGACCAGGCGGGTGCGGCGGGGCCCGTAACAGACGTAGTACGCGATCTCCCCGGTCGTCATGCTGCGCCGGGCGAGCAGCCAATGCCCCCGGCCCGGTTGCCAGCAGATACGCACCGGCACCCGCGCCCACCAGTATTCGCGCGGGCCGTGCGCACCGGCGCCGGCGGACAGCCGGCACCACGCCCGCGCTGGCAGAGCAGCGATCAGATCGTCCGCGCGGGCCTGACCCATCGTGGTGGTGATCATGTCGTCGTTGCGGCGGGTCGCGACCACATAACCCACATCCCGGTGTTCCAACCAGACCCGCAGGGATTTCGACTGGCCGTAGGCCTCGTCCATCGTCACCCACCCGACGGGCACCCCGGCATCCAAGGCTCGGGCCAGCATCTGGCGGGCCATCTGGACCTTCGTGGCGAACTGCACCTCGTCCGGGATCCCCGCGTCCCGGCACCGATCCCGGTCATCGGTCCACGACGCCGGAAGGTAGAGCTGCCGGTCGATCAGCGCGTGTCCCTTCGCCGACCGGTAGGCCAGGAACGTCCCGACCTGGCAGTTCTCCGTCCGACCAGCGGTGCCCGAATACTGGCGCTGCACCCCGGCCGACCGGGTGCCCTTCTTCAGGAACCCGGTGTCGTCGACGATCAACACACCAGCCGGGTCGCCAAGGTGCTCGACGACGTAGTCCCGCACGTCGTCACGGACCGCGTCGACGTCCCAATCCGCCCACCGCAACAACCGCTGCATACCGTCCGGCGACACATCCCCGGCCTGCTCAGCCAGAGTCCAGCCATTCTTCCGGCCCAGACCCGACACCAGCCCACACAGGTACTGACGCACCCGCCGCCGCGGCTCAGACCGCCGAAACCGAGGCCCGATCCGGGCATGCAACCGGTCCAACTCGCCATGCCACTGATCGACATCAACGTCCGTCACAGTCGGACCAACGAACGCGAGCCGAACTCGATTCGCCTACTGCCGTTGCAGTATTAGAGCGCGTTTGGTATCAGGTTTGGTCGGGCGTGTCGCACAGGGGGTCCGATCGATGAAGGTGGCTCGATCGATGGACAGGCATGGATCGAGTGCGGCGGTACCCGTCTGACCTGACCGACGCCGAGTGGGAGATCATCGAGCCGATGCTGCCGTCTCCGCAGTGGATGGGCAGACCAGAGAAGCATCCCCGCCGGGCGGTCATCGACGCCATCTTGTACGTGGTGCGCACCGGTTGCGCGTGGCGGTACCTGCCGGTCGACTTCCCGCCGTGGCAGACCGTGTACGCGCACTTCACCCGGCTAAACAGGCGTGGCGTGACCGAGCGGATCCTGACCGAGCTACGCGAGCAGATCCGGGTTGCTCACGGCCGTGACCCGGAGCCGACGGCGGGGATCATCGACTCGCAGAGCGTCAAAGGCGCCGACACCGTGCCCCGCGGCTCGCGCGGTTACGACGCTGGGAAGAAGATCAACGGCCGCAAGCGGTTCATCGTCACCGACACCCTCGGCCTGCTGGTCACCGTCTGGGTCTTGGCCGCGTCCTGGCAGGACCGCGACGGCGCCAAAGGAGCCCTGCTCGCCACCTACGCTGCCACGCCGATTCGGCACGTCTTCGCCGACACCGGCTTCGCCGGTCGCCTCGTCGACTGGGCCCGCGACCTGCTACGCACCACCGTCGAGATCGTCCGCAAACCCGCCCACCAGCAAGGCTTCGTCGTGCACCCCCGCCGCTGGGTCGTCGAGCGGACCCTGGCCTGGATCACCGCCCACCGACGCCTGGCCCGCGACTACGAAACCCACCGCGCAACGTCCGAGGCCATGATCCGATGGGCCGCCCTCAGCGGCATGCTCCGCCGCCTCACCCGAGGCCAAGCCGCCACCCGCCAACAACGCCTCACCTACAACACACCCGACTGACAGCAATGTGAAACGCGCTCTTAGAACGGGTCGAGCGGATTACGGTGCGAACGCGAGCCGCTGACGGCGACGAATCGGTCCAGGCGCTGACCAGGACGTCTCGGCCGGTCGGCGACAGGACCGAGGAGATCCGGCTCCAGGACGGCAGGACCTTCCTGCTGCTGCGCCGCCCGGTTCCAGAGGCCGCTATGCGGACCGCGATCGAGAGTAGCCGCCTTAACTCCCGCTGGGCCCGCTGGGAGGGCGACGCCGAGGTGTGCGTCGCCGTCCCGCTCGGCGAACCCCTGGACCAGGGCCGGTTCTACACCTTCCTGCCGATGGAGGAGGCGGCGCCGCTGCCGGCCTTCGTCAACGCGCCGTTCTTCGCCCAGCTCGACCGCAAGAGCATGAACGCGGCGGTGCCGCTGAACGACATGCTGCTGAGCCAGGTCGCGGCCCTGTGCGCGGACGCAGTTCGTGGCGGTTCCGCGCTGCCTGGTGGGGTTTCGCTCGACCTGGCCTGCTGGCAGCAAGCGGCGCTGCCCCGGCTGGTGGCGGCCTTCGGTGAGGACGAGGTACCGCTCACCGGCGTGCCGCTGGTCCCTGCTCTGGGGGTTGTGGATGAGCGGGTGCCGCTCGACGGGGTCAAGCTGTGGCGCGGCAAGGGCACCACGATCAGCGCGGAGGCGGTGGCCGCCACCGGTGTCGCGCTCGCCGACAGCTCCCTGGGCCCGGTGCGGACCAAGCGCGCCGAGACGCTTGCCCGGCACCTCGGCCTGCGACTCGCGGCCACCTCGGCGGAGCTCGCCGCCTGGGCCGAGGCGGTGGCCGCCGACCTGGCCCTGGACGACGCGAACCCGGCGGTGTGGGCGGGCTTCTACGACGACCTCGCCGCCGAGCTGCGCGATTTCCCGGAACAACTGCGAGGGCGGCGGGTCCTGATCGGCGAGCGGAGACGGTTGCTGCCGGTCACCGACGAGCTGCGGGTTTTCGTACGCCCGGACGGCGAAGCCGCCGCACCACCCGCCGCCGTCCATGCCCGCCTGGCCTTCCTGCTGCCTGGGATCTGGCGCGTATCGGAACGGCCACGCCGCCCGGGCCGGGAGTGGTTGGAGAACCGGAGACTGGTCCGCGAGTACCACACCGAGACGGTCCTTGACCTGATCGGCGCCGCCATGCGAGCCCTCGCGCCGGACGACCACGGAGCCCTGCGGGAGTGCCTGGACTTCGCCTTCGACGTCTGGCACCGGGCCACCAGGGAGGTCAGCCCGAGCGTGGTGCGCGACGCGAACCTGCTGGTTCCGACTGCGGCCGGCTGGCGGAAGGCCCAAACCGCCACCTTCGGCGCCGGCTGGGGCGGCCCCACCGCCGACACGGACGCCCAGCTCGCCAGACTGCTCGCCACTGCCGCCGAGGTCTCCGGCGACCTCGCCCGAGTCGCGGAGGCGTGCACGACCCCGACCCACCTAAAAGTCGACGATCCGGACGCGTGGCGCGAATTCCTGGAAGCGGCCGGAGTACGCCACGGGCTCACACCCCTGTACTACCCGAAACGGGTCTTCGAACTGCGCGGCGAACAGGTGGCGAACCCCGCCGCGGCACCCCTGCCCGGAGTCGATCTTCCGGCCGCCGACAAATGCACCTGGCGTGAGGTGGCCGCCGGGTGGAAACGGTGGCTGCCTCAATCACGGACGGTCCGCTACCGGCCCGCCACCGATGTCGCGGTCCTACCAGGACAGGGCGATTGGCTGCCCTTCAGCCCTGAGGCCCGGCGGATCTACGCCGAGTTGATCCTGCGCGGGCTTGAGGTCTGGCCCGACTCCGTCCTGGAGATCTTTTTCGAACGGGCCACCGACAGCAGCAGGGCGGCCTGGCCGACTTTCGTCTCCTCGTTCCTGGCCACTGCGGACTGGATCCCGCAGACCACGCCCGGCCAGCGCGGCCAAGTCACCCTGGCCGTCCCGGCGGACGCGTGGTGGGTCCGGGACGAGGCGACCCCCGACTATCTGCGCGCCCAGCCGCACGCGCTGCGGAGCCTGGCTACCCCGCGCGTGCTGGAGCGGCTGCGAAGGGCCGGAGTCCGCTTCTGGGACGACCCGGCGAGCGCCCGCAGCCGCCTGAACGAGCTGACTGGCCTTGTCGACGGGCACACGGCGGTGAACCCGGCCGTGCGCAAGGCCTACGAGGAGGCCTGGAACGAGATCGCCGAGGGCGCCGAGCCGCCCGGGAGCGTGCTGGTCACCCGGCAGTCCCGGCTGGAGGTCGCGGACCTGCGGGCCGAGGGCGAACCGGTCTACGTCTGCGACGAGAAGGGTGCCGCCAAGGAACGCCTGCTCCAGCAGACTCCGGTCGCGATGCTGGCGATCCGGTCCCGGCCGCTCGCCGAACGGGTCCGCCGCCGTCTCCTGGGGACCGGCCCGAACCGGCTCGTGCCCACCTCCGAGGTCGCCGTCGACGTCATCGGGGACGGCGTGCCCGCCGCGGACCTGCCGTTTCGTGATCTCGGTGCTTTCGGCGGCGACTGGCTGCCCACTCTTGTGCTCGGCTGCCTGGAGGTTCAGCAGAGCTCGTTCCGGGCCGTCACCGTCCAGCGCCTGGTTAACGTCGACCGGGCACTGTCCCGCTGTCGGCTCGCCACCGCCACCTCGGTCGTCGCGCACATCGGTCCGCACCGGATCGCCGCCGGTGACTCCGGCGCCCTGTCTTTCCTGCTCGACAACGGCGACCACCCGCGCATGGTGGTGCTCGCCCTCGAACCGGACCGGTGGACGGTCCTCCAAGCGGCGAGCGGTGCCCTCGCCGAGCTGGCCGGTGACCCGCAGTTGGAGCCGTCGCTGCGGCTCGCGCTCGTCGACCTGCGCCAGCGCTGCGGCGAGGCGACCCCGGTGATCGCCGACATCGCCGCCGTCCTGCGGGTGCCGCCATGTGATCTGGAGGCGGCCGTCGCCGGAGCCGTCACCCGGTACGCCGACCATTCCGCCGTCGTTGCCGTGCTCGCCTGCGTCGATCTGGATGTGGCCCAGGAACTGCGGGAACACAGTGACGGCTTCGGCGGGCGCGACGAGTTGCGCGCCTGGCTCGCCGCTACCGGAGTGGACGCCGACCGGGTGCTCGCCCTCGCCGACCGTAACGACCCGCTCGCCGCGATCACCGAGCTTGGCGTCTCGCTGGAGAAGGCCAACCTGGCCTTCCGGCTCTGCGGACTGCCGCCGCTGCACCGCCGGGGCGGGCACGCCCGGCAATTTGAGGCGTTCCGGCAGCAGCACCGGGCGGCCATCTTGGACCAGCTGAGGGACCGCTTCCTCCCGGTCGCCGGGCGGGGCGAGCCGCTGACCGGCTACCTGAGCCTGCGCGACCTGCGGGGTCTGACTGCCGACGAGAGGTGGCTCGACCACTACTGGGAGCTGCCTGAGGAGGTGATGCACGAGCGGGTCGATGCCTGGCTCGACGAGGGTGCGCCGCCCGCGTCAGCGGAGGAGAGCGGGCTGCCGCCGGTCGACACGCTGCGCGAGCACGGCCGCCGGGTCGCCGTCCGGGCGGTGACCAGTGCCCGGCTGGTGGTGGAGGCGTGGTCGCACCGATCGCCGGAGCCGGCCACCGGCCGCCCGGGCAACCCGGAGACGGTCGCGTCGGAGATGGCCGAGGCCGGAGCGCTAGACTTCAAACGGATCGGCCAGGACGACGTGATCACCTGGCTCGCCGAGCACGGGCAGTGGCCGGCGGCGATGCCCCTTACCACCGCGCCGGCCCGGCTTAAGCTCTCCGAACAGGACCTGACCCTAGCCGGGGAGCGATTGCAGCAGGCCTCGGTAGTGCGCCACCGCAACTCGGTGACCACGGTCTACGGCGGCCGCAAGTACGGCCAAGAGGCCGAGGAGACGCAGGCTTTCATCGACGCGGTGCGGGGTTCCGTACCCCCCGATGTTTTGAACACCCAGCCGCTGCCCGCGGCCCTGCCGCCCATGCCGCTGCCCGCACCATCCTCCGGCCGCGCCCGCGGCGGCTCCGGTTGGCAGGTCACCTCGGCACCACCCGAGGTGACCGCTCGAATCGGGCTTGCCGGCGAGCTGATTGCCGGCGAGTGGATCGAGCACCACTTCCGGTTGCCACCCGAGGTCACCTGGGTCTCCGCTAACCGCCGCAGCCGCTTCCCCGACGGCCGGGCCGACGACACGCTCGGCTACGACTTCGAGGTCCCGCTAGGCGACCGGCGGCTGCTGATCGAGGTCAAGGCCACCAAGGAGGCGGCCGCTCAGATCACTCTCGGTGAGTCGGAGGTACGCACCGCCCAGAGCCTCGAACCGCACGAGGAGTACTGGATCCTCTTCGTCACCCACGCCCTCGAACCCGAGCGGCACCGGGTCCACGTCCTGCCGAACCCGCTGGCGCCGGGTGGCCTCACCCACTACCAGGTGGCCGGGCACAGCCTGCGACTGCTGTTCCAGCTGCCCGGCGCCACGTCGTGAGCCGATCAGTCGGCGTGCAGGGCCGTCTTCAGCTCGGTCTTCGGGTCGATCGGACCCAGCTTCGGGGTCTGGAGGCGCAGGCCGTTCAGTAGCCCGTTCCAGGTCCCGGGACACTGTTGCGCCGGGAGACCGGCAGGCCCCGTGTCGTGGCCGAGGAGCAGGCCGGCGCCGCCCTGCTGGAAGGTTGGTAGCACCCCACCTGGCAAGGCCAGCTCGCCGACCGCCGAACGCCGTCTCGCCCTGCAGGCCTTACCTACTGGCAGCTACCGACATACCTTCGTCACCGCATCGCTGTCAATCCCCTGGAATCGTGGAGGACTCGGTTAGGCGGCCTGGTTCTCCAGGACGTGGGTGGTTGATCGTTCGTAGTCGATCGGTGAGCGTCCGTCGCAGACGGAATGGCGGCGTCGGCGGTTGT
>NZ_QGSZ01000073.1 GCF_003857055.1 Micromonospora inaquosa | reverse complement strand
GCGGGGCGGATGGGCGGCGGTGAAAGAGCAGCAGCATCAGGCAGCCCGCGACCAGGCCCCAGAACGCGCCGCCCACGCCGATCAGCGTCACCCCGGACGCGGTCACCACGAAGGTGACCACGGCGGCCTCGCGGGTCGTCGGGTCGGTCACCGCCGAGGCGAGCGCGGTGGCGAGTGCTCCCAGTAGCGCCAGCCCGGCGACCGCCTCGATGAGGATCGGTGGGGCGACCGCGACCAGTGTGGTGGCCACGCCGGCGCCCAGGCCGAGCACGGCCAGCCCGGCGCCGGCGGTGACCGAGGCGATCCAGCGGCGCTCCGGGTCGGGGTGCGCGTCGGGGCCGGCGGCCAGCGCGGCGGTGATCGCCGCGAGGTTCACCGCGTGCCCGCCAGCCGGGGCGGCGAGCAGGCTGGCCAGGCCGGTGGTCCGCAGCGCGGCGCCGAACGGCGGCCGGTAGCCGTAGCCGACCAGCACCGCCATGCCGGGTACGTTCTGCGCGGCCATGGTGACCAGGAACAGCGGCAGGGCCAACCCGACCAGGGCGGACGCGTTCCAGGCCGGCGCGGTCAGCGTGACCGACGGGATCAGCGCGGCACCGGTCAGGCCGGCCGGCGGTGCGGTCAGTGCGAGCGCCACCACCGCCACCACCAGCGCACCGGGCACCGCCCAGCGGCGGGCGAACCGGTGCAGCAACAGCCAGCCGACCACCACCGGCCCGGCCACCACCGGTAGCTCGACCAGCGCGCGGACCGGGGCTGTGCACAGCGGCAGCAGCACCCCGGCGAGCATCGCGCCGGCCACCGGCTTGGGGATGGCGGCCACCGCCCGGCCCAGTGGCGGGAACAGCCCGGCCGCGACGATCAGCAGACCGGAGACGAGGAAGGCCCCCACCGCTACCGGCCATCCGCCCGGTGGCGGTCCGGTCGCCACCAGCAGCGCCGCGCCGGGGGTGGACCAGGCGGCGCTCATCGGTATCCGGTACCGCAAGCCCAGCCAGGCGGCGACGAGCCCGCTCGCCACGCAGAGAGCGAGCAGGCCGGAGGCGGCCTGCGCGTCCGACGCGCCGACCGCTCGGAGCCCGGCGAGCACGACGGTGAACGAGCTGGCGAAGCCCACCAGCGCGGTGACCACCCCGGCCAGCACCGGTTGCACGCGTCCCGCCACTCCACCCTCCCGACTGTTCCGTTTACGGAACGATGATGTGTAGCACGATAGCGGGGTGCCACACCCACCACCAGCACCGCACCCGGGCCTCGACGTGGACCCCGCCGTCGTCGGACGCCGGGTCCGTGCCCTACGCGAGGAGCGAGGGATCTCACTGTCCACACTCGCCCGGCTCGCCGGTGTCGGCAAGGCCACTCTCTCCGGCCTGGAGCACGGCACCCGCAACCCGACCCTGGAGACGCTCTGGGCGGTCACCGCGCAGCTCGGCGTGCCGCTGACGGCAGTGCTGACGGAACCGGCCGCCGGGCCGACGGTGCACGGCACCGCTGTCACCGCCACCCTGCTGGAGGTGTTCACCGACACCGACGCAACCTACGAGCTGTACCGGATGCGGGTCGCGCCCGGTGTCACCCAGCTCTCCCCCGCCCACGCGCCGGGGGTCACCGAGCACGTCACCGTCTTCGCCGGGGTGCTGTGCGCCGGTCCGGCCGACGCACCGTTGACAGCCCCGGCCGGCGGTCACCTCCGCTGGGTGTCGGACGTCCCACACAGTTACGCGACGGTGGGTGACGAGGAGGTTGCCGCCAGCCTGCTACTGCGCTATCCACGCCGCTGAGACCCGGCCGATCGGTCACGGACCGTCGGGCTCGTCGACGAAAATCGCAATCATTTCTCGACCTAGGTAGGAGGCGTAGAGACGAATGCCGGTTGTTCTTGGCAAGCTTGACCCCATGACGCTGATCCTCCGCTCGGTCATCCTCAACGACATCGGCTTGGTGCGCACCAACAACGAGGACTCCGCCCTCGCCGGTGACCGCCTGATCGCCGTCGCCGACGGCATGGGTGGGCTGCCTGCGGGCGAGGTGGCGAGCGAGATCGTGATCCGGATCCTGGACGAGCTGGCTCCGCCCACCGACCCCGACGGCGCCGCCGACGCGCTGCGTGCCGTGGTCAGCACCGCCAACCAGCGCATCCACGCCGCGATCACCGTCGACCCGAGCCGGGACGGCATGGGGACGACGCTCACCGCGGCGCTGCTGGCCGGGGAGACGCTGGTGCTGGCCCAGGTGGGCGACTCCCGCTGCTACCTGTTGCGCGACGGGGAGCTGACCCAGCTCACCCGGGACGACACGTTCGTGCAGGCGCTTGTCGATCAGGGCACCCTCTCTCCCGAGCAGGCCCGTCACCACCCGCAGCGGTCCCTGGTGACCCGGGCCGTGCAGGGCGCCGACACCCCACCCGCGGTCGGTGTGCTCACCGTGGTCCCCGGCGACCGGCTGCTGCTGTGCAGCGACGGGCTCTCCGACTACGTCGAGGACGAGGCCATCGCGGCGGCCCTGGGCATGTACGCCGACCGTCAGCAGTGCGGTGAGCAGTTGGTGAAGCTGGCCCACCACGCCGGCGCACCGGACAACGTCACCGTCGTGGTCTCCGACGTCGTCGCCCGCTGACCCGTACGGCTTCACTCGCGGCAGCACCCGAGCCGGCCGGTTCGGGTGCTGCCGCCCGCAGTAGGTGGTTGTGCCATCTAGCTTGCGTCGCTACTGTCCGACCTGTGGATTCCGACCGGCGCGGGCAGTGGCTGCGGGGGGTGCTCGACATCTGCGTCCTGGCCCTGCTGTCCGAAGGCGAGTCCTACGGCTACCAGCTCGCCCAGGCGCTCGACGCGGCGGGCGTCGGGCCGATCCAGGGCGGCACGCTCTATCCCGTGCTGTTGCGCCTTCAGAAGACCGGCCTGGTGACCGCGCAGTGGCGGGAGGGCAGCGCCGGGCCGGCCCGCAAGTACTACCGGCTCACCGACGACGGGTACGCGGCGCTGCGCACCGGCGGCAGCGCCTGGCTCACCTTCGTCCGGCCGGTGAACGACATCGTCACGAAGGGGGTCACCCGGTGAACGCCGACGATTGGCTGCGTACGCTCACGGCCGAGTTGCACCAGCGCCGGGTCGCGGCGGACGCCGCGCGGCACGTGGTCGCCGAGGCCGCCACGCACCTGCGCGAGGGAGGCGGCGACCCCTGGGTCGTCTTCGGTCCACCCCAGCAGTACGCGGGCGCGGTCGTGGAGAGCATCGGCACCGCGCCGGGACCACGCCCCGGGCCGGTCCGGCTGCACGCGGCGGGCATCACCAAGAGGTACGGACGGCGCACCGTGCTGCACGACGCCACGCTGACCGTCCGGGCCGGACAGATCGCCGCCGTCATCGGTGCGAACGGCTGCGGCAAGAGCACCTTCCTGCGGATCTGCGCCGGGCTGATGTCACCGGACGCCGGTGAGGTGACCGTCTCCGGGCGGCTCGGCTACTGCCCGCAGTCCGGCGGCACCGCCGACTTCCTGCTCGCCGACGAGCACTTCGTGCTGGTGGGCGCCGGCCAGGGCGTGGCCCGGGGCCCGGCCCGCCGCGCCGGTCGGGCGGCGGCCCGTCAGCTCGGTTGGGAAGCAGGCGGGGACGTGCAGGCCCGCCACCTCTCCGGTGGCACCCGACAGAAGCTCAACCTGACCATGTCCACGCTCAGCGCCCCCGACGTGCTGCTGCTCGACGAGCCGTACCAGGGCTTCGACCAGGGCACGTACGTCAACTTCTGGGACCAGCTCAGCAGGTTGCGCGACGCCGGCACCGCCGTCGTCGTGGTGACCCACCTGCTCAACCAACTCGACCGGGTGGACATCGTGCTCGACCTGACCCCGGCACGTGAGACCGGGTGGCACGCGCCCGGCATCCAGGGAGGTCGCCAGTGAACCGGATCGTCACCGTCGCCGAGATGACAGTGCGGGAGCTGCTGCGGCGTCGGGGCGTACTCCTGCTGTTGTTGTTGATGCCGTTGACCTTCTACCTGATCCGGCGCGACGCCTACCTCGGGCAGTCGGTTCGCTCGCTGCTGCTCGGCGTGGGCTGGGCGGTGAGCACCGCCGCGCTGTTCGCCACGACCGCGGCGCGCGAGTTGGAGCCGAGGCTGCGGCTGTCCGGCTACCGCCCGCACCACCTCTATCTCGGTCGGATGCTCGGCCTGTGGACGGTGGGGCTGGTCATCTCCGTGCCGTTCTTCCTCCTGCCGATGATCGACGGCGCGGACCTGCGGTACGGCGGCCTGGCGGCGGCGATGCTCTGTTCCGTCGCGGTGGCGGCCCCGTTCGGGATGTTGATCGGTGCGCTGCTGCCCCGCGAGTTGGAGGGCACGTTGCTGCTGCTCACCGTGGTGACGGTGCAGATGCTGATCAACCCGGCCGGTTCCGGGGCGAAGTTGACGCCGTTCTGGTCGAGCCGCGAGATCGCCACCTGGACGGTCGACAACACCGACCAGGGCTACCTCTCCCGTGGGCTGCTGCACGGGTTCGTCGTGACCGCCCTGCTGGCCCTGGGCGTGGCCGCGGTGGCCAGCGTCCGCCTGCGCCGTCGCCGGCACCTGCGGCACCTGCCGGTCGGCTGACCCTTCCGGCGTCGCGGCGACCGGGGTGGCTGGACGTGTGGCCCAGCAGATCGGGCCAATCCGGTTGCCGTGACCCGCGCGGCGGGTTGAGATGGGCGGATGACCATCCGCCGGGTGACCGACGACGACCGTCTCAGCACCAGCTTCCCGCTCGCCGCGTACGCCTTCGAGTCCTCGCCACTCAGCGCGGCGCGGACGACGGAGTTCCGCGACTACCTGCCCTACAACCAGGGCAACCGGACGCTGATCGCCGAGGAGGACGGCACCACGTTGGCCGCCGTCTCCGCCATTCCGATGCGACAGAACCTGCGCGGGGTGGTGCTGCCGATGGCCGGGGTCGCCGGAGTGGCGACCCATCCGCTGGCCCGCCGGCAGGGGCACGTCCGGACGCTGCTGCACCAACTCCTCGACGAGATGCGCGACGAGGGCCATCCGCTCAGCGCGCTCTATCCGTTCCGGCCCAGCTTCTACGCCCGGTTCGGCTACGTCGGGCTGCCCAAACCGCGCCGGGTCACCTTCACCCCGGCCCACCTGGGCTCGCTGCTCCGGGTGGAGCTGCCCGGCGAGGTGGGCTGGGAACGCATCGCCGCCGGCTATCCGACGTGGCGGGCGTTCACCGAGCGCAACCTGCGGGAACGGCACGGCTTCTCGATCTTCCCGGACTACCGGGCGGTCGGAATGCGCGACCGTGACGAGTTCTGGCTGCTCACCGCACGGGTGGCCGGGGAGGTCACCGGCGCGGTGACGTACCGGATCGACGAACACGGTGGCACGCTGCACGGCAACGAACTGCTCTTCACCGACCCGCTCGCGCGGACGCTGCTGTTGCAGTTCTTCGCCCGGCACGTCGACCAGATCGAACGGGTCACCGTCCAGGTGCCGCCCGACGAGCTGCCCGAGCTGTGGCTGACCGACCTGGACGTGCACGTCGAGGCCCGCACGGCCGTGCCGGGTGCGTCCGCGCCCATGGCCCGGCTGCTGTCGCTGGACGCGTTGCGCGGGCTGCCCGCCGGCCCGGGCCGGGTACGGGTCGAGCTGACCGGGGACCGCTGGCTGGCCGGCACCCATCTGCTCGACGGCACGACCGGCGCGCTGGAACTGGTCGACGACACCACCGGCCGCGTGCCGACCGCCACGCTCACCGCCGCCGGGCTCTCCGCCCTCGCGTACGGGGTGCTGGACCCGGCCGAACTGCCGCTGCGCGGCCTGGGCGAGGTGCCGGTGGACGCTGCCACGGAGCTGCGCGGTCTCTTCCCCCGCCGGGTGCCGTACCTCTTCGCCGACTTCTGAGCGCGGGGCGGCGGGCGTGCCTTAGCAGTGCATTAAACCGGCTCGGCGGATTCGTCGGGACGCCGTCGCGGCTCCTAGCATCACGGGGTGCGCATGACGTCGCTTGCCGTTCTCCTCGCCCTCGGTGTCGCCACCGCGACCCTGCCCGGCTGCGCGCCCAACGACCCGGCCCCCGCCTTCGAGGCCGGCTCGACCGCTTCGCCGACGCCGAGCGCCGGTCAGGGCGAAACGCCGGGGGCTCGGGACGGCCTCGGGGGCCCGGGGGCCAGCACGAGCCCGAAGCCCGCCAACAAGGTGCTCGCGGCCGGCAACCCGAACGGCAAGGCCACCGTGCCGGCCGAGGCGCGGGCGGTGGACACCTCGAAGCCGACCCGGACCATCGGCACCGGCACCCCGGCGAGCTGCACCTCGGCGGCGGTGGTGAAGGCCGTCGCGGCCGGCGGTGTCATCACGTTCAACTGTGGACCGGCCCCGGTGACCATCAAGATGGCCGCCACCGCGAAGGTCCGCAACGCCAACGGGCCGAAGATCGTGCTGGACGGCGGCGGCACTGTCACGTTGAGCGGCCAGGGGAAGCGCCGCATCCTCTACATGAACACCTGCGTCCAGGCCCAGGGCTTCACCACCTCGCACTGCCAGAACCAGGATCACCCGCAGCTCACCGTGCAGAACCTGACCTTCGCCGACGGCAACTCCACCGGCGAGAAGGCCGAGGGTGGCGGCGGAGGGGCGATCTTCGTACGCGGCGGGCGGCTGAAGGTGGTCAACTCGCGCTTCGTCCGCAACCGCTGTGACCGCACGGGCCCGGACCTGGGTGGCGCGGCGATCCGGGTGCTGAGCCAGTACGAGAACAAGCCGGTGTACGTGGTGGGCAGCACCTTCGACGGCGGGTCCTGCTCCAACGGGGGTGCGCTGAGCAGCATCGGTGTGTCGTGGGTGGTGCTGAACAGCCTGCTCAAGAACAACGAGGCGATCGGCAGCGGGGCCAACCCGGCCAAGTCCGGCACGCCCGGCGGGGGCAGCGGCGGCGCGATCTACTGCGACGGCAACGAGTTCACCGTACGGATCGCCGGCACGATCATCGAGAACAACAAGGCCAACGAGGGCGGCGGCGCGGTCTTCTTCGTGAGCAACAACCGCACCGGCACGATGAAGATCGAGAACTCGACCCTGCGCCGCAACCCCAGCGCCAAGTTCGAGACCCGCGGCTTCCCCGGCATCTTCTTCCTGGGCGCCCGCAACCCCACGGTGACCAAC
>NZ_QGSZ01000148.1 GCF_003857055.1 Micromonospora inaquosa | reverse complement strand
CAGTGTGGTGGCGAGTTGGTGGCCGATGTTCCAGGCTGCGGTTGAGCCGGGGGTGGTGCGGATGACGGTCAGGGGGGTGATGCGGAAGGTGTTGTGCGTGTCGGGTCGGGTTTCGACGGGTGCGGGGATGACGTCGCTGAGCTGTCGGGCTGGTGTGGTGGGTGCCGTGGCGGCGGCGGGCGCGGCGGGCAGGATTACTGGTAGCGCGAGTGCGGCTATGGCCAGCAGCCGTGCGGTGGTGTGTCGGCGACGCACTGTACCTCCAGGCCTCGTCATGATCGACCTTCGTCGATTAGACTCGCAGGCTACCGGCGCCCGGCCTGTACTGTAAACCTTCCTTAACATAAGGGCGTGTCGAGACAGCGTTGTCACCGACCTCACGTGTGCCGCTCGCTGGGGAATTCCCGGAGCGGGTCGTGCGGTTGTCCGTTCGGAAGATCAGAAGCACATGATCGAATGGAAGTGCCATGCGCATGCGCTCAGACGCGGTAGTGCTGTTCGGCGTCACGGGAGATCTCGTCTCGAAGAAGCTGTTCCCGGCGCTGTACGAGTTGACCCGGCGCGACCGCCTCGACGTCCCGGTGATCGGCGTGGCCCGCTCCCCCTGGGATGATCAGCAGCTGGTCACCATGGCCCGCAAGTCCGTCACCGAGGCCAATGACGAGATCGACGACGAGACCTTCGATCGGCTGGCGGACAACCTTTCGATGATCTCTGGCAACTACGCGGACCCGGTGACGTACCAGCGGCTGGCTGAGCGGCTGCGCGACGCCGAGCGGCCGGTCTTCTACCTGGCGATCCCTCCGGCGGTGTTCGGCGCCGTCGTCGAGGGTCTGGCGGCCGTGGGTCTGGCCGACCGGGGTCGGGTGATCGTGGAGAAGCCGTTCGGGCGTGACCTGCAGTCCTCCCGCGAGCTGGATCGCACGCTGGGCGCGGCCTTCGCACCGGAGCGGGTGTTCCGCATCGACCACTACCTGGGCAAGGAAGCCGTCGAGGGTCTCTACGCCTTCCGGTTCGCCAACCGGCTGTTCGAGCCGTTGTGGAACAACGAGCACATCGACAACATCCAGGTGACCCTCGCCGAGGCTTTCGGCACGCAGGGCCGGGCCGGCTTCTACGACACGGTGGGCGCGACCCGCGACGTGCTGCAGAACCACATCCTGCAGGTCGTCGCGCTCATCGCGATGGAAGCGCCGGCCAGCGAGGACACCGTGGCGTTCCGGGAGGCGGAGGCCGCGGTGCTGCGGCAGATCGCGCCGCTGTCGCCGGAGTCCACGGTCCGGGGGCAGTACGCCGGCTACCGCGACGAGCCGGGCGTGGCGGCGGATTCGAACACGGAGACGTTCGTGGCGACCCGGTTGACTGTCGACTCCCCCCGCTGGGCGGGGGTGCCGTTCTACCTGCGCACCGGCAAGTCCCTGCCGGGGACGGCCACGGAGGTCGTGGTCGAGTTCAAGCAGCCGCAGCGCGCGTTGATTCCGGCCGAGCGGGGCACGGCGGGGGTCGCGAACCTGTTGCGTTTCCGCCTGGGGCGCGGTGACGGCATCACCATGTCGATCCAGGCGAAGAGCCCGGGCGCCGAGGTGGCGAGCCGGCCGGTGGACCTGTCCGTCGACTTCGGGGCGGCTTTCGGTCGCCGCCAGGAGGCGTACGAGCGGCTGCTCGACGACGCGATGGACGGGCAGCACCTGCGCTTCGCGCGGGCCGAGACGATCGAGCAGGAGTGGCGCATCGTCGAGCCGATCCTGGATCTGCCGACGGCGGTGCAGACGTACGAGAAGGGCAGTTGGGGTCCGGCGGACGGCGACGCGCTGGCCGGCGGCTGGCACACCCCGGCCGTGCGGTAGAGCGCACGCTGCGTGATCGACTCGGTTTTCCGGTATGTCGCGGTGTCCGGCCCGGTGGGACACCGCGACTTTCAGGAAGCGGAGTCGATTCCGGGGCTGACTGACCGCTCAGCTCAGCGGAGCGACCGTCCGGCGACGGTGAGGTTTGCCGTTTACGACTGATCTGGGCACGTTGGGGGCGACGTTTCTCGTCCTCGTCGGAGAGGAAGCAGCGCATGCTTTCCGCACTCGATCGTCGGCACACCGTCGCGCCGCCCGGCTACAGCCGGTGGCTCATCCCGCCGGCGGCGTTGGCCATCCACCTCTGTATCGGTCAGGTCTACGCCACCAGCGTCTACAAGAACTCCCTGATCGCCCACTTCGACACCAGCCAGACGGCGATCGGGGTGATCTTCAGCATCGCGATCGTGATGCTCGGGTTGTCCGCCGCGGTCGCCGGGACCTGGGTGGAGGCGAACGGGCCGCGCAAGGCCATGTTCGTCTCGGCCTGTTTCTGGGCGGCGGGTTTCCTGGTGGGCTCGCTGGGCATCGCCACGAAGCAACTGTGGCTGCTGTATCTGGGCTACGGGCTGCTCGGCGGCATCGGGCTGGGCATCGGCTACATCTCCCCCGTGTCCACCCTGATCAAGTGGTTCCCGGACCGGCCAGGGCTGGCCACGGGGCTGGCGATCATGGGGTTCGGTGGCGGGGCGATGGTCGCCTCTCCCCTGTCGCGGCAACTGTTGTCGTTCTACGACGCCGGCTACGACCCGGCCAACGCGGGTTCGACGGCGTCGGGCAGCGCCCTGGTATGGCTGTTCGTGACGCTCGGCCTGGGCTACTTCGTGATCATGATGTTCGGGGTGGCGAACGTGCGGGTGCCGGCGCAGGGCTGGCGTCCGCCCGGCTTCGACCCGGCGAGTGTGGCGGCGAAGCCGCTGGTCACCACGGCGAACGTGTCGGCGGCGAACGCGGTGAAGACCCGCTCGTTCTGGCTGCTGTGGGTGGTGCTGTTCTGCAACGTGACAGCGGGCATCGGCATCCTGGAACAGGCCAGCCCGATGATCCAGGACTTCTTCCGCGACAACGGCACCTCGACGGTGACCGTCGCGGCGGCCGGCGGGTTCGTGGGTCTGCTGTCGCTGTTCAACATGGCCGGCCGGTTCGCGTGGTCGTCCACCTCGGACGTCATCGGCCGCAAACCGATCTACCTGGTGTACCTGGGTGTCGGCATGGTGCTGTACGCGTTGCTGGCGTTCGTCGGGCAGACCTCGACGGCGCTGTTCGTGCTGTTGGCCTGCGTGATCCTGTCGTTCTACGGCGGTGGGTTCGCGACCGCGCCGGCGTACCTGCGGGACCTGTTCGGCACCTTCCAGGTCGGTGCGATCCACGGTCGGCTGCTGACCGCCTGGTCGGCGGCGGGGATCGCGGGTCCGCTGATCGTCAACGGGTTCCTCGACGCGCAGGGCGAGCCGGGTTCGCTGACGGCCGCGGCGTACCGCCCGGCGCTGTTCACGATGGTGGCGGTGTTGGCCGTGGGCTTCGCGGCGAACCTGCTGGTGCGGCCGGTGCCGCAGCGCTACCACGAACCACCGGAGCAGCACCCGGAACAGAGCGCGGAACGAGACGACGACACGACGGCGCAGAGGAGTGGCACGCGATGAGTGAGGACAGCCGGCCCGGGCAGCAGGCCCGGTTGTGGATCTCCTGGTTGGTGGTGGCGGCGCTGCTCGGCTACGGGGTCGCGCAGACCGTCGTGACCGCGGCGAAGCTGTTCACCCACTGAGGTGCGTGCGGGGTGCCGCGCGACGGCACCCCGCAGCACGCTCAGAGACCGCCGGAGACGCGCAGCACGGTCCCGGTGGCGTACGAGGCGTCCGGGCCGAGCAGCCAGGCGATGGCCGCGGCGATCTCGTCGGGTTCGCCGGCGCGGCCCAGCGGGATCCGAGCGACGGCCGAGTCGGCGCGGTCGGGCACCCCGGAGTCGGCGTGGATGTCGGTGCGCACGATGCCGGGGGCGACCGCGTTGACCCGGATGCCCTTCGGGGCGAGTTCCTTGGCCAGGCCGACGGTGAGGGTGTCGGTGGCGGCCTTCACGGCGGCGTAGTGCACGTACTCCCCCGGGCTGCCGAGGGTCGCCGCCGCCGACGAGACGTTGACGATCGCCCCACCGTCGGTGAGCCGCCGGGCGGCCTGCTGGGCGCAGAGGACGTAGCCGACGAGGTTGACGTCGACGACGCGGCGCAGGTCCTCGACGCGCAGCTCGGTGAAGGGCCCGATGAGGCTGGTGACGCCGGCGTTGTTGACCAGGCCGGTGAGCGGGCCGAGCTCGGCGGCCGCGTCGAACAGGGCGCGCACCTGCTCGGGGTCGGTGGTGTCGGCGCGTACCGCGATGGCCTGTGCTCCGGCGGCCCGCAGGTCGGCCAGGACGGCGGTGGCGGCGGCCTCGTCGCGGCGGTAACACAGGGCGACGTGATGGCCGGCGGTGGCGAGCCGGCGGGCGGTGGCCGCGCCGATGCCCCGGCCGCCGCCGGTGATGACGGTGACGGGTGCCACGGTGCCTCCCAGTGTCTGCGCAAGGACTGCGCCGACGCTACCGCGACCGGCGCGGGCCGGTCGTCGAGAGGAGAGTCACATGCGGCGGGCGTTGGTGCTCGGCGGTGGCGGGGTGACCGCGGGCCGGGGGAACCCGGGCCGACGAGGTGACGGCGCTCTGGGCGTGATCGCTTACGCTCACCGCGCGGTCGATCGGGCAGCGGTCGATCCGGCGATGGAGGTGCGCGGTGGCGGGTGTCGGTGTCGGCGACGTGGTGCAGGATTTCGAGCTGCCGGATGAGACGGGCACGCCGCGGCGACTGTCGGAGTTCCTGGCGGCCGGGCCGGTGGTGCTGTTCTTCTACCCGGCGGCGATGACGCGGGGGTGCACCGCGGAGAGCTGCCACTTCCGCGACCTCGCGGCGGAGTTCACGGCGTTGGGCGCGTCGCGGGTGGGCATCAGCCGGGATCCGGTGGCGAAGCAGGCCGAGTTCTCGAAGCTGCACGGCTTCGACTATCCGCTGCTGTCGGACGTGGACGGCGCGGTGGCGCAGCAGTTCGGGGTCAAGCGGCGGGTGCCGTTGGGGCCGTTGAGCATGAAGCGGATGACGTTCGTGATCGGCGCCGACCGGCGGGTCATCGAGGTGATCCACAGTGAGGTGAGCATGAACGATCACGCGGACCGGGCGCTGCGGGCGCTGGGCGGCTGAGCGGGTGTGAACCCCGTGCGGCGGGTGTCGCAGCCGGCTGGTATCAAGACAGCAATCAAACAGGTGTACGGAAGAGGGTTGTGATGGATGCCGGCCAGGGTTTGTCCACTAGCGAGGTGCAGAGCATCCGGGAGGCGTTGGCGGCCGGGCGCAAGCCGCGGGTGGTGTTCACCGCGGCGGCGGGGCAGATCGCCGGTCAGGTCGGTCAGGTGATCGAGCTGACCGACCCGGAGGTGTCCGACGAGTTCGTGGTGGTGCGCTTCGGCCGCGACGAGTTGCCGTTCTCCCCCGCCGACCTGGCGGTGGCGCCCAAGGGTGCCGGCCGTCGGGTGGTGGAGCCGAAGTCGGAGCCCGAGCCGGAGGCGCCGCCCGCGGTGGCCGCGCCGGAGTTCGTGTTGGACACGCCGCGGGTGCCCGCGCAGCGACAGGAGGAGCCGAAGGTGGAACAGACGGAGAAGCCGCCGGCGCGGCGGGCGGTCAAGGCCGTCAAGCCGAAGGGGCCCGCGGGTCTCACCGTGACCCTGGCGTACGCCGACGGTGAGTGGACCGTCGCCGCGCAGCAGGGCAGCAAGGCCCTCGCGAAGCCGTACGTGGTGAAGCCGGCGGAGGCGTTGAAGATGGTGGCGTTGGTCGACGTGCCGGGGGTGCAGGAGGCGGTGGAGCAGATCCTCGGCACCGAGCGGGCTGAGGCGGAGCAGCAGGCCGAGAAGCTGCGCGCCGAGCTGGCCGAGATCGAGGCCCGGCTGGCGGAGCTGCGCGAGGCCCGCTGAGGCGGGTCAGTGCCGGCTGTGGTGGTGCAGCAGGCGGGTGAGCAGTCGGGTCAGCTGTTCGCGCTCGGTGCCGGACAGTGGGGCGAGCAGGTCGGCTTGCGCGCGCTCGACTGTCGCGGCCATCCGGCGCGCCTCGTCGGTGCCGGCGTCGGTGATGCTGATGACGTTGCGGCGGCGATCGGCCGGGTCGGGGGCACGCACCACGAGCCCTCGACCGGCCAGGTCGTTGATGGCGGCCACCACGTCGCTGCGGTCGATGCCGCAGCGCCGGCCGAGGTCGGCCTGGCTCGCCGGCCCGTCCTCGGCCAGGGTGGCGAGCAGCCGGTAGTGGTAGCCGCGCAGGTCGTGCGCGGCGAAGCCCTCGCTGAGTAGGCGGGCGGCGTGGCTGGCGGTCTGGTTGAGCAGCCAGCTGGGGGTGGTGCTGAGCCCGGCGGGTGACTGCGGGGCCGTGTGATCCATGGGCGCAGCCTACCAGGAATCGTTGGCGCGACCCACGATCAGATGTTACGTTGGCTCAACCAACGTTGGTCCGGCCAACGTATTGAAGGAGGCGTCATGTCCACTGTCCCCACCCTCAACGGTCAGGTCATCGGCCAGGCCCACTACGCCACGCGGGCCCTGCTCGAACGGGCCGTCGCTCCCCTCGGCGTCACGTTCAACCAGGTGCTCGCCCTCAACGTCCTTGCCAACGGCCCGGTGGACCCCGCCCACCTCACGCACCGGGTCACCAGCACACTCAAGGTCGACGAGTCGGCCGTGCGCCAGGTGGTCGACCAACTCGTCGACGCCGGCCTCGCGCAGGTCGACGGCGCGTCCACCGCGACCGGCGGCGACGAGCCACGGCTGGCGCTCACCGACACCGGTCGCGCCACGCAGCGCAGCGTCGTCGCCGCCGTCGCCGACCTCGGCGCCCGGCTGTACGCGGAGATCCCCACCGACGAGGCCAGCACGGCAGCGCGGGTGCTCACCATCGTCACCCAACGCGCGAACGCCGAGCTGGCGGCGATAGCGGCCTGACTGAACGCCACCACCGGGCGGCCGGCGTCCAGGACACGGAGCCTGGGGCCGGCCCCCGGACCACCTACCGCTCCGGGCGCTGCCCGAGCTCAGAGACCACCGCCCGTTGCAGCACCGCGGTCGTGCCCAGCACCGTCCCGGCCGGGCCGTCGACGGTGTCCGCCACGAGATAGCTGCGCTCACCGAGGTAGTCGAAGGTCTGCTCATCGAAGATCCACTCGTCGCGGCGGCTCCGCTCGGTGTGCGCGACGGCTATCCCCCGCCGCCCGGCCGCGTCGGCGACCCCGCGCACCACCTCGACCCCGGGGATCTTCGCCGCCGCCCGGTAGAGCGCGGCGCTCGTGTCCGGCGGCACCAACGACTCGCGCAGAATGTCGCCGATCGCGGTGAACGCCGCGCCGTCGCGACTGTTGCCCCGGCCCCGCTGCTGGCGTTCCCGGTACAGCTTCGCCAGCAGGGCGTCCGGATCCTCGGGCAGGTCGACCAGCGCCGCGTTCGGCGTCACGTCCGTGAGCGTCTCGCGCTGCGGGATCACACCGACGATCGGAGCGTGGAAGAACGGCTGCTGCAGCAGGCCGTCACCCCGCTCGTCTCGGGGGATCCAGATCTCCCGCTCGTGCACCGGTCGCAGCCGGGCCGGGCCGTCACCGAGCTCGGCGAAGGCACCCCGGCTCCTGATGTAGACGTACCCGCCCTCGCCGGACGGTGGCCCCGCCTTGTCGGTGGCCACCGCGGCCATCCGGTTCAGCAGCAGTGACGCCCCGACGCGTTCCCCCTGCTCGACCGGGACGATCAGTGGCGCGCTGTCCGGCGACCACGGCTGGGCGATCATCCCGGCCGCGACCGCGACGGTCAGCACGCCCGCCACCGGCGCGAGCACCCGCATCCGTCGTTGCCGCCGCGACGGCCGCCGGACCTCGGTCAACAGATGATGCCGCAGTGCCTGTCGGCGCATCGCCGGCAGGGCCGGCACGGGCGGGGCGATGTGCTCTCTCATCGGTACTCTCCCTGCTCGACGGTGATCATCCGGTTGCCGGCCAACTCCTGCTGCGCCAGCGCTCGCAGCCGGGTCCGGGCCCGCGACAGTCGGGAACGCACGGTCCCGACGGGTACGCCCAGCGCCTCGGCCGCCGCCGCGTAGTCGAGTTGCGACCACACGCAGAGCAGGAACACCTCCCGGTCGGCGCGGCGCAACGCCCTCAGTCCCGCCAGGGCGGCGGCCACCTGGGCGGCGTCGTGCATCCGGTCGACCACCGCGTCGGCGAAGTCCGGGACGGTGTCGCGTACCGGCAGCCGCCGCAACGCCTCCCGGTGCCGGCGTGCCGCCCGCCGGCGATTGCGCAGGACGTTGGTCGCGATCCCGAGCAGCCACGGCCGCAGACTGTCCCCGTCCGAGCGCAGGGATTCGCGGATTCGCCACGCCTCGAGGAAGGTCAGCGACACCACGTCCTCGGCGTGCGCCGGATCGCTTCCGCTCCACAGCGCATGCCGATGAACGGCGTCGGCGTGCTGGTCGAAGAGCTCACCCAACGCATCGGAGTCTCCGGCCCGGATCCGGGCCCGCATCTCGGCTGTCACACCTGTATCTGTCCGCTGCCGCCGCGCAGTTCCCACTTCAAAGGAGGAAACCATCGGCCGCCGGTCAGAAGTAGTCGAGCAACTGCGCAGGCCCGCCGGAGGCCAGGAGGTCGAGCGCGCCCGGGTCGACACCCGGGCTGTGGTGCAGCAGGCCGGCCTGCGCGACCGACCGGGCCAACGCGGCCCCGGCGTAGAGCAGCGCGAAACCGCGAACGTCCAACCGCAGGTCCGCCTCGCCGCCGACGCGGGTCAGCTCGGCGGCGCCGTCGGCGACCGCCAACCGCCACGTGCCATTGTTCCAGTCGGCGAGCGGGTCGGTGAGGTGGAAGTCGACGGCACCCCGGGCGTGGGCGGGCCACCCCCGTGCGCTGACCGCCCGCGCCACATCCACCGGCCGGTGCATCCACAGGTCCCGCTCGTGCTCGCGGGCCGACTCCAACGGCAGATGGACGCTGACCGCGTCCCCGTCGAGCGGGCACAGCCGCAGGGTCGGCGCGACGCTGGCCCAACTGCCGAGCACCCCGACGAGTTCCCGGGCGGCCTCGGCGGTGACGGCCAGGGCCTCGTCGACGGTGAGCACCGAATCGGCCCCGTAGCCGCGGCCCCGCTGCCAGGTGGCGTAACCGACCAGCTCGCCGTCGGCCTCCACCAGGGTGACGCCGTCGCCGGGCAGGCCGCGGTCGGCGGCGTCGAACAGCTCACCCCGGCGGGTCAGCAGGCCGTTGCGGTGCCGGGTGACCCGCTCGTACAGGGCGCCGACGGCCGGCAGGTCGGCCACGGTGCCGGCCCGGACGGTGAGGTGCGACGCGGGCCGGTGCCGGGGCAACGCGGCGGTGGCCAGATCGACGGTGCGCAGCACCCCGGCGGCCTCCCACCCGCAGGCCCGGTACGGGGCGGAGACGGTCGGATAGAGCGCGCTGATCGCCGCCTGACGGTCGCGGGCACCGCGCAGCAGCGCGGTGAGCAGGGCCCGCGCCACGCCACGACCACGGGCCTCGGGGGCGACCGCCACCCCGCCCACATCGGCGGCCGGCACCGCCCGCCCGGACCACCACTGGTCGTGGTGCAGGTCGACAGCCTTGCCGACGAGCCGACCGGCGTCGTCGAACGCGCCGTAACGGGTCAGCCCGGGCACCGGCGCGGACGCGGACGCCGGGCGCTGCGCGTCGGAGCCGAACGCGAACCGGCCCAGCTCCCAGGCGGCGTCGAGGTCGTCGGCGGTGAGTTCACGTACGTGCACAGTGGCGGGCATCGGCACACCGTAGCGACGGGGGGTCCGCACCGACAGCCGATTTACCGCCGGGGTACCGACCGTCGCTCTCCGGCTGGGAGGGCGCACCGCTTCGGAGCACCCGTCGGTCAGTGCTGCGGAATGTTGGCCACGCCGATGCGCTTGCGGAACACCCAGTACGTCCACCCCTGGTAGGCCAGCACGACCGGAGTGAAGATCACCGCCACCCAGGTCATGATCTTCAGGGTGTACGGGGTGGACGCGGCGTTGGTGGCCGTCAGCGTGCCGGCCGCGTCCAGGGTGGAGGGCAGCACGTTCGGGAACAACGCCGCGAACAGGGTCGCCACGGCCAGACCGATCGCCACGGCGGTGCCGGTGAACGCCCAGCCCTCGCGGCGTACCCGGGCGGCGGCGACAGCACCGAGCAGGGCGAGGGCCGCGCCGACGGCGAGCACGACGGCGGCCGCGCTGGAGCGGATGTCCAGCGTCCAGGTCAGGAATGCGACAGCGAGGACGGCCGCGCCCGCGCCCAGGCGCACCGCGAGGGCGCCCGCGCGCTCGCGGATGTCGCCGGTGGTCTTCAGGGCGAGGAACACCGCACCGTGGGTGAGGAACAGCGCGAGGGTGGTCGCGCCACCCAGCAGGGCGTACGGGTTGAGCAGGTCCAGCAGGCCGCCGACGTACTCGTGGTCGGCGTCCAGGGGCACGCCGCGCAGGATGTTGGCGAAGGCGACGCCCCACAGGATCGCCGGCAGCAGCGAACCGATGATGATCGCCGTGTCCCACCGGCGCTTCCAGGACGCCTCGGGACGCTTGTGCCGGTATTCGAAGGCGACTCCCCGGGCGATCAGGGCCAGCAGGATCAGCAGCAGCGGCAGGTAGAAGCCGGAGAAGAGGGTGGCGTACCACTCGGGGAAGGCGGCGAACATGGCGCCACCGGCGGTGATCAGCCAGACCTCGTTGCCGTCCCAGACCGGGCCGATGGTGTTGATCAGGACACGGCGTTCCCGGTCGTCGCGGCCGAGCACGGGCAGCAACATGCCGACGCCGAAGTCGAAGCCCTCCAGGATGAAGTACCCGGTGAAGAGCACGGCGATGAGGAGAAACCAGATGGTGGTGAGGTCCACGGCAGGCTCCGGTGATCAGTAGGCGAAGGCGAGCGGACGCTCGGCGTCGTCGGCGTCGTCGGTGGGGGGTTGCTCGCTGACGTCCGGCACGCCGGCCTTGGCGTAGCGCAGCAGCAGCTTGACCTCGATCACGGCGAGTGTGGCGTAGATCAGGGTGAACGCGGTGAAGGAGGTGAGCACCTCGGCCAGCGAGACGCTGCGGGAGACACCGTTTCGGGTGAGCATCTCGCCGAAGACGATCCACGGCTGGCGACCCATCTCGGTGAAGATCCAGCCGAAGGAGTTGGCCAACAGCGGCAGCACCGGCATGGCCAGCCCGGCGCGCAGCAGCCACTTGCTGCTCGGCGTGCGGCCCTTGCGCTGGGTCCAGAGCACCAGCAGGGCGATCGCGCCAGCCGCCAACCCGAAGGCGATCATGAAGCGGAAGCTCCAGTAGGTGACCGGGATGATCGGGGTGTAGCTGCCCGCGCCGTACTGGGTGGCGTACTGGGCCTGCAGGTCGTCGATGCCGTGCACAGTGCCGTTGGGGTCACCGGTGCCCAGGTACGACAGCAGGTACGGGATCTTGAGGGCGAACACCTCGCGGCTGCCGTCCAGGCTGCCGATGGTGAGCACGGAGAACGAGGCGGGGCTCTCGGTGGTGTAGAGGCCCTCGGCGGCGGCCATCTTCATCGGCTGCACGTCCGTCATGATCTTGCCCTGGATGTCGCCGGTGAACAGCACCGCGGCGGAGGCGATCAGGACCACCCAGGAGCCGAACTTCGTGGCGAAGCGGTACGCGCCGGTGTCGGCGGAGTCGCGGTTGCGGATGACGTGCCACAGGCCCACCGCGACGATCAGCGACCCGGCGACCAGGAATGAGCCGGCCAGGGTGTGGGGGAAGGTGATCAGGGCGACCTTGTTGGTCAGCACGGCGGGGAAGTCGGTCAGCTCGGCGCGTCCGCTGTCGGGGTTGATCCGGTAGCCGACCGGGTTCTGCATGAACGAGTTGGCCGCGAGGATGAAGTACGCGGACAGGTTGGTGCCGATCGCGGCGGCCCAGATGCTGGCCAGGTGCGCCCGCTTGGGCAGCCGGTCCCAGCCGAAGATCCACAGGCCGATGAAGGTGGATTCGAGGAAGAACGCGACAAGCGCCTCGATGGCCAGTGGCGCGCCGAAGATGTCGCCGACGAAGCGGGAGTAGTCGCTCCAGTTCATGCCGAACTGGAACTCCTGCACGATGCCGGTGACCACGCCCATGGCAAAGTTGATCAGGAACAGCTTGCCGTAGAACTTGGTGAGCTTGAGGTAGCGCTCGTTGCCGGTGCGGTGCCACATCGTCTGCAGGATGGCTACCAGCACGGACAGGCCGATGGTCAGCGGCACGAAGAGGAAGTGGTAGACGGTGGTGACACCGAACTGCCAACGGGCAACGTCCAAAGCGTCCACCTGACAACCCCCAACCATCCGTACTACGCGACGTAGTAAATACTACTGCCCGTCGTAGAAGGTTGGGTGGCCCGCACCCTCCCGGGACCAATGACCCTGATCACCCGACCCGCCCTCGCGGCCCCTCCACCGCGTGCGACGATGGCGCGCTGATGAACACCTCCACCTGGCAGCCGCCCCTGATCTGGCGCGCCGCCCTCCTGCTGGCCCGGGGCCTGGTCGGCCTGCTCGCCCGCCTCGAGGTCACCGGCGACGTCCCGGCGCACCTGCGGCGCGGCCCGCTGGTGCTGGCCGCCAACCACATCAGCCCGTTCGACCCGGTGGTCATGGCCGCCGCCTGTCAGACCCGCGGCATCGCCCCGCGGATCATGGCGACCGCCGGACTGTTCCGCGTCCCGCTGTTCGGCGCCGCCATGCGCCACGCCGGACACATCCGGGTCGACCGGGGCACCAGCGCCGTGCACCAGGCCCTCGACGACGCCGCCACGGCCGTCGCCCGCGGCTCGGTGATCCTCATCTACCCCGAGGGGCGCATCGGCCTGGACCCCGGCCTGTGGCCCGAACGCGGCAAGACCGGCGCCGCCCGCCTCGCCCTGGCCTGCGGCGCCCCGGTCGTCCCGGTCGCCCAGTGGGGCTCGCACGAGGTGCTGCCCTACCAGACGCCCCGCGGAATGCTGCGCGGCGTCGGCCGCTCCCTGTGGCGGCGGCCGGTGATCCGGGTGCACTTCGGCGCGCCCGTCGACCTGGGTGAGGCAACAGCCGCAAGCCCCGGCGCTGCCCGCCGGGCCACCGACCGGATCATCGACGCGCTCACCGACACCCTCGCGCCGCTGCGCCCCGACGAGCCGGACCTGCCGCGACACGTCGACCCCGGCCGCCCCACCGACCTCAGCCGTACCCACCGCCGTGACCCCGGCTGACCTTCCTGGCTAGACGAGTTAGACGAATTCTGGAAATCTGTCTAAGCTGTCTAGCGTGAGTACCGTTGACATGGTCACCCAGGACCCGAAGCGTGCCGCCGTCCTCACGGCGGCGGTCACGGTTTTCGGGCGTTACGGCTTCCAGAAGACGTCAATGGAGGCGGTCGCCAAGGCGGCCGGCATCTCCCGGCCCGGCCTGTATCTGATGTTCCCGAACAAGGAGCAGCTGTACCGGGCCACCATGCAGGGCGTCATGGAGCGCGCCCAGCAGGCCATGGAGGCGTGTCTCGCCGACCACTCGACGAGCTTCGACGAGCGGGTGGTGGCGGGGCTGGACGCGTTGATGGGCCCCTACATCGACACACAGATGGCCCGCGACCTCAACGAGCTGCTGGAGAACAGCGAGCCTCAACTGGGCTCGATGTTCCACGACTATCAGGTGCGGGCTCAGGCGACACTGCGCACCCACATCGACGCCACCGCTCCGGGCGAGCTGCTCGACCACGAGCGGACCGCGGACGACGTCATGGACCTGCTCTTCTCCGCCGCGCTTACCTGGAAGTCGACCTCGACCTCCAGGGACGAGTTCCGCGACCGGATCCGCCGCGCACTGCGGCTGCTCCACCACTGAGGCACCGTTCCCCGCGCAACGACGATTTTCCGCACCCAAGGAGTTCCGAAATGTCACGAATCATCACCCCTTACTCTGCTCGGTCGACCGCCGCCGAGGTGATCGCCGGCATCGACCTCAGCGGCCAGCGGGCTGTGGTCACCGGCGGCGCGTCCGGGATCGGCTTGGAAACCGCCCGGGCCCTCGCCGACGCCGGCGCCGAGGTGACGTTGGCCGTCCGCGACACCGCCGCCGGTGAGCGCGCCGCCACCGACATCACAGCCGGCGGAGCGCCCGGCAAGGTCCGGGTCGACCACCTCGACCTGGCCGACCGCACCTCCATCGACGCCTTCGTGACCGGTTGGACCGGCCCGCTGCACATCCTGGTCAACAACGCCGGCGTCATGGCCCTACCGGAGTTGACCAGGACCGCCGAGGGCTGGGAGGCGCAGTTCGCGATCAACCACCTCGGTCACGCCGCGCTGACTCTGGGTCTGCACGACGCACTCGCCGCCGCCCACGGCGCCCGGGTCGTCGTCGTCAGCTCCTCGGCCCACCAGCAGTCCCCGGTCGTCTTCGACGACATCCACTTCACCGCCCGGCCCTACGAGGCGTGGTCGGCCTACGGCCAGTCGAAGACCGCCACCATCCTGTTCACCGTCGCCCTGGCCAAAAGGTGGGCCGCCGATGGCATCACCGCCAACGCCCTGCACCCCGGCGGCATCATGACCAACCTGCAACGGCACCTCGACGACGCGCAGTTGCGCTGGGTCGGCGCGCTCGACGAGCAGGGCAACCGCCTGGGGGTACCGCCGGGCTGGAAGACCCCCCAGCAGGGCGCGGCCACGTCGGTCCTGCTGGCCGCCGGCCCCGAGGTCGAGGGTGTGACCGGCCGCTACTTCGAGGACGGCAACGAGGCCCAGGTCATCGCCGAACCGACCGACGGCAGGAGCGGCGTGCTCCCGTACGCCCTCGATGACAAGAACGCGGACCTTCTCTGGGACGAGACAATCCGGCTCCTGGAGGGCTGACCGGTACGGCTCAGGTGCCCGGGCACCTGAGCCGTACCGGCGACGGGGACAATGATCACGTGTCGCGCCGCCCGCTCGTTCTCATCGCAGTGGTGCTCCTCGTCGTCGGTGGCTGAGACAGGCAGGAAGATCGACTCGGTTTCCTGCGAACCGGGGCATGCCCGCGCCGCGGACACCGCGACTTTCAGGAATCCGAGACGATCACCAGGCGGGGCGGCGGCGCGAGCGGGCGACAGACGCCCGCCGGCCACCCGCCGGCCACCAAGCACCGGCATACTGCGTCGCGTGTTGACCCGATTCGGCTACCTCGACGCACCCGCGCCGCTGGCGTTCGCCCACCGTGGCGGCGCGGCCGAGGGCGACGAGAACACCACCGAGGCGTTCGCCCGGGCCATCGGGCTGGGCTACCGGTACGTGGAGACCGACGTGCACGCCACCTCCGACGGCGTGACGGTGATCTTCCACGACCCGACGCTGCGCCGGGTCACCGGTGAGGCGGGGCGCATCGCCGAGATGAGCTGGACGGATCTCGCCTCGGTACGCGTCGGCGGCGCCGCCGTCGTACCCCGGCTCGACGAGGTGTTGGGGGCGTGGCCGCAGGTCCGCTTCAACATCGACGTGAAGGCCGACGGCGGCGTCGAGCCGACGGTCGCGACGGTGAGCCGGGCCGGCGCCGGCGACCGGGTGCTGCTCGCCTCGTTCAGCGACGCCCGGCTGACCCGGATGCGGGCGCTCACCGAGGGACGGGTCGCCACCAGCCTGGGCATGCGCGGCGTTGCCCGGCTGCGGTTGGCCTCCCTGCACGGACGCCCGCTGCGGCTGCCGCCGTCGGTGGTCGCCGCGCAGGTGCCGCCGCGCTACGGGCGAGTGCCGGTGGTGGACCGCCGGTTCCTCGACTACTGCCACCGCATCGGCTTGCAGGTGCACGTCTGGACGATCGACGAACCAGCCCAGATGCACGAGTTACTGGATCGTGGCGTGGATGGCATCATGACCGATCACGTCGGCGTGCTGCGCGACGTCTACCGCAGCCGCGGCCACTGGGCCGCCTGAAGGACCGAAGGACCCCCGATGGCCGAGACCGTGACCCCCACGGTGGACGACACCCTGCCTCCGGCGAGCACCCGCCGGGAGCGCAGGGGCTGGTACATCTACGACTGGGCCAACTCCGCGTTCCAGACCACCGTGATCACCGTGTTCCTCGGCCCGTTCCTGACCACCGTCGCCGAGTTGGCGGCCGGCTGCGAACTGGGCGCGGACTCCTGCGACGGCTCCGTCTACCCACTGGGCATCAAGATTGCCGCCGGGTCCTACTACCCGTACCTGATCTCGCTGTCGGTGTTCCTCACCGTGTTCGTGCTGCCGGTCATCGGGGCGATCGCCGACCGGTCGGCACACAAGAAGCGGCTGCTCGGCGCCGCCGCGTTCACCGGCGCCGGCGCCACCATCGCGATGGCCTTCGTCACCGGCGACCGCTACCTGCTCGGCGGGGCGCTCTTCCTGGTCGCCAACATCTCCTTCGGCGCCGCGATCGTGGTCTACAACTCGTTCCTGCCGCAGCTCGGCGGCCCCGACGAACGCGACGGCATCTCCAGTCGCGGCTGGGCGCTGGGCTACCTCGGCGGCGGTCTGCTGCTGGCCCTCAACCTCGTCGCGATCACCCTGCTCGACGAGGGCGACAACCCGCAACGCACCCTGGACCTGGCCCGCTGGTCGATCGTGTCCGCCGGCGTGTGGTGGGCGTTGTTCACCCTGGTGCCGCTGCGCTGGCTGCGCGAGCGCCCCAGCGTCGCCGCCCTGGCCAGCGGCGGCAACGTGCTCACCGACGGGTTCCGGCAACTCGCCCGCACCATGCGCGAGGTCAAGGCGTACCCGTTGACGCTGTACTTCCTGCTGGCGTTCCTGGTCTACAACGACGGCATCCAGACCGTCATCACCCTGGCCAGCCAGTACGGTACCGAGGAGCTACGCCTGGAGCAGAGCACCCTGATCATCACGATCCTGCTGGTGCAGTTCCTCGCCTTCGGCGGCGCGTTGAGCCTGGGCGCGCTGGCCAAGCGCATCGGCGCCTGGAAGACCGTGCTGCTCAGCCTGGTGCTCTGGACCGGTGTGATCATCGCCGCGTTCCGGCTTCCCGCCGAGGCGCCGCTGCCGTTCATGGTCCTCGGCGCGGCCATCGGCCTGGTCCTCGGCGGCAGCCAGGCGCTGAGCCGGTCGCTGTTCAGCCAGCTCATCCCGGCCGGCAAGGAAGGCGAGTACTACGGCTTCTACGAGATCAGCGACAAGGGCACCAGCTGGCTCGGGCCGCTCGCCTTCGGCCTGGTGTTCCAGCTCACCTCCTCCTACCGGGTGGGCCTGGTCTCACTGCTGATCTTCTTCGTCGTCGGTTTCCTGCTCCTCGCCGCCGTGCCGATCCGCCGTGCCATCGTGGCCGCGGGCAACACACCACCCCGGGTGCTCTGAGCACGCGTCCCGCGCCCGACAGATCAGGGGCGGTCGATCAGCTAGGCTGCCCGACCGTGACCGACGACGCCGCCACCGCACCGACCTGCCTGGCCCACCCGTTCCCCGGCCAGCCACACGCTCCGGCCGGCTGCGCCGCCGCGCGCGGGCTCGACGGGCGGCCGGTGCACGCGGCGGCGTTGAAGTTCTTCTGGGGGCCGATGGACTGCGGCAAGTCCACCATGGCGTTGCAGATGAACTACAACCACGCCCGGCAGGGCCGGCGCGGGTTGGTCACCACCCGCATCGACAGGTCGCTGGGCCCGCAGGTCACCACCCGCATCGGCCTGGCCCACGAGGCCATCGAGGTCACCGACGACCTGGACCTGCGGGCCCTGGTGCGCGGCCGGTGGGCCGACGGGGTACGTGTCGACTACCTGATCTGCGACGAGGCGTGCTTCTACACCGTCGAGCACGTCGAGCAGATGGCCGAACTGGTCGACAGCTACGACGTCGACGTCTTCGCGTTCGGCCTGGCCACCGACTTCCGGTCGCGGCTGTTCCCCGCCGCGCAACGCCTGTTCGAGCTGGCCGACGAGGTGGCCCGCATCCAGGTCGAGGTGCTCTGCTGGTGCGGGCGCGAGGGGCTGCTCAACGCCCGGGTCGTCGACGGTCGGGTCGTCCGCGAGGGCGCCCAGGTCGTCATCGGCGACACCGTCGACACCGCCGAGGTGCGCTACCAGGTGCTCTGCCGTCGGCACTACCGCAGCGGCGACCTCGGCCCCCGCGACTGAGCGGCCCGCCCCACGCGGACACGCGATCGGCCGTTGTCTGAGAGTCGACCTGATCGACCGGGCCGTCAGGACGGCTGCCGGGCGGCGGCGCGTACCCGGAACTGGTCGGTCAGGATCACGGCGACCGTCACCGTCAACGCCGACGCGGCGGACACCGCGACGGGCGCCCTCAGCCCCACCACGACCGGTATCAGCGCCAGCAGGATCGCCACCGCCGTGATCCGGCTGGTCGGCAGGGTCCGCCACAGCACCGCCTTGTAGGCGGCGTGCCCGGCGAGGAACAGTGCCGGGCCGCCCAGGGTGAACAGCGCCGCGGTCGTGGTGGCGGGGGCGCCGGGTTGGCGCAGCACCTGCTCGTCGCCCGCCGCGGTGACGATGATGCCGGCGACCATCACCGGGTGCAGGTAGTTGAACGCCAGCCGGCCCAGGGCGCCGGTGCGCTCGCCGGCGTCCGTGATGACCTTTGCCGCCGCCGGGGCCGCTCGGGCGAAGTACACCCACCACAGCGCCACCGAACCGGCGAACGCCAGCACGAACGCGCCGGACATCGCCAGGTCCAGGTGCTGCGCGAGGGTGCTCCCGGTGACCAGGATCGACTCCCCCAGGGTGATGAGGATGAACGCCTGACACCGCTCGGCCAGGTGCCCGCCCTCCACCATCCACCGCTCGGCGCGGCTACGGCCCAGACCGGGCACCGGGTAGCCGCTCGACAGTCCGATCACCTCGACCACGATCGCCGCCGCCCACAGCGCCTCCTGGAATGTTCCGCCGATCACCCCGCCGAGCACCACGAGCAACGACGTCCCCGCGAACCATGGCAGTGCCTTCTGAAACCCGTCGACCAGCCACGGCTGGCCCTGCACCGCCCACAACGAGAACAGGACCCGACCCACCTGCATGCCCGCGTAGACCAGCGCGATGATCAGCCCGCCGTCGGTGAACGCCTCGGGGATCGCCGCCGAGAGCAGCAGGCTGCCCAGCATCAGCGCGATCAGCATTGCCCGCACCGGCGCCTGGTCGGGTCGCAGCCAGTTCGTCGCCCAAGCGGTGTAAACCCACACGAACCAGACCAGCGCCAGTAGGAGCGCGGTACGTGCGACACCACGCCAGTCCGGGTGCGCGATCAGGTAGTGCGCCAACTGGGTCGTGGTGAAGATGAAGACCAGGTCGAAGAAGAGCTCCATCGACGTGGTCTGCTCCACCCCCCGACGCTCGCGCAGCAACCACGGCCGCCTCGGCCGAACGACCGAGGGCTCAGAAGGGGTCACCGCACACCCGCCAGCTTCCGTCCTCACGGACCACCGGCAGGCGACGTTCCTCGGTGAGCCCACCGTCGCGGGTCACCTTCACGGTCACCGTTCCCTGCGGTCGCCCGCTGCGGGTGGCGACCGACACGTCGGTGATCTCGTAGTCGGTGACCATCGGCGGCGTCCGCACCCAACTGGTGAAGCCGATCGCGCTCCACCGGCTGCGCGCGTCCGCGCAGAGCCGCTCGTACGCCCGGTCGCTGTCGCCGAGGGCCACCTCGCTGAGGAAACCGTCGGCGGTCTCCCGGATCGGGCCGGCGGCCTGCCGGACGGTCTGCAGGTTCCAGGCGCCCAACCCGGCCACCCCGACGCAGCACAGCGCCATGCCGAACCCGGCGAAGGCCAGCCCGGTGCGCATCGGGCGGTGCCGCCGGGCCGGTCGGCTCCACGACTGGCCGGCACCCACGACTACCGACCGTAGAGAACGTCGTCGCGGTGAGGTAGGACAAGCGGAAAACTGGGTGCGCCCGAGGGCCTGTTCGCGGCGGCGGCGCATCGTCTACCGTCGGCGCACACCCCCGAGCAGCGCCAGGGAGCCGATCGATGAGCCGCTTCGTGCAGCCGGTACCACCCCCCGCCGACCCGTACGCCGGCGACGGCCTGCTGCGCTCCTGGCTGGAGCGTCACCTCGGCCCGGCCGGCCACGCCGCCGCGAAGGGCCGCCTCGCGGACCTGGCCGCCGACGTCACCGGGCCGCTGCGCGCGGCGCACGCCGACGCGGAGGCGCACCCGCCGACGCTGGTCCGCTACGACCCGTGGGGTGCCCGGATCGACCGCATCGACACGTCCGCCGGTTGGCAGGCGCAGCGCGCCGCCGCCGCCCGACACGCCGTGGTCGCGCTGCCCTACCTGCCGGACGCCCGGGGCACCTGGGGTGCCGCCGCGCGGGTCGTGCAACACGCCCTGCTGCACCTGTACGGGCCGGAGTCGGCGACGTTCTCCTGCCCGGTGGCGATGGCCGACGGGGCGGCGGCGCTGCTCAGCATGCCCGACGTCGACGCCACCGTCCGTGACGCGTGGCTGCCCCGGCTGATCTCCACCGACCCGGCCGCGGCGATCACCAGCGGGCAGTGGATGACCGAGTCGCAGGGCGGCTCCGACCTGGGTCGCTCCGGCACGCTCGGTCGACCCGCGGCGGACGGGTCGTGGCGGCTGACCGGGGAGAAGTGGTTCTGCTCCGCCGCCGACGCGGCGATGGCGGTGGCGCTGGCCCGACCGGAGGGCGCCGGGCGCGGTAGCCGGGTGCTCGCCCCGTTCCTCGTTCCCCGGTACGCGGTCGACTCACCGCTGGCCGACGGCGCGGCGCCGGGCGCACCCGCACCGGGTGTCACAGTGCACCGGCTCAAGGACAAGCTCGGCACCCGGGCGCTGCCCACCGCCGAGATCGGTCTGCGCGACGCGTACGCCCTCCCGCTGGGTGACCCGGCGGTGCCCGGTCTGGTTCGGGCGATGACCCTGGTGGTGGTGACCCGGGTGCACAACGCGGCGGCGGCGGCCGGCGGGATGCGACGGGGTCTCGACTACGCCCGCGCGTACGCCGAGGTGCGGCACGTCGCTGGCGGCCCACTGGTCTCCTCACCCCTGCACCGGGCCACCCTGGGCACCCTCGCGGTCGACGCGGCGGGCGCGTTCGCCCTCGCCGGGCACGCGTTTGCCCTGCTGGGGCAGGTGGAGGTCGGCGCCGACCCGGAGGCGGCGGCGGAGCTGCGCATCGTGGCGCCGTTGGCGAAGCTGGCCACCGGCCGGCTCGCCGTCAGCTCCGCCAGCGAGTACGTGGAGAGCTTCGGCGGGGCCGGCTACGTGGAGGACACCGGCGTGCCCCGGCTGCTGCGTGACGCCCAGGTGCTGCCGATCTGGGAGGGCACCACCAACGTGCTGGCCCTGGACGTGCTGCGCGCCCTGACCCGGGAGGACGCCGGAGCCCCGCTGCTGAGCCGGCTCGCCGCCGCCGTCGACCTGGCTCGGCCGCTGTCGCCGACGCTGGCCGACACCCTGGCCACCGCCGCCGCGCAGCTGAGGGAGACCATCACCGCGGTGACCGTCGACCCGGGTGCGTCGGCGGTGCTCGCGGGCGCCCGTGGTCTGGCGTTGCGCCTGGCGTACGCGCTGACCACCGCGTTGCTCGTCGAGCACGCCGCGTGGGGGGACGAGCAGGCGGAGTTGGCCGCCCGGCTGTGGGCGCGCCGTTGGCTGCGGCACGAGGAGATCGCCGAGGACGCCCACCATCACCTGGATCTGCTCTGCTGATCGGCCCCGTGACGCCGCGGAGGCGCCGTAGTTGTCGGGCCCCGGCGCGATACTGCCGGCGTGACGATTTCTGCCGACCTCGCGATGGTCAACCTCGACAGTTCCGATCCCGCCGGCCACGCCGCGTTCTACCACGAGGCGCTGGGCTGGGAGGTCACCCACAGCCAACCCGAGTACGCGATGATCAGCTCCGGTGGCGTCTCCATCGGCTTCGGCCTGGTCGATGGTTACCGGCCGCCCGCCTGGCCGGACGAGACCGGCGGCAAGCGCTACCACCTGGACCTTTACGTCGACGACCTGGCGGCGGCGGAGGAGAAGTTCGTCGCCGCAGGCGCGTCGAAGCCGGCCTTCCAGCCCGGTGGTGAGCGGTGGGTGGTGCTTCTCGACCCGATCGGGCAGCCGTTCTGCATCTGTCCCCGACCGCAGGGCTGAGGCGGCTTCCGCCGCTCAGCCGCGACGGCGCGACCGGGCCGCCCACACCGCGTAGGCCGGGTCGCGGTCGAGGTTGTGCCGGTCCCGGTCGTAGCGGCGGGTGGTGCGCGGGTCGGCGTGCCCCATGGCGTCCTGCACGTCCTCCAGCGGCACGCCTTCCGAGCGCGCGGTGGTGGCGAAGGCGTGTCGCAGTGAGTGTGGGGACAGCTTCGCCCAGGCCGGGATGCCGGCGGCGCGGGCGAGTCGTCGCACCATCCGGAACACCGAGTGTCGGTCCAGCCGGGCACCGCTGGCGGTGACCAGCAGCGGGCCGGTCAGTTGCGGCACCGGCACGCCGCTGGCGGCGGCCCGGTGGGCCAGGTAGGCGTCCAGGGCGTGCCCGGTGCCGGGGGTGAGGGCGCGGCGGCGTTGTTTGCCGCCCTTGCCGACGAAGCGCACGCTTCGGTGGCCGCGTTCGGTGCCGAGGTCGGTCAGGTCCAGCGAGATCAGTTCCCCGACCCGCAGACCCAGATCGGCGAGGAGCGCGAGCACCGCCCGGTTGCGTACAGCGGTCGCGCCGGTGTCCGCGTCGGCGGCTCTGAGCAGGGCGTCCACCTCCTCGGGGGTGAGCCCGACGGTGGCGGAGTGGTCCCGGTCGACGCGGGGTCGGTCGGCGCCGGAGACCGGGTTGGCCGGCACCGCGCCCAGTTTGACGAGGAAGTCGTACCAACTGGACAGCGCCGAGAGTCGGCGCGCGACGGTCGCCGGGGTCAGCGGGCGGCCGCTGCGGGCGCCGACGCTGTTCTCCATGGCGCGGGCGTACTCGTTGACGTGCAGGAACGTGGCCCGCAGCGGGTCGAGGTCGCGGTCGGCGCACCAGCGGAGCCAGCCGGTGACGTCACGCCGGTAGGCGTCGCGGGTGTGCTCGGACAACCGCCGGTTACGCAGCCACGCTTCGGTGACCTCGACCGGCCCGCTCGGCAGCGCCGGTGGCGCGGGCGGACGGGCGAGCACCGGAGCGTCGGAGAACACCATGTGAAAAAGACTCTCAGCCTCGGGTGGGATCGGCGTGCAGGCGCGCCGGTCCCACCCGTCACCGTGGCGGATCAGGCGTTGATCTCTCGGCGGGCGGCGCCGTTGGCCTGGATGGTCACCCGGCGGGGCTTGGCGCGCTCGGCGACCGGGATGCGCAGGGTCAGCACCCCGTTCTCGTAGCCGGCCTCCAGCTTGTCGGTGTCCAGTGTGTCGCCGAGGAACAGTTGCCGGGTGAAGGTGCCCATCGGGCGTTCGGCGGCGACCAGCTCGACACCGTCGCCGGCGGGTCGGCGACGCTCGGCGCGGACGGTGAGCACGTTGCGTTCGACGGTGCAGTCGATGCTGTCCGGGTCGACGCCGGGCAGGTCGAACGCCGCGTAGAAGTGGTCGCCGTCGCGGTAGGCGTCAAGGTGCATCGTCGCGGGGCGGGCCGCCGTACCGAAGAACTGCTCGGCGAGCCGGTCGATCTCGCGGAACGGGTCGGTACGCATCAACATGGTCATGCCTCCTCGGGTCTCCTGGCCGAAGGTGATGAGTTGAGCCTGGGAGACTCAACTTCCTCTTCTTATTTAGCGCGTCCCGGTGCCGACGTCAACTGCTCACCGCAGCCGCTTCTCAAACCAGTGCTCGGCGTAGGGGCCCTGCGAGTACGCCGGGATCTCCAGGTAGTCGTGCCGGGCGTACAGGGCTCGGGCTTCGACCAGGTCGTTGCGGGTGTCGAGGCGAATCCGGTCCGCCCCGGCCGCGCGGGCGCGTTCCTCGACGGCGGCCAGCAGTGCGCTGCCCCCACCGGCACCGCGATGCTCGGGCCGGACGAACACCCGGGTCAGCTCGGCCCAGCCCGGTTGCCAGCGCAGCCCGGCGCAGCCGGCCAGGGCGTCGCCGTGGTGGGCGAGCAGGAGCAGCCCGCTCGGCGCGGTCAGGTCATCGCTGGGCAGCTCGGCCAGGGCCGCGTCGACCTCGCCGGGCAGGGCAGGTCGGCGGTGGTAGCGAACCACCATCTCGGTCATGTACTCGCGCAGCAGCGACACGGCGTCGGGCTGGTCGGGTCGGACAGCGGTGGTCACCCACGTTGGTCGGGCGGTAATGGTCACCTGTTGATCATTACCGCCCGGTCAACGGATTTATCCGGTCAGCGTCACGACGACGGCCAGACGGTTCGCGAAGCGGACGATCAGAGTCGCTGGTAGATGCCGCGCTCGCGGGTGAGCAACTGTTCGTCGATCAGATACCGGCGCAGCGTCGCGTGATCCGATCCGCCCGCAGCGCACCAGGGCTTGAGCGCGTCGTCGACAGCCCGCTCCGGGTAGTGGGTGCCCGGCTCGAACGACTGCTCGGCGATGTGCCGGAGCAGAACCCTCCGCCGGCTCGGCTGCGCCGGCAGGCTCACCAGGACACCCGCGCGCAGAAAAGTCCGCAGCACCGGATCGGTGGCGGGCCCGGCGTCGTCGGGCGGCCGGTTGTCGCGTGCTGCCGCCCGTAGCGACGCCTCGTCGGCCGCGAGCGCACCGTCCGCGCCGACGACAAGGCCCGCGTCGGCGAGCCGGCGGACCCCGGTGAGCACCACCCGCGCCGACAGTCCGACGCGCTGCGCGACCTCGGTCGCGCTGGTCGCGCCCAGCACGATCGCCGCGAAGATCCGTCGCCGTCCGTCGTCGGCCAGGGCACCAGCCAGAGCATGGGTAGTCACGCCGGTCACCCTTCCATCGGCGGTACGCGGGACGCCAGGCGATTTTCCGGCCCGCTCAGTCGGCCTGCGGCTGCTCGGCGACGAGAAGCACCCGACGCAGCAGGTCGGAGAGGTGTCGCCGTTCGGTCGCGGTGAGCGCGCCGAGCAGGCGGTGCTCCTCCGCGCCCTGAACCTCCATCGCCCCGCGCCACGCGGCCTGACCCGCCTCGGTGAGCTCCACATCGACCCGTCGGCGGTCGACAGTGGACGGGATTCGGCGCACGAAGCCCCGCCGCAGCAGCGCGTCCACCCGTGCCGTGATCGAGGCGGGGGCCATCGCGAGGTCGGCGGCGAGGTCCGAGGGCGCGGCCCGGCCCCGGCGGCCGGCCAGGGCGTGCAGGGTGTCGTACTCGTGGGCCGGTAGGTCGAGGTCGACCAGGACCCGCTCCTTGACCGACCGCAGGTGCCGGGTCAGCCGGATCATCCTGGTCACCGCCCCCTCGACGTCCGCGTCGAGGTCGGGCACGACGGGCAGCCAGCGCTCGATGTGCTGGTCGACGGCGTCCGGGGTGGCGCTCACCGCACCAGCTTACCTCAACGCCGAAATATTCGTTGTCGAAATATTAGACGTCGAACTAAGCTCGCGATCATGGCTCACCCACTGCGCAACCCCTCCTTCCGGCTGCTGTTCCTGGGTCGCGGCATCTCCGCCATCGGCGACGCGGTGGTGCCGGCCGCGCTGGCCCTGGCCGTGCTGCGCGCCACCGGCTCCACCGGCGCGCTGGCCGTCGTCCTCGCCGCCGCGGTCGTCCCCCGGCTGCTCCTGCTGCCGTTCGGAGGTGTCGTGGCCGACCGGTTCGACGCCCGCCGGGTCGCCCTGCTGGCCGACCTGGTGCGCTGCGTGACCCAGGTCGCGGTCGGCGTCGAACTGCTCGGCGGCGATCCGTCGCTGACCACCGTGGTGATGGCGTCCGCGCTCGGCGGGACCGCCTCGGCGTTCGCCATTCCGACCGCCTCTCCGCTGGTCGCCGGCACCGTCGAACCGGCCGACCGGCAGCGGGCCAACGCCCTGATGGGAATCACCGCCAACACCAGCCGCCTCGCCGGACCGGCGCTGGCCGGCGCGCTGATCTGGGCCGCCGGCCCCGGCTGGGCGTTCATCCTGGACGGTGCGTCGTTCGCGCTCAGCGCCTCGCTGCTCGCGCTGGTGCGGGTCCGGCACGTGCCGGTGCCCCGCCGTTCCGTCCTCGCCGACCTGCGGCACGGCTTCGGCGAGGTACGCGCCCGCGACTGGTTCTGGACCAGCCTGCTCGGGCACGGCGTGTGGAACGGCGCCGCCGCCGTGCTGATGACCCTCGGGCCGGCCGTCGCGATCGACCAACTCGGCGGCGAGACGACCTGGGTGCTGCTGTTGCAGGCCGGCGCGATCGGCATGCTCGCCGGCTCTGTGCTGGCCGGGCGGGTCCGGCTGCGCCGGCCGGTATTGCTGGCCAACCTCGGGCTGGCCTGCTACGCCGCGCCGCTGTTCCTGCTCGCCGTCGCCGCGCCCGCCCCCATGGTGATCGCCGCGTACGCGGTGGCGCTGACCGCCCTGGGCTACCTCAACCCGGTGTGGGAGACCGTCGTGCAGCACCACTTCCCGCCGGAGGTGCTGGCCCGGGTCACCTCGTACGACTGGCTGGTGTCGCTGGGCGCCATGCCGCTGGGCTACGCGTTGGCGCCGTTGGCCGCCGACGCGTTCGGCGCGCCCGTCCCGCTGGCCATCGCGGGCCTGCTGGTCCTCGCCTCCTGCGCGGGCACCGCGCTCGTCCCCGGAGTACGCCGCCTCACCTGGCCGGCGACCGGGCAACCGCAACCGGCCGAGCCCGCCGCGCTCCGCTGATCGGATCGTGCGCGGTGACCGGGGCACGCGAAAGGCTCCCGGTCAACACCGGAAGCCTTTGTGCGATGTGGTCGGTCAGCGGGCGTCGCGTGCCATCGCGACAAAGCCACGCCACGACTGCGGGCTGAACATCAGCGTGCCGCCGTCGCGGTCCTTGGTGTCACGAACGAGGACCACGCCCGGCAGGTTGTCGGCGACCTCGACACAGTCACCACCGTTGCCGCCGCTCTTCGTGCTCTTCCGCCACCGCGCACCGGTCATGTCCATGATGCCGCCGCTTCTCTGAGAAGTTCCAAGGAACGCCCTCGGGGCAGGGCCTCTCCGCGAATACGTTCCCACCGTCGTTCCAGGTTAACAAGATCCGAGGTTTGGTCCAGGATCTGTGCCCGTGCCGCGCTGTCGACGTGCGCGACCCTGGACCCGTCCGGCATGTCGGCGATCGTGAACGGTCCGTCGAGCCCGGGATAGCCGGGTGCGTCCGCTGGGACGATGTGCAGTTGGATGGTGCCCGTCTCGGCGTAGCCGACCAGGCGCGCGAGTTGCGCCGCCATCAACGCGCGGTCGTCGCCGACGCGCCGCCTCAGCACTCCCTCGTCGAGCACGGCGATCAGCAGTGGTCCACCGCTGCGGCCGAGAATCGCCTGCCGGTTGATGCGCGCCTCGGCGAACTCGGCGACCGCCTCCGATGACAGCACCCCACCGGCCAGGGTCGCTCTGGCGTACGCCTCGGTCTGCAGCAGCCCGGGCACCCAGGCGAGTTGGAACGACCGCAGCGTCACCGCCTCGCGTTCCAGGTCGACCCACGGCCGGAACCACACCGGTTCACGACGACGGACCACATCCGGCCACAGCGCGTCGGCGTCTTTCGCCAGCAACCCCGCGACGGTCGCCCGGTGTCGGCTCTGAGGAATGTGCCCCGGGTTCGCCCACCTGGCGACGGTCTTCGGGTGCACGCCGAGCTGACCTGCCAGGCTCTCGGCGGTGTGACCCGCCGCGGCCAGCGCTGCGACAAAGGCGTGGTTCATGCCGTCCTCCCTTGGAGCAAATCAGCTGCCCACAAGAGATTACGTAACGCTGTGTGTTGGTCCAGCGACCCCCGGCAAAGTGCGGTGTAGACGGTGCTACGAGAAGGAGGAAGCGGTGCAGAACGAGATACCGGGCGCTTTCCGGGCCGGGGACGTGGTCCTGTTGACCACCGCGGCGAGCGTTCAATTCAGCAAGCCGATCGTTGCCCGGGTCATCCGCGAGCTGACCGACCGGCACACCTACCACGGATGGCTCTGGCTCGACGCGTACGAGCTGAGCAGGAGGGGCGAAGCCGTCGCCCGCCGCGAGTTGTTCGTGATGCGCGACGGTGTGCGGGTGCATTCCCGTCTGCCCGCGCCGGGCCGGCGACACGTAACCGTGGCGGTGGGCTGATGCCCGAGCGCCCGAAACACTCCCCGCTGCGGCCGTCGTGGCGCTGCCCGGTCTGCGGCATCCTGTGGCCGTGCTCCGCCGCGAAGCTGCGCCTGCTCGGCGAGTACCGCGGGGATAGGCCGAGCCTGTTGGTCCACCTGGCCAAGGTCCAGGAGGAAGCCGCCGCCGACCTCACCAAACTCAACCCGGACGTCGCGCTGCCCGATCTGACCCCCCGTTTCGTCGGCTGGGCGGAAGACCGCTGAACACGGAGTCCACCGCCAGGCGTGCGTGCCGGTGCATGTCGTGCCAGCCGTCGGCGTGGCGCACCGACCCGCGGGCCACGCCCTCGACACCGAAACTGGCCCGGGTAGCCACCCGGCAGGACGCCGCGTTGCCGGTCGAGTGCTCCAGGGCCAGCCGGTGCAGCCCAGCCCGGGTGAAGCCCCACCGGGTCAGGGCGAGCAGCGCCTCGGTGGCGATTCCCCGACCGCGCGCGGCGGGCACCACCCAGTACGACACCTGCGCTGACGCCTCGGTCAGCAGCACGTCGCGCAACCCCACCTGACCGACCGGCCGGTCGTCGGCGTCGACGGCCGCCCAACTGGCGGCGTTCTCGTCGCGCCAACGGCCGGCCCACTGCGCCGTCCACGCCCGCGCCTCGTCGTTGCTGTCGAGGCGACGCACGTGCCATCGCTGGATCACCGGACAGTCGAAGGCAGCCCGGACGGCCGGGGCGTCGTCGTCGCGCCACGGCCGCAGCGCCAGCCCGGGACGTACCGGAAGGTGGGGTTGCTCCTGGGCGGCGAGGCTACCGGCGGGCAGGGCGGGTGCGACGAGCAGCGGCATTCGCCCATTATCAAGCCGACGGCCTCACTCTCCGGTCGGGCCGCCGGCGAGTTTGGCGACCACGTCGAGGTCGAGGGCTGGCTCGGCTGAGGGGACGCCCGGTCAGGGGTTGATCAGTTTCCAGTCGCCTTCGGAGATGACGTCGACCTTGCCATCGACCACTTTGATGGCGGTGTTGTCGTCGATGGCGTAGGTCGGGACCGGGATCCCGGACGCCCACCTCTGGATGTTGGACAGTTCGGTGTCCTCCATCTCCGGATGATTGAGGTGGGGGTACAGCGTGAAATCCACCAGCCCCAGCGCCCGGTCGGCCTCCCGGACCGTCGGCGGCCGTCCAGCGTCAACGGCCCCCACGCTCCGCGCAGATCTTGGACAGTTTCCGTCAGGCCCTGACGGAAACTGTCCAAGATCTGGTGCTGTCGCCGTCCGACTGGATCACCGCCGACCTTATTGATCAAGGGAAACCGCGAACAGCGGCATCAGCCGCTCATTCTCCGGTCGGGCCTCCGGCGAGTTCGGCGACCACGTCGAGGTGGCCCAGGTGGCGGGCGTACTCCTGCACCAGGTGGAACAGCACCCGCTCCAGCGACGCCGGGTCCGCGCCGTTCCAGCGTGGGCCCGGCGCACCGATCTCGGCCAGGTCGTGTGCCGTCACCACGGCCGTGGTGTGCGCGCCCTGCGCCCGCAGCGCCGCCACCAGATCCGCGCGCGTCTCGTCGGGGGCGACGTACCAGCGGTCGTCGCGGCGGTCGCCCCACGGCTCGGCGACGTCGCGGCCCTGGAAGCCCCACTCGATCCAGCGCCGCTCGACGTGGCGCAGGTGCTTGAGCAACTCCAGTGGGGTCCACCCGGACGGCAGCCGGCTATGCCGCAGCTCCGGCTCGGCCAACGCCGACACCTTGGCCACCATGGACTCGCGGAAGTAGTCCAGGTAACTCAGGAAGACCTCGGTGCGGCTGCCGGCCGGGGTGGTGGGTTCAGGAAACGACGTCATGAGTCGGTCGGTAGGTCACGGCCACGCTGGCGCACACCCGCCCCGCCGTACGGGTAGTCGCCCACCGGCGGGGCGCTCGCCTCGTCCAGCAGCCGCATCTGCTCGGCGTCGAGGACCAGGTCGGCGGCGGTCAGGTTGTCGTCGAGCTGCTCGGTGGTGCGCGCGCCGAGGATCACCGACGTGACCGCCGGTCGGGCCGCCAGCCAGGCCAGCGCCACCGCTGACATGGAAACGTCCTGTTCGCCTGCGACCTGGCGAACCGCGTCGAGCACCCGCCAGGTGCGCTCCTCGGCGTTGCGACCCGCGTACGCCTCGACGCCGCGCTGCGGGTTCTCGCCGAGCCGCGTCGCCCCGGTGGGCGTGCTGTCGCGCTGGTACTTGCCGGTCAGCCAACCGCCACCCAGCGGTGACCACGGCAGGATGCCGATGCCCTCGTTCTCGCAGACCGGCACCAACTCGAACTCGATCTCCCTGGCCAGCAGGTTGTACTGCGGTTGCAGGGTCACGATCGGGGTGAGGTTGAGGTGCTGGGTGAGCAGCGCGGCCTTCTGCAACTGCCAGCCGGTGAAGTTGCTGACCCCCGCGTAGCGGATCTTGCCGGCGCTGACCGCGTCGTCGAAGAACCGCAGCGTCTCCGGCAGCGGGGTCAGCGGATCCCAGGCGTGGGCCTGGTACAGGTCGACGGCCTCGACGCCGAGCCGGCGCAGGCTGGCGTCCAGTGCGCGGGTGAGGTGCACACGGGACAGGCCGGCGTCGTTCGCCCCCGGGCCCATCGGGAACCGCCCCTTGGTGGCAATCACCAGGCGGTCACGCAGGTCGGGTCGGCTGCGCAGCCAACGCCCGATGATGTCCTCCGAGACACCGGTGGAGTAGACGTCAGCGGTGTCGATGAAGGTACCGCCGGCCTCGACGAAGCGGTCCAGTTGGGCGAAGCTGCCGGCCTCGTCGGTCTCCGCGCCGAAGGTCATCGTGCCCAGACACAGGGTGGACACCACGGTTCCGGTGCTGCCCAGAGTGCGATAGCGCATATCGTCCTTTCGGTCCGAGTGACAAAGCCGATCTTCGCACTCGGCTGGGCCACCTGCACATGGAGGCCGCCAGGGCCCGGTACGGGCACCCGCCCGGCCACCGCGAGGGCCATCATGAGCGGGTGAGCGAGCCCGCGATCGACATCGACCGGCCGCACGGGTCGGCCCAGTCACCACCGCCGGGGCGGCAACCGGAGACCGGCGCGCGCACCCGCGGCCCATGGGTGGTGGCCGCCGCCACCACCGTGACGCTGCTGCTGCTGCTCGCCGGCCGCTACGGCTATCACCGTGACGAGTTGTATTTCCTGCTCGCCGGTCGGCACCTCGACTGGGGTTACGTCGACCAGGGTCCGCTGGTCCCGGCGATGGCTCGGCTGCTCGACACGATCGCCCCGGGCAACCTGGTGGTGCTGCGTACCCCGTCGGCGGTGCTGGCCGGCGGCGCGGTGCTGCTGGTCGCCGCCATCGCCCGGGAACTGGGTGCCGGCCGGGGCGCGCAGCTCTTCGCGGCGGTGCTCGCCGCGCTGTCCGGCATCGTGCTCGCCAGTGGTCACCTGCTCAGCACCACCACCGTCGACCTGCTGGTCTGGTTGGTCGCGGCGTGGTGTGCGGTGCGGCTGCTGCGCACCGGTGACAGCCGTTGGGCGCTGGGCATCGGGCTGGCGCTCGGGGTAGGCATGATCAGCAAGCTGCTGCCGGCGCTGCTGGCAGTGGGCCTGGTCGTCGGGGTGCTCATCGCCGGGCCGCGTCGACTGCTGCGCGACCGGTGGGTGCTCGCCGCCGCCGGGATCACCCTGCTGCTGGCCGCGCCGAACCTGATCTGGCAGGCGTCGCACGGCTTTCCGCAGCTTGGCGTGGCCGCGTCCATCTCCGACGGTGACAGCTCCTACAGTGGGCGGCTCGACGCGTTCACCCTCCAGTTCGTCATCATCAGCCCGTACGCCGTACCGATCTGGATCGCCGGCCTGGTCGCGCTGCTGCGCCGGCCGGCGTGGGGGGCCTACCGGGCGGTGGGCTGGGCCTGGTTGGTGGTGGTCGGCATCGTGCTGGTCGCCGGCGGCAAGGGTTACTACGACGCGCCGCTGTTGTTGGTCCTCACCGCCGCCGGTGCGGTGGTCACCGTCGCCTGGGCGTCGCGCGGGTCGCTGTGGTGGCGTCGCGGGTTGCTCGCCCTGGGGGTGGTGCCGTTCCTGCTGCCCAACGTCGTGCTGCTGTTGCCGGTCCTGCCGGCCGACCGGTTGCCCGGTTTCGTGGTCGACGTCAACTACGACGCGGGTGAGACGATTGGCTGGCCGGCGTTCGCCGACTCGCTCGCCGCCGTCCATCGTGGGTTGCCGGCGGAGGAGCGCGCACGGGCGGTCGTCCTGACCGCCAACTATGGCGAGGCCGGTGCGGTGGCCCGGTTCGGGCCGGCGCGTGGGCTGCCCGGGGCGTACTCCGGGCACAACAGCATGGTCGACTTCGGCCGGCCGCCCACCGACGCGGACGTGGTCATCGCCGTCGGCTGGGAGCGCCCCGACCAGTTGAACACCTGGTTCGAGCAGTGCGCGCCCGCCGGGCGGGTGGACCAGCGGGTCGAGGTGGAGAACGACGAGAACGGTGGCCCGATCTTCGTGTGCCGGGGGCTGCGGCGTCCGTGGGCGCAGATCTGGGACACCGAGGTACGCCACACCGGCTGACCGCGCACGGCCGGTGTGGCCAGATCAGCCGGCCCCGCCGGTCAGCCAGGCCTGGATGCCGACCAGGGCCTCGGGGCCGGAGGTGGCGTCGACGTCGCGGGCGAGGTCGGCGATGGTGACCGCGGCGAGCGCTTGGCGCCACGCGTCCTCGGCCGCCCACATCGCTCGGGCGACGGGGCACGGCGTGGTGCAGGCGTCGGCCGGGGTCGCGAAGGGGCCGCGTTGGCGGATCTCGGTGCAGACGAAGCTCGGGCCGGGACCGTCGACGGCCCGGACCACGTCGAGCAGGGTGACGCTCTCCGGTGCGCGGGTCAGCACGTAGCCACCCGACTTGCCCTGCACGGAGTGGATCAGACCGGCGCGGGCCAGCGCCTGGAGTTGCTTGGCGAGGTAGCTGCCGGAGACGTCGTGCAGTTCCGCCAGCTTGGCCGCCGGAACGGGCGTGTGGCTGGTGGTGAGCACCACGCAGCAGTGCAGCGCCCACTCGACCCCGCCGGACATCTTCATGACGTCACCCTAGCCACCCCGTTACTCGGACTCATTCTGTCCGAGTATATTTCTCGGACAGAAGAGGTCCGAGTTTTGGCGGCGTTTCGGCAGCCGGACAAAAGACCACACAGTCACGGGAAGGTGCATGGCATGAAGATCGCCGTACTGGGCGGGACCGGTCTCATCGGGTCACAGGTCGTCAAGATCTTGCAGGCCGCGGGCCACGAGGCGGTGCCGCTCTCGCCGTCCACCGGGGTGGACCTGCTCACCGGGCAGGGCCTCGCCGACGGGCTCGCCGGCGCCGAGGTCGTCGTCAACCTGACGAACTCGCCGACCTTCGACGAGGCCTCGCTCGCCTTCTTCCAGACGACCATGGACAACCTGCTGGCCGCCGCCGCTCGCGCGGGCGTCGGCCACGCGGTGATCCTCTCCATCGTCGGCGTCGACCAGGTGCCCGACCTGGACTACTACCGCGCCAAGGCCCTCCAGGAGGACATCCTCAAGGCCGGTCCCATTCCGTACTCAATCGTCCGCGTCACCCAGTTCTTCGAGTTCGTCGAGGCGATCCTGTCCTGGACGTCCGATGACACCACCGTCCGGCTGCCCGCCACGCCGGTGCAGCCGATGGCCGCCGCCGACGTGGCGCAGGCCGTCGCCGAGGTGAGCATGGGCGCGCCGTTGCAGGGCATCCGCAACGTCGCCGGGCCCGACGTCTTCGCCCTGACCGAGCTGGGGCGGATCACCCTCGCCGCCCGCGACGACCAGCGCACCGTGACCACCGACGACAGCGCCGGCATGTTCGCCGCCGTGCCCGGCGATGTCCTGATCGCCAAGGGCGACGCCGTCATCGCGCCCACCGCCTACCGGGAGTGGCTCGTGCGCCGGGCCTGAGGTGTCGACCCGATCCGCACGTCGCCGTGGGAGCCGAGCACGACGGCGGCGTGCGGGTCCAGGCCCGCCACTCGTGCGCCAGGATCGGCCAGCGTCAAGCAGCGACCCTCGGTGCGCCAGAGACCGCGGGGTGCCCGGGGTACCGGTTGTTGGCGTCCGGGCGCCGGGGAAGCAGCAGCGGGCTTGCGAAGATCGCCAGCCCGGCGACCGTGATCGCCGTACGCGGGCTGGTGGCCTGCGCGAGCAGCCCACCGAGCGCGCTGAGGGTGGCGATGGCCGCGCTGCTGCCGATCGACCAGGCAGAGAGGGTACGGACGATGCGATCCTTCGGAGTCTGTTGAAGGCGGTAGGTGGCGAGCACCGGGTTGTACAGGCTCATGCTGATGATGATCGCGAACTCGACGGCGATCACCGTGGCGAGACCGACCATGCCGGGCTGGACGAAGGCGAGGCCGATCAGCCAGATCGCGCGCAGCGTGCCCACGGCGCGGATGATCCGGTGTTGGCCATGGCGTGCGACCACCCGACGGGCCAGGCGTGACCCGATCAGCCCGCCGACGCAGGGCACGGCGAAGGCGAGGCCGTACTGCCACGGCGGAAAGCCCAGCTCGCCGAGCAGGAGCACGGCCAGCAGCGGCTCGGTGGCCATGATCAGTCCACTGACGAGCAACTGGTTGACGTAGAGCGCCCGCAGACCGGGGTGGGTGAGCAGGTGCCGCCAGCCGTCGAGCAGCTCGCCGGCCCGAATCCGGCCGCCGCCGGTGCGCCGTGGGTGGTCGTCGTTGCCACGAATGGCGGTGATGCCCAGCGCGGAGAGCAGGTAGCTGAACGCGTCGGCCCCGACGGTGACGACCGGCCCGAAGAGTCCCACCGCGGCGCCGCCCAGCGGCGGCCCGAGCGCGATCGAGCTCCAGGTCGTCGACTCGAACCGTGCGTTCGCCACCAGGAGGTCGTCCGGCCGCACGAGGGCTTTGAGGAAGGCGCCGCTGGCCGCATTGAAGGTGATCTTGGCGGTGGCGAGCACGGCCGAGACGACCAGCAACTGCCCGAAGCTGAGCCGGCCCAGCGCGTACGCGACGGGGATCGTCAGCAGGACCGCGAACCGGGCCAGGTCCATCGCGATCATCACCCGCCGCTTGCGGTGGAACTCCACCCACGGCCCGATCGGCAACGCGATCAGCGCGCCCACCGCCGGCCCCAGCGCGGCCAACACTGACACCTGGGCGGGGCTGGCCTGCAACACCAGCACGGCGATCAACGGCAACGCCCCGAAGCCCAGCCCGGAGCCGTAGGCGCTGACCGCGTACGACGCCCACAACCACCCGAACCGCCGACCCAGCGATCGCCTCGCGGACACGCCCACCCTCCCGCCTCAACAACTCAACGTTGACCGTGGGGATCAAAGCAAGGCGCGTGACCATGTATCAAACAACCGGATGAGCGGCGCGGCACAACCAGAGGTTGTGTCAGTAGGGTTTGTCGGGTGAATCTCGACGCCGTCCGCACCTTCGTCGCCGCCGTCGACGCCGGCCAGTTCCAGGACGCCGCCGCCGCGCTGTCGATCACCCAGCAGGCCGTCTCCAAGCGCATCGCCGCTCTGGAGAAGGACCTCGGGGTACGGCTGTTCACCCGCACGGCGCGCGGCACCCACCTCACCGTCGACGGTCAGACCTTCCTGCCGCACGCCCGTGAACTGCTGCGGGTCGAGGCGCGCGCCGACGCCTCCGTACGCCCCGGCCGACGGGCACTGCGCGTCGACGTGCACAGCCGACGGATCGCACCGGCGGTGCTGTTGCAGGATTTCCACCGCGCGCATCCCCACATCGAACTGGACGTCGTCACTCTCGACGCCGACGTGCACGCCGCGATGGCCGCCGTCGAGGCGGGGACAGTGGACGCCACCTTCCACGCCGTCACCGTCGCCGCGCGTCACCTGCCCGCCGCGATCAGAACCACGCGCGTGATCGACGAGCACCACGAACTGCTCGTCGGCCCCCGCCACGCGCTCGCCAACGCCCGCAGCGTCACGCCCGCGCAACTCGCCGAGCACCGCATCTGGATGCCCGGCCTGGCCCCCGGCACCGAATGGGCCGACTACTACGACGAGCTCGCTGCCGCGTTCGGCCTTACCATCGACCTGGTCGGGCCGGTCTTCGGCAACGAGGCCCTGCTGGCCGAGATCGCGGACTCCGCAGAGCTGGCGACCCTCGCCGGCGTTCGCACCCGGTACCTGTGGCCGGACAGCTACGACCTGCGGCGCGTACCGGTGCGCGACCCGTCGCCGATCTATCCCATGTCACTCATCTGGCGCGACGACAACCCGCACCCCGCGCTGGCCGCACTTCGCGACCACCTCGCCTCCCGGCGGGTGCAGGCAGCCGGCACCGAGGTCTGGCTACCAGCTTGGGCGCACCTCAGTTAGCCAGGTCGGCGGACAACTGATCGTCGTGACGGCGGCGGGCCCGACCAACGGCAGCCATGTGGTGCTCAGCCCACGCGCGTACCGCTGCCAGCGGGGCGTCCAACGAAACGCCCAGATCGGTGAGCGCGTAGTAGACGCGCGGGGGCACGGTCGGCTCCACACGGCGGGTGACCAGGCCGTCACGGCGCAGGCTCCGCAAGGTCTGCGAGAGCATCTTGTGCGACACCCCGGGCGTCCGTCGGCGCAACTCGGCGAACCCGAGTTCGCCCGGATGGACTTCAGCGAGCACCTTGATCAGCATCGACGTCCACTTATCGCCGATCCGGTCGAGCAGCTCCCGCGTCGGGCAGGCCGGACTGAAGAGATCGCCGGTTACCTCCAGCTCACCAGGTGTCGGTGAAGTGCCGTCTTGTCCGATCATTCGGTGCTCTCCATGATTGAGTAGGTAACTGATGGTAACCGGTGAGGGTGAGATGGAAGTACGACGAATTCCGACGAATGACACCGAGTTGAATGTGGCGCTGGACGGTGCCGGACCGCCGGTGCTGCTGATGCACGGTTGGCCGCACACCTGGCAGGTGTGGCGTCCCGTCCTGCCGCTGCTGACCAGCCAGCGCCGGGTCATCGCGCCCGACCTGCGCGGCCTCGGCGACAGCGCCGACGCGGCAGACGGCTTCGACGCCGCGACCGGTGCCGACGACATGCTCGGGCTACTCGACGCGCTCGGAGTGGACCGGGCCGATGTGGTGGCCCTCGACGCCGGCGTACCCGCAGCCTTCCTGCTCGGCGTGCGGCACCCGACCCGCGTCCGCCGACTGGTCCTCATGGAGGCTGTGCTGCCCGGCCTGCCGGGCGGTTTCGCCCAGCCGCCGTGGTGGTTCGGCTTCCACTCCGCCCCCGGGCTGGCCGAGACGGTGCTGGAAGGTCACGAGGGCGCATACCTGGACTGGTTCCTCACGGCGGGGACCTACGAGCGCCGGGGCGTGCCGCCGGAGATCCGGGACGCGTTCGTCCACGCGTACACCGGCCGCGAGGCGCTGCGCCGCGGATTCGGCTACTACCGGGCGGCGGAGCAGAACGCGACAGCGATCCTCGCGGCGGGACGGCTGACCGTGCCGACCCTCGCCGTCGGCGGCAACACGGTGGGCGACCTCCTGCACCACCAGTTGGCCCCGGTCACCGACGAGCTGACGGGAACGCTCGTCGCGCGCAGTGGCCATCTCGTCCCGCTTGACCGCCCAGACGCCGTCGCCGAGCTGATCCTCGCGTCCCCCTGAGCGTGTGGACAGCACAGCCGGCTACCGCCGGAGCGCGCGGCCATTCGCCGAGCAGGCACGCCCGCGTGTCAGGCGTCGTTCCACGACGCTGCGCGTGCACCAGGAGGTCGCCGGTCGCGCGTGGCGCACATCGCCGCTGAGCGAACCCGGCCGTATGGCGGATGCGACGTGGCAGGAAACCCATCCTTAGCCAGAGGTCCCGGGGGGGCTCGGTGTGGCAGCCTCGCCCTGTGACGACAGTTGATCGTGAGGTGCAGCGCCGGCACCGCGTCCTGACGGTGCTGGTCGGTGGGCTTCTTCTCGGCGTGGTGGACCTGTTGCTGCAGCGCACCCTGCCGTACCCCTGGGCGAACCTGGCCAATTCAAGCGCCGTCTGGGCGGTCGGCGCGTTCGGCATCGGATCGTGGCTCCGCGCCGACTGGCGGCGGTCCGCGTTCGCCGGGATCGTGCTGCTCCTCGTCGCCGTGGAGGCGTACTACCTCGCGGCAGTCGTCCTGATGAACGACAGTGCACGGAACCTGTGGTCCCCCACCACGATGGCGTGGCTGTTCTTCGGGGTCCTCGCCGGCGCCCTCTTCGGGGGGGCCGGCGGACTGAGCCGCCACCGGAAACCCTGGCTGCGAGCGATCGCCGTGGCCATGCCCGGCGCGGTCCTGCTCGCCGAGGCGGCCACGCTGTTCAACCGCAGCGCACAACCGGGCCGTGGATCGCACTACCGAACCGACAGCCTGCAAACCGCGGTGATCGAAGTGATCCTCGGCGTCGCGCTGATCCTGCTGGTCGCTCGGACCAACCGGGTACGTCTGCAAGCGATCGCCGCGGCGACGGTGCTCGCGGTGCTCGGCTTCGCCGCGTACACCGTTGCCGGCTTCGGCGGCTGATCAGTGCCGCATCAGCCCTGTCCGGCCCAACGGGCGAGGTGTGTGGCATAGGGTGACGGTGTGCTGAGCCAGGTCAACGGTTTGTCCCGACACTTCACCGAGGACAGTCTCCGGCAGCATCTCACCGAGCGCTCGACCAGACGGGATGACGGCTGCCTGATCATCCACGGCTACGGCACCCAGCGCGGCGTTTACCAGAAGGTCGCGGGCCGGGCGTGGGCACACATCGCGGCGTACGCCGTCTTCGTCGGGGGTTATGACCCCGACTTGGAAGTCGACCACCTCTGCAACGTCAAGGACTGCGTCGAACCCACGCATCTGCGACAGGTCAGTCACGCCGAGAACTGCCGCACGAGAGCGCAGGGCCCGACGTGCCGCAACGGCCACGATCGCGAGGTCGACGCATCAACGGGGCGGTACCGCCGGACGTGCCGCGCCTGCAATCGCGACAGTCAACGCCGTTGGCGCGAGCGCCAGGCCGCCGAGGTGGCGCTGGCGCGCGGTGCGTACGCCCGGATGTAAAGGGTGCGGCCGCTCGCCCCGTTCGGGGTCATCGAGCTGGACCGCACCGCAGCCTGAATAGGATCAACAGATCGGCCCGATCCGTCTAGGTGGATCAATCGCAAGCGACATGCCGAAGAGGACCAACCATTTCGAAGAGCAAGAGACGCAAACGTCGGGACGGTTCAGTCGTGGAGTTCCGGGCCGCCGCGTACCTGACGACGGCAATGTCGCGAAGGGTCAAAGTCGCCGCACGAGGTGGTTCAAGCCTGGCTGAACAGCCCCCGCAGGTAATCGACGCTGACCAGCTGTTCGTCGGCACCCTGCATGAAGGTGAGCGCCTGGCGAAGCGCTGAGGCGACCGCTGTTTCGGGGACGCGGGACACAGTGTTGTGCGGATCTTGCCCCCGAGCGCTTCCGTGCGCAGCTGGGGGGGCCTGGGCGCCCAAGCCAGGTGCTCGCACTGCCGCCGGCGCACCGCTGGCGAGGACGTTCGGGGTGGGTCGCCGGGACCGGGCCAGCGGTCGTCCTGAGCAGACCGGATCAGACTGCCCAAGCTGCGGGTACACCAGCCTGATGCATTACGCACAAGAACTGTCATTATGATGCGCGTACGTTATGCCCGTTTCGTGGTAGTAGTTTATTGGATTATCGTTACTGGTAAGCCAATAAACGGCGCGGAGGACGCCGACCGCGAGATGCTCGGAGGTGTCGGCTGTCGCGAGCTTCCTATCGCGCGAACCGGTCGAGGGCGCAAAGAACGTGCTCACGGGTTTCGGCGGTGCCGAGATGCCCCACACCTTCGACAACGATCAGCTCCGCGTCCGGCCAGGCATGGTGCAGTTCCCACGCCGTTTGTAGCGGCCCACCCAGGTCGAGTCGACCGTGGACGAGGACACCGGGGATGCCGGACAGCCGGCCAGCGTCGCGCAGCAGCGCGCCTTCCTCCAGCCATGCGCCGTGCGAGAAGTAGTGCGCACAAATTCGCACGAAGGCCAGCCGAGCCGCAGGAGGGCGGTCGCCGTACGGGTTGGATGCGCCGCCGGTCTCTCCGGACAGCACCGTGTCCTCCCAGGCGCACCAGTCAACCGTGGCCTTGTTTCGCACGGCGGCGTCGGGGTGCTCCATAAGGCTGGCATAGGCAGCCACGACGTCGCCGTTTCGTGGCGTGTCAGGGACACCCTCCAGGAAGCGTTCCCACTGCTCAGGAAAGAACCGGCCGAGGCCCCGATAGAGCCAGTCGATCTCCGAGCGTCTGGTCATGGTCACCGCGGCGATGACGATCTCGGACACCCGCCGCGGGTGCTGTTGCGCGTAGGCCAGGATGAGCGTGGAGCCCCAGGAACCGCCGTAGAGCAGCCACTGGTCGATGCCCAGGTGCCTACGCAGCCGTTCCATGTCGGCGATCAGGTGCCAGGTGGTGTTGTGCCGCATGTCGGTCGTCGGGTCGCTCGCGTGTGGTGTGCTGTGGCCACAGCCACGCTGGTCGAACAGGACGATCCGGTACCGCTTCGGATCGAAGTACCGGCGCCAGCCAGGACCGGCCCCCGAACCGGGCCCGCCGTGGACGACCAGCGCCGGCTTACCTTCCGGGTTGCCAGACACCTCCCAGTACACGCCGTTGCCGTCGCCGACGTCGAGCATGCCCGTCGTGTACGGCTCAATCGGCGGGTACAACTCGCTCAAGGTCCACACCTCCAACACGGTGGGCGAAACGCTGTCACAGTGGCACATCCCGGTTCTCCGAACTGGGAGCGGCGGTGGCGGCGTGGCACGGTGGCTCCGACGGGTAACCCTCCACAGAAGGTCGAGCATGAACGATCACCGCGCGCACGCCGCAGACATGCAGGTCGCAGTCCTACCCGGGGACACCGTCCGACATGTCGTGACGCCGAACCTGCGCCACTCCGTCCGCGCGATCATCCTTGATGAGGACAACCGCATCCTGCTCTGCCAGTTCGTCTTTCCTCACCCGGTGGTGCCAGCGTCGGCGACGGCCGTCTGGGCGGCCCCCGGCGGCGGCATCGAACCCGGCGAGGATCGGTTGACGGCCCTGCGCCGCGAACTGCGTGAGGAGACCGGCCTGACGATCACCGCCGACCCACCGCACGTCTGGCACCAGGAAGTCGTGGCCGCCGACCTGGCGCCGGGCTTCGACGGCATCGTCAACGACTACTTCCTCATCCGCACGAACCACTTTCAGCCCCGCGGCGAGCTGCCAGACGACCAACTCGCTGCGGAACACCTGGCCGCGTTCCGGTGGTGGAAGCTTTCGGAGATCGCTGGCAGTACGGGGCCTGAGCTGTTCTCGCCCCGCGACCTCACCACACCGTTGACAGCGCTTCTCACCGCGGGGACACCGGACCAGCCCGTCCCACTCGGCCTCTGAGGGATGTCTCGTATGCGGGGAGGTCGGCCGGCGAGCTGGTCGGGACGGCGGGTGAGGTGTGCCCGCTCGGCGGGGTTGTTTCTTCGGGCCGGAGCCAGCGATCAAACCAGGCTCGGGTCCGGCGCAGGAGATCCAGCTGGTGGTTGCGTTCCCGGATCGAGTGGCCCTCTCTCGGGTAGATCACGAACTCGTGCTCTACGTCGAAGTGGCGCAACGCCCGGTGCAGGTACACGGCCTGTCCGAGGGGAACGTTGGTGTCCGCCGCGCCGTGCGCGATGAGCACGGGAGTACGGATGTGGCTGGCGAAGGAGATCGGGCTGACCGCGTCATGCGGGTGTGGTCCGATGCCGGACCAGCCGGTGCTGCCACCGAGCGCGGCCTCGAACTGGCCGTTCTCGCCGGTCGCGGCGAGCATGCCCCAGTCGACGATGCCGGCGCCGACCACCGCGGCCCGGAAACGGTCGGTCTGGCCGACGGCCCAGGCGGACATGAAGCCGCCGTGGCTCCAGCCGGCGATGCCCAGCCGATCGGGGTCGGCGATGCCCTCGGCGATGAGCAGGTCGATGCCGGTCAGGATGTCGGTCCACTCCTGCCGTCCGACCTGACCGGCGACACTGGCGGCGAACTGGTGGCCATGACCCTGGCCGCCGCGCGGGTTGGGTAACAACACCGCGTAGCCCGCGGCGGCCAGCCACTGCGCGCTCGGGAACCAGAACAACTGACAGCGATCGGCGTAGCGATCGTACGGGCCTCCGTGCACGATCGTGACCAGCGGGAACGGGCCTTCGGAAGCGGTTCTTCCCACCGGCAGCACGAGCAGGCCGTCCAGGTCGAGGCCGTCGGCGGCACGGTAGGCCAGCGGTTGCTGCGTACCGAGTGCGATGCCGTCGAGTTCCGGGCGGGTGTTGGTGACCCGTCGCAGTGGTCCGGTCGGCGGTCCGATGTGCACGTTCGGGGTGTGATAGCGGGTGCCGGTGAGTGCGGCGATGGTGTCGCCGGCAGGGGTGGTGGTGGGGTTGTCGAGGCGTCCGGGGTGATGCGACAGGTTCGTGAGTTCGGTGCGCTCGAGCCGGGCCACTGTCGTGTTCAGGCCGTCGGCGAATACCACCAGCGGGGCGGCATCGGTCTGGCACAGTGCGGTGGGGCACATCGAGAGTCCAGCGGTGCGGTTGCGCAGGACACGGCTGCGCACAGCCAGATCGAACACGGCGGTGCCGGCCTGCAGCACCGGTGGGGTGAGCGCGAGGTAACCGAGGTGCCAACCGTCCTCGCCCGGCCACCAGGTCAGCGATCGTGCGTCGACTTCGACCGGTCCGAGGTCCTCCGCATCTCCGGTGCCGGGATCGAACAGGTGCAGTCGACCGGTGCGCGGGCCGCAGTCGTTGTCAGCGCTCGCCCAGGTCAGCACGGCAAGGGGGCCGCCGTCGGGACGTTGCCGCATTTCCACGACGTGCCGGTCACCGAACACCTGCGGGGTGGCGACCCGGCCGGTACGCAGGTCGAGCAGGCGCAACCGGGCACGTTGCTCACCCTCGCCGACGACAATGGCGTCGTCGCGGTCCCGGGCGCGGCGCGCGTCCTGCTCGGTGGGTTCGTCCTCGGCGAGCAGCGCGATCAGGTTGGGGTCGATGAGCGGCAGGTGGTCGATGACGCCGACGGACCAGCCGGTCAACGTGGTCGTCGTGCCGTCGGCGAGGGTGAGCCCGTGCAGTTGCGGGGTACCGCGGTCGGCGCTGTCGGACAGGAAGAACAGCGTCTCCGAGTCGGCCGACCAGCGTGGCAGGGATTCGGTTGCGGTGTCCGCGGTCGCCCGGCGCGACTCGACGGCACCATCGGTGTGTACGAGCCAAAGTTCGGTGTCGAGGTGGTCACCGGTGCGGCTGGTGGGGGCGAGGACGTAGCAGAGCAGGCGCCCGTTCGGGGTGAGCGCCGGGGTCCGCGGCTCACGACCATCGACCACGAGTTCGGCGCTCAGACCTGTCACCCGGTCAGTCTCTCAGCGCCGACCACACAGCCGCACCGATGGGCCCGCCAGGAGGCGGGGTCAGTGGACGGGCCTGCCGAACCAGCGGAAGAGGCGCTCGTCCAGATCCTGCTGGTCGTCGCCGATCCACGCGACGTGGCCGTCGGGGCGGAGCAGGACGCCCGGAGCGTCCAGGTCGGCGGTGGGATCCGCCAGGTGATCGACCCGGTCTGACCAGCCGCGGACGGTCAGGCGTTCGGTGCGATCGAGCAGCAGGCCGCGTCCGCGGTGCAGCAGACCGTAGAGGTGGCCCTGTTTCACGGCGATGTCAGGCAGCCGGCGACCGAGTAGGTCGGGCCCGGCGCCGAAGTCGTAGCGGATACCGATTGCGGTGATCTTCTTCAACAGATGCAGGTTCACCTCGTCGAAGTCCATCAGCTCGGTGAGCAGCCTCCGCAGGGCCTGTGCGCCTGGTTCGGTGGACAACAGCTCGGTCTGGGCTCGGGTGTTGTCCAGCACCTCCGCGGCGACCGGCCGGCGTTCGGCCTGGTAGGTGTCCAGCAGGGTTTCCGGCGCCCAGCCGCGGACCCGCGCGGCCAGTTTCCAGCCGAGGTTGACGGCGTCCTGAACGCCCAGGTTGAGGCCCTGCCCGCCGATGGGCGGATGGATGTGCGCCGCGTCGCCGGCCAGCAGCACTCGCCCGACCCGATAATGATCGGCCAGTCGGGTCGCATCGCCGAAGCGGGACAACCAGCGCGGCGAGTGCACGCCGAAGTCGGTCCCGGCGATGGCACCCAACTGGCGCTTGAAATCCTCGAGGGTGGGTGGTTCGGCGCGGTCGCTGACCCCGGCGGCGGGCACCAGGACGCTGTAGACCCCGGCACCGGCCGGTCGGAGCCAGAATCGCTGGTGGGTTTCGCGGATCTGGGCCACCTTGGCGGCGACCTCCTCCGGCGGCACGCCCACTTCCATCTCGCCCATCAGGCTCTCGGTCCGTGCGGGCTCGCCGGGGAACCCGACGCCGAGCAGTTTGCGCACCGTGCTGCGGGCGCCGTCACAGCCGACGAGGTAACGCGACCGCAGCTGTTCCCCGTCGGCCAACTCGACGGTGACGCCCTCGTCGTCCTGCGCGAGACCGGTGACGGCGCAACCACGTCGGACCTGCGCACCCAGCTCGATGGCGTGTTCTTCGAGCAGACGTTCGATGACCGGCTGCGGGATACCCAGCAGGTAGGCGTACCGGGAATCCAGGCCGTGGGGCGCGGGTTTGGGGATGGCGGCGAAGAAGGCGCTGGCCGGACGCTGCCGCCCGTGCGGGAGGATGCGCGCCAGCAGCCCGCGCATCGCCATCAGCTCAAGACTGCGGATGTGCAGGCCGACGATGCGGATGGCCGACGCCGGCTCGGTTTCCCGCTCGACGACGAGGACCCGTACCTCGTGCAGCCGCAGTTCGGCGGCGAGCATCGCCCCGGTCGGCCCGCATCCGACAATGATCACGTCGTATGTGCGGGGTGCGTGGTCGGTGGTGAATGGCGCAGGGTGCATAGGTGATGCCTTTCGGGAGTGCCGTGTTGGCAGGGCGCTCCCGGCGACACCTACGTCGATCGCCCGACCGTGACGGCAAGGGGGAGCACCCACATCGCTGGAACGTTCATGGGTCTCACCTCCTCGGGCGGTGTCGCGGTCGACTGCAAGCTATCTCCCCCGGCGCGGTCCCGTCGAGTTATTTCCCCGTGAGGTGATCACGGCAGGTGAGTCAGCGATCGGTGCAGCCACTCGGCCATCAGCGCGCGTTCGGCGTCGGTGAGCCCCGGGAGGTCGGGCAGCACCGTCGCGAAGGTGACCGCCACCGCGTTCGTGGTCGTGTCGGGTGTCGCCGGAGTTGTCGACAGGATGCTGGTGAGGACGGCATCGAGCATGGCCTCGCCCAGACCGAGGTCGCGCTGGTCGGCGGGCATTCCCAGCAGGGTGAGGATGGTGCCGTTGCCCGCTGAGTGGATCATCAGGAGCGCGCGCTGTTCGTCGACCCGGAGCAGGCCGGCTGCGGCGAGTCGCCGGACGCGGCGGCGGAGCACGTCGAGGCCGGCGACAGTTGCCGGCGAGGGTGTACGGCTCCCCCGCGCGGCGATCAACGCGTACAGCTCGGGGTTTGTCAGGCCGAACTCCACGTGCGTGCGCCATCCGGAGCGCAGGTCCGCGACCGGGTCACGCGTGGCGACGTCGGCTGCCGATTTGCCGCTGACGTAGCTGGCCATGACGTGCTCGGCGACGGCGTCGATCAGGCCGTCCTTGTCACCGAACAAGCGATAGATGGTCGGCGCCTGCACACCTGCGGCCTGGGCGACAGCGCGCGTCGTGACCGCGTTCGCGCCCTTCTCGCGCAGCAGTTGGGTTGCCGCCGCGACGATGCCCGAACGGACGTCGTCGCGGGATGCCAGGTCCTGCGTCGTCACCATGAATCGATGCTAACAGCGACTTGTTAACCCCGACGTATCACTGCTAACGTTCGACGAGTAACGCCGATAACGAGGGAGTGTTCGCCATGTTCGTCGTCACCGGTGCCACCGGGCACCTCGGGTCCCAGATCGTCGACCGGCTGCTCGACCGGCTACCACCCGACGCCGTGGGCGTGAGCGTGCGCGACACCGCCAAGGCCGCGAGCCTCGCCGAGCGTGGTGTCCGGGTGCGCGCCGGAGACTTCACCAACCCGGCCACGCTGGCGCACGCCTTCGAGGGTGCCGACAAGGTCCTCGTCGTGTCCGCCGCCATCCGGGGTGACGCCGCGGTCGCCGCGAACCGCGCCGCCATCGACGCCGCCCACGCCGCGGGAGCCAAACGAATCCTGTACACCAGCCACCAGGCCGCCTCCCGGGACTCGCTCTTCGCCGCCCAACCCACCCACGCCGCGACCGAGGAGCACCTCGCCGGGCTGGGGGTTCCCTTCACCGCCCTGCGCAACGGGTTCTACGCGAGCACGCTCAGCCTCTCCATCGGCGCGGCGCTGGAGACCGGTCAACTCGTGGCGCCGGCGGACGGCCCGGTGTCCTGGACCGCCCACGCCGATCTGGCCGAGGCCGCAGCCATCGCCATGGTCGAGGAGGGCGTACTCGACGGGGTCACGGCACCGCTGACCGCGTCGGAGATGCTCGACCTCGAAGCGGTGGCCGCCATCCTCAGCGACATCACGGGACGCGCCGTCGAACGTGTCGTCGTGGACGACGACGAGTGGCGGGCGTCCGCCATCGCACGAGGCATGCCTGCGGCGGCGGCCGACTTCACCCTCGGCCTGTACCGCGCGGCGCGGGAAAAGGAGTTCGCCGTCACCGATCCCACGCTGGGGACCCTCCTCGGCCACCGCCCGACATCCGCTCGCTCGGTGCTCGAGACCATCGTGGCCCAGCGGTGACGTGCTGGCCGGCAGGAATTGACCCTCGACCGGGTTGAGGCCCGAGCATCGGCGACATGACCGACGAACCGACCGCCGACCCGACCATGACCCGCATCGGCGAGGCCGTGCAGCTCGGCCAGGGCGGCGCACCCGCCCAGGCCCGTGAGCTGCTCACCGCGCTGTGGGACGAGCTCGGCCGCACCGGTGACGCCCTGCACCGCTGCACGCTGGCGCACTACCTCGCCGACCTGCAGGACAGCACCGAGGCGGAGTTGAGCTGGGACGAACGTGCCCTGGCCGCCGCGTCCGAGCTGACCGACGAACGCGCCCAGCGGTATTCGCCCGCGCTCCAGGTGCAGGCGTTCCTGCCGTCGCTGTATCTCAACCTGGCGGACTGTCACCGGCGGCTGGGCAACGTCGGTGCGGCCCGGGAACACCTCACCCGCGCCCGCGAACACCTGGTGCGGCTACCCGACGACCCGTACGGCGAGAGCATCCGCGCCGCCGTCCGTGACTTCGTCGAGGACGATCCGACCGACCGCCGACGATAGTGGCCGGTCGGGCGGGTCACCGATCGTGCCGCGCCACTGTCGTCCGGTAGGCCTGCGGTGAACGTCCGTAGCGGGCCCGGAAGACGCGGCTGAAGTGGGCCTTGTCCCGAAACCCCCAGCGGGCGGCTAGGGCATGGATCGGCTGCCGCAGCAACGGGTTGGCGAGGTCACGCCGGCACTGCTCCAGGCGCTTGGCGCGGATGAGTTCGGCAACCGTCGTCTGCTCCGCTTCGAACAGGCGGTGCAGCGATCGCAGCGAGATGTGGTGGACGGCGGCGACGCTGCGCGGGTTGAGCTCGTCACTGTCGAGATGGCGGTCGATGAAATCGACGACCCGGGCCCGCAGCGTGGTCTGCCGGGCCTCCGGCGAGAGAGTGTCCTCGACGTCGAGGTACTGGGCGAGCGCGGCGGCGAGCAGATCCAGCGCCACAGCGCCCAGGACCTCGGCCTGGGCCGGCTCGTACTGCTCCGGGTGCGCCGCGATGCTCCGCAGGTGGTGGGTCAACAGCCCGCCGACGCCGAGGTGCGACGGCAGCGGCGTGGCCAGCAGGCGGCGGAGCCGGTCCGGAGCCAGGGGCAACGCCGCGTGCGGTATCTGCACGGTGATCGTGGTGGCGAGGCCGGGGCCGTCAGCGCTGTGCCGGGCGATGTGCGGCCGCCGGGTGTCCAGGAGTGTGAAGTGCCTGTCGGCGGTGAGCGTGTTCTCGGTGCGATCCTGAATCAAGGTGCTGCGACCCGTCAGTGGCAGCGCGAGCTGGTAGACGTTCCCCTCGGCTCTGCGGACCAGTTTCGCCGGTCGGGTCGAGTCCAGCGACGGGTACCGCAGCGAGGTCATCCGAATGCGGCCAAGATCAATGGCTTGGACGTACGCGACGAAGTTGTCCAGCTGGGCGCTGCTGATGTGCGCCGGCGCCATCTCCTGAGCGACCAGGGCATACCAGAACTCGAACCGCTCCGCCGGCGGCAACACCGTCGTGTCCACCACCAGGTTGGGCAACACTCTGCTCGCCTCCCCCGCATGCGAGGATGGATTCTTGCACGCGTCGATGTTCTCCACTCACGACGGGATTCCCATGCGCAGCGCTGACCGGGGGGCTGGCGAGTGTCAGCGATGAACGGCGCCGACCTGCGGGAGGCAGCCGAGGAGATGACCCGGGTGCTGATCCCACACCGGGAACGCGACTGGTCGGTGCCGGCCGGCTCGCTGAGCTGGAGCTGCTGGACCACCGCGGCGCACGTCGCGCACGACCTCCTCGCCTACGCGGGCCAGGTCACCGGCCGCCCGGATGACGCCTACCTGCCGTACGACCTGCGGGTCTCCCCCGACGCGAGCCCGGCGCAGGTGCTCACCGTGGTGCGGGCCTGCGCCGGGCTGCTCGCCGCCGCCGTCGACGCGGCCCCGCCGGACGCGCGGGCCTGGCACTTCGGGCCGTGCGACCCGTCCGGCTTCGCCGCCATGGGGGTGGCCGAGACCCTGCTGCACACCCACGACATCACCCTCGGCCTCGGTGTGCCGTGGCAGCCGCCGCAGCGGCTGTGCGCGCTGGTGCTGCGGCGACTCTTCCCGGACGCCCCAACCGGGCCGGCGCCCGAGGTGTTGCTCTGGATGACCGGCCGGGGTGAGCTGCCCGGCCGGGCCCGGCGCACCTCCTGGCGCTGGGAGGCCAGGGGGGACTGACGACTAGGCGTGCAGGGCGTGCCGGTGACCGTCGAGTGGGAACGGCGGCCGGGCCGGCAACACCTCCTGGAACACGAAGCCAGACTTCTGCGCCACCCGGCAGGACGCCACGTTGTCCACCTGGTGCAGCAGGTCGAGCCGGGCCACCTCGGGGAACCGGTCGAACGCCCAGCGGCTCAGCGCGGTGACGGCGCGCGGGGCGACGCCGCGACCGCGTGCCCACGACGCCGTCCAGTAGCCCACCTCCGGCGCCGGGCGTTCCGGCGTGACCCCCTTGAGAACCACGTTGCCCACCAGCCGGGCACCGTCGGCCCGCTCTTCGACGACGGCGAACGTGTACCGCCGGCCGTCGGCCCAGTCCCGCTGGGTGGCTTCCAGCCACCGTCGGGCCTCGGCGGCGCTGGTCACCGGATGGCTGGTCCAGCGGAGCAGGACCGGGTCCTGGTACGCGTGCACCAGGTCGTCCAGGTCGTCGGCGGACCACTCGCGCAGGGTGACACCCGGTGTCGAGGGTGTTCCGGGTGCCCGCGATTCGATGAGCATTGGCACATTCTGCCGTGGTCGTGGCCGTGGGATCAGCCCCGACGGCGGCGCCACCGCTGCCACCAGCCGCGCCGCGGCCGGCCCGACGAGGCCCTGGCCGCCGCCGGTTCGATGACGGTCATGGTGACCTCGGGGCGGGCCCGTTCGGCGCGCCAACGGCGGACCACACCATCGGCGTTCACCGGACGCACCACCACCCGGGGGCCGTCGGGGTTGCGCAGCCACGCCACGATCTGCGCGTTCAACTGCGCCACGAAGTCACGCACGGACTGCTCGGTGGGCAGGTCCCGGACCTCGTCGGGAACCTGCTCGACGCGTCGGCGCAGTTGCAGCGACGTGGGCAGCAGCAGGTCACTGGGGAGGGCCTCGCGCTCCAGAAAGCTCTTGATCCACCAGGACTCGTCGTACGGCGCCCCCCGACCGGGGATCGGCTTGCCCATGCCGGGCAGGTCGTCGAACTCGCCGCGTTGAACGGCACCCTGGATCTTCGCCTCAACTGACGCTTCCCACGCATCGGTCACTCTGCGGCACCCCCCCTGGCCACCGTAACGCGCCGCCTCCGCCCGGTGGCGCGCACTTGTCAGGGGTTCAGCGCGCCCGTGACGGTGAGCATTCCCGCTTGTGCCGCCGGATGGCACCACAGACGGAGTGGATCACCCGGATCGCAGGCCACGGCCCGTCAGGTGGCCCTGGGCCAGGATCTTTGTCCCGATTACTGTCAGTGTGGGATCTACCGAACGGGGGGAATCGTCGTGGTAAGTGCGGGCGCACTGCTGGGTATCGCGCTGGTGGCGTTGGGGCTGGTGCTCACCCCCGGCCCGAACATGGTCTACCTGGTGTCCCGCTCGGTGGCACAGGGCCGCCGGGCCGGGCTGGTCTCGCTGCTCGGGGTGGCCGCCGGCTTCGGCGTCTACCTGACCGCGGCGGTCGCCGGCCTGGCCACCGTCTTCGTCCTGGTGCCGACGCTGTACGCGGTGGTGAAGCTCGCCGGCGCCGGCTACCTGCTCTGGCTGGCCTGGCGGACGTTGCGTCCGGGCGGGAACTCACCGTTCACGCCGGCGCCGCTGCCGCCGGACCCGCCCCGGCGGCTGTTCACCATGGGCCTGGTCACCAACCTGCTGAACCCGAAGATCGCGATCCTCTACGTGTCGCTGTTACCGCAGTTCGTCGACCCGACGCGGGGGCACCTCGCCACGCAGAGCCTGCTGCTCGGTCTGACCCAGATCGTCGTGGCGCTGAGCGTGAACGCGCTGATCGTGCTCACCGCCGGCACCCTCGCCGGGTTCTTCGCCCGCCGGCCGGGGTGGCTGCGGGTGCAGCGGTGGGTGACCGGCACCGCCCTGGCCGCGCTGGCCGTACGCATCGCCGCCGACCGCTCGCGCGCGGCGGTCGCCACACCCTGACCCGGAACGCGAGGACCATCTGCGGACGCAGACCGCACACCGATGAGGTTTCCGCGTCGCGCCCGTCTGTACGTGGGAGAACGACTCACGAGAGGCTGGCACGATGCGGAAATTGATCTTCGGTATGAGTGTGACAGTGGACGGTTACGTCGCCGCGCCGGGCGACGACCTCAGCTGGAGCGCGCCGAGCGACGAGCTGTTTCAGTGGTGGCTCGACCAGGAGCGGGCGATTGCGCTGTTCCTGTACGGGCGCAGGCTGTGGGAGTCCATGAGTTCCTACTGGCCGACCGGCGATCAGCAGCCGGGTGCCACCCCGGCGCAGGTCGAGTTCGCGCGAAACTGGCGGGACACGCCAAAGGTGGTGTTCTCCTCGACGATCGAGACGGTCGACTGGAACACCCGTCTGGTCACCGGCGACGCGGTCGCCGAGATCACCCGGCTCAAGGCCGAGGACGGCGGGCCGATGAGGGTGGGTGGCGCAACGCTCGCCGGCGCGGCCATGCGGGCCGGGCTGGTCGACGAGTACGAGATCGTGACTCATCCGGTGCTGCTGGGCGGCGGAAAGCCGCACTTCACCGCGCTGGACAGCTGGGTGAACCTGAACCTGGTGGAGACGCGGACGTTTCCCGGCGGAGTGGCGCTGACCCGATACGAGACGAGGCGATAGACACGGGCCGAATGCTCGAAAACGCGGGGAACGCTCCCCGGGCCCTTCCCTGCGTTTTCGAGTGTGCGATCACAGTGTCGGTGGCAGGTCCAGCCATGGCTTGTCGGTGGCGTCGAATCCGGTGAGCTCGGCGATCTTCCCGTCGACGATGTGCAGGAGCGCGACGGCGAACAGCCGGTACTCCGGGTCGTCGGGTGCGCGGAGGTACAGCACGGCGGCTGGCATGCGGTTCACCGTCGTGGTGATACCGCGCCAATCGTCGTGGCCGCGCTGGAAGAGCCCACCGGAGACCCAGCCGTCCACCGCGTCCTTGGCCGTCGTGGTCACGGTGCCCGGATCGGGCAGCATCGCGAAGCGCAGGTCGTCGCGGAGCAGGGACATCAGCCCGTCGAGGTCGTTGCGCTCGTGGGCGTGGATGTACGACTTCACCGCGCCGCGCTCGCTGCTCGACAGCTCGTGGGTGGCGGGGCTCCGCCAGTCGAGGCGGCGCTCGGGCAGCTGCTCGCGTATCGTCACGCGCGCCCGCTGCACGGCGCTGGTCACCGATGCGATGGTCAGCTCGAGGGCGTCGGCGGTCTTCGACGCCGGCCAGCCGAGGACGTCGCGCAGAATGAACACCGCCCGCTGGCGCGGCGGCAAGTGCTGGACGGCGACGATGAACGCCAGCTCGATCGTCTCCCGCGCCACCACCGAGTCCTGCGGGTCCTCGGGGAGCATCCGGTCGGGGTACGGCTGAAGGTACGTCAACTCGGAGCCGGAGTCCGGCAGCTCGGACGGTACGGGTGTGCGGTCGTTGCGCTTCCTCAGGAAATCCAGACAGGCGTTCGTCGCGATCCGGTACAGCCAGGTCCGCACTGCCGCGTGGCCCCTGAAGGACTCCCGCTTGTTCCACGCCCGCAGGAACGTCTCCTGCGTCAGGTCCTGGGCGTCCTCGTAGTTCGCGAGCATCCGGTAGCAGTGCACCTGCAATTCACGCCGGTGACGTTCGGTCAGGAGTGCGAACCGCGCCGTGTCGCCTGAGCGGACCGCCGCGATGAACGCGGCCTCGTCGGCGCCCGGCAGTCTGGCGTCGGTCATGGTCGTCAACCCTTTCCAACGGTGCGGGAGGCTAACTCCGGGCGGCCCTGCGGTGTCGGTCGACCATACCGGCGGCCAGCGGCGCGCCGTCCAGGTCACCGGCGGCGAGCCGAGCGGCGAGGGTACGGCGTACCAGCCGGTCGGCCAGCGCGGGCGCGTGCCGGCCGACGGCCATCTCCAGCCGGCCGCGTGCGGTGGTCGCCACGTCCCGGGGTGCCCGCCGGGCGGTGGCGGTCCGCAGGATCGCCCCGACCACCCCTTCGACGGGCTCGGGGCGGGACACCCCTCGCAGGGACAGCCCGGCCTCGGCGGTGCTGTCGTGAATCGGTGAGGCGACCATGCTCGGGTAGACGACGCTCACCCCGACGTGGGTGCCCACCTCGTGGCGCAGCGCGTCGGCGTACGCGACCAGGGCCCGTTTGCTCACCCCGTACGCGGCGGCGAGCGGCAGCGGCAGCACCGCCATCCGGCTGGCCACGAAGATCACCCGTCCGCGCGCGGTGAGCAGGGCGGGCAGCGCGGCGGCGGTGGTGCGCCAGGCGGCGAGCAGGTTGACCTCCAGTTGCCGGCGGACCACCTCATCGGGCGGCAACTCGGCCGGCGCGGGACCACCGACCCCGGCGTTGTTGATCAGCAGGTCGAGCCCGCCGAGCCGGTCGACGGCGGCCCGCACCGCCGACGGCACGGCGTCCGGGTCGGTCAGGTCGCAGCCGAGCACCGGCACGTCACCGTCGGGGCGCGCGTGCAGGTCGAGCCCCACCACCCGGGCGTCGGCCGCGCTCAGCGCCGCGCCGAGGTGGCGGCCGAACGTCCCGCTCGCCCCGGTGACCAGCACCCGCCGGCCAGCCAGGGATCGACCGCTCATCGGGGTGCCCCCACCGAGGACGCCGCGCCGGAGCGGACGCGGCGGGCCCCGGCGGTCAGCTCCCGGGCCAACTCGGCCAGGTAGACGTCGAAGTCCACCCGCATCGCCGGGCGGCGCTGACCCCAGCGGGCGGTCGCGGCCCGTAGTTCGGCCCGGCAGACGGCGCGTTGTCGGTCCGGGTCCGGCAGCGCGTACCGGCCGGCGAGGTGCGCCGCGATCAGCTTGGCCTGCGCCTCGACCAGGGGGAACGCGGAACCGGTGGACTGCATCAACCCGACGAAGCTCAGACCGGGGGCGTCGGGGTGGAACACGTGCCGGTACAGCTGCAGGGTGTCGGCGCCCCCGGCGAGCAGCGCCGGGTCGAGGAACGGGACGTCGACGCGGTATCCGGTGCACCAGATGATCAGGTCGACGCTGTCGCTGCGGCCGTCGGTGAACTCCACCCGGTCGCCGTCCAGGGCGGCGACGCCGGGGCGGGCCTCGACGTCACCGTGGGTCAGCCGCGACAGCAACGCGTCGGAGAGCGTCGGGTGGTCCTGGAGGAAGCCGTGCGTCGGCGCGGGCAGCCCGTAGCGGGCGGGGTTGCCGACGGTGGTGCTCAGCATCGTCTGGCTGATGCGTTGACGCAGGCGCCACGGCAGCCGGCGGGCCAGTGCCCCGTTGAGGGTGTCCGACGGGCGACCCAGCAGGTACTTCGGCACCACCCAGACCCCCCGGCGCAGCGACAGCAGGGTGCGGCTGGCGGCGTACGACGCGTCCACGGCGATGTCCATGGCGGAGTTCCCGCCGCCGATGACCAGGACCCGTCTGCCGGCCAACTGCTCCGGGCCCCGGTAGTCGTGGCTGTGCATCTGCTCGGCGGTGCAGGTGCCGGGGTATCCGGGGTCGGGCAGCCGGGGCACCCGGTTGTGCCCGTTGGCGACGACCACGGCGTCGACGGTGACCTCGACCGGGCCGGTCGGGCCGTTGGCGGTCACCGTCCAGGTGCCGGTGGGGTTCTGGGTGACCCGCTCGACGGTGTGGCGCAGCCGGATGGTGTCGGCCAGCCCGAAGCGTGCCGCGTAGTCGGCGAGGTAACCGGCGACGCGACGGTGGTCGGGGTAGTCCGGCCAGTCGGTGGGCATCGGGTGGTCGGCGAACTGGGTGCGGCCACGGCTGGTGTTGAGGTGCAGCGTGCGGTACGCGGGCGAGTCGGGTGCCCCGTACACCCAGAGGCCGCCGACCTGCTCGGCGGCCTCGAAGCCGACAGTTGGCACGTCGGCGTCGCGTAGTGCCTTGACCGCGGCGAGGCCGGCGGCGCCGGCCCCGATCACCGCCACCTGAGGTGGTCGTCCGCCCATTGCCGCCCCCATTAATCCAACGTCCGATGGATAATCGTCTTGCGGCGGCGGCCCGTCAAGGGGCCGGTGATCCGTACAGCCCGTCGAGCAGGCGATGCACGAACGCCCGGAACTCGCGCCGCTCCCGGGCGCCGGGCGCGCCCGCGGCCAACGCCACCACGTGCCCGTGCGTCGCCCACACCAGGCTCCGCACAGTGATGTGCGGGGTCGGCTCCGCCAGCGCGCCGGTCGCCGACGCGGCGGCGAGCAGCTCGGCGACCAGCCGGTACAACGGGTCGGCGTAGCGCTGGTCCAGCTCGGCGTGCCGCTGCGGTTCCAGCCAGCGGCGCAGCCACAGCGTGGTGGTCTCGGGGCGATCCTCCAGGAAGTCGACGAAGACGTCGACCAGCTCGTGCAGGGCCCGCCGCGCCGCGTCCGGACCGGCGTCGAGGGCGGTACGGGCCTGCTCGGCGGCCGCGGTCAGCACCTCCCGCTCGGCGGCGAACACCCGGGCGAAGCACGCGTCGTAGAGCGCTGCCTTCGTACCCGTGTGGTGCGCGACAGTGGCGACGTCGACCCCGGCGGCGGCGGCGACCTCCCGCAACCCGACGGCGTCGAAGCCGCGTTCGGCGAAGAGCGCGGTCGCCGCGGTGAGCACCACCTCGCGGGTCGGCCGGGTCTCGTCGCGGCGGGGCCGGCCCGGGCGGCGGCGGGGCATGGTCATGGCCGTCATTCTGCCCCTAGAATCCAGCAACCGTTGGATTGCGGAGAGGATGCGGCGATGACCGGGCTGGACCGGCGGCCCGCGGCCGCCACCGACACGACGCTGCCCCGCGGCCCGCTGGCCGGCTTCGCCAGCGGCTCGCTCGGCATGGGCGTCTGGGTGACAGTGCCCGGCCTGCTGCTGCTCTACTTCCTCACCGACGTGCTGGCCGTCGGGCCGTGGCTGGCCGGCCTGACGCTGCTGCTGCCGAAGATCGCCGACGTGCTGCTGCACCCCTGGGTGGGGCACCGCGCCGATGTGGAGCAGACCCGGCGCGGCGACCGGCGTCGCCTACTGCTGATCGGCTGTGCCCTGCCGGTCGCGTTCGCCGCGCTCTTCGCCGTGCCCGGCGGCCTGACCGGCGCGCCGGCGGCCGCGTGGGTGGCGGTGTTCTTCATCGCCGGCAACCTCCTCTTCGCCGCCTACCAGGTCCCCTACCTGGCCACCCCCGCCGACCTGCGCATCGGCTACCACGAACGCACCCGGCTGATGGCCTTCCGGATGGTCGTGCTGACCCTGGGCATCCTCGTCTCCGGGCTGTTGGCTCCCCTGCTCACCGGCGGCGACGCCGCGACGCGGGGCGGCTACCAGCGCATGGGCGTGGTCCTCGCCGTGGGGATGCTGGTGGCCATGCTGGTCGGTGTCGCCGGCATCGCCCGGCTGCGCGGCAGCGCGGCGGATCGGACCCCGGCGGGGCACGGCGGGTGGCGCGCGCTGCGCATCGCGCTGCACGACCGGCAGTTCCGCTGGCTGGTCGCCGCGTACCTGGCGATGTCCACCACCACCCACCTGGTGCTCGCCGGGGTGCCCTACTACGCCGAATACGAGCTGCGCGCACCCGGCCTGACCACGGTGCTGGTGGCCGCGTTCGTGGCGCCGGCGCTGCTGGTCACCCCGGCCTGGCTGGTGGTGGCCCGACGCGTCGGCAAGCAGCGGGCGCTGCTCGGCGCGCAGGGCGCGTTCGCCCTCGGCTCGCTGGTGCTGGCGGTGGGCCGCCCGGCCGGCCTGCCGGTGCTCGTCGCCGCGGTGGCGGTGCTCGGGGTGGCGTTCGCCGGGATGCAACTGTTGCCGTTCTCGATGCTCCCCGACGTGATCCGCGCCGCCACCAGCACGGACGCCGGCACCGCCAGCACCACCGGTGCCACCGGGGCCACCGGGGCCGGCACCTACACGGGGGTGTGGACGGCCACCGAGGCCACCGGCGCGGCCCTGGGCCCGTACGCGTACGCGTTGTGCCTGACCGTTGGTGGTTTCGTGGCCTCGACGGCCGGTGAGTCGCCGGTGCAGCCGGACGCCGCGCTCGCGGCGGTCCGCTACGGCTTCGGGTTGCTGCCGGCGGTGGCGATGCTCGCGGCGCTGCTGCTGCAACGCCGCTACACCCTGGACGCGACGGCCCGGACGACGAGCTGACCGCCCGGCACTAGACTTCGCCCTCGATGGACGCCCAGCCCAGCACCACCGAGACCCGCCCCTGTGCCCACTGTGGAGCGCCGGTGCCGCAGCGTGTCGGCGCGGGTCGACCGTTTCGCTACTGCCGCGACAACGACGGCGCCTGCCAGCGCGCCTCCCGCAACAGCCGGATGCGCCACCGAAACGCCCCCGGCCTGCCGGGGCAGGTGGCCCGCACCTGGGAGGCGGTGGACCGCCTCGACCAGATCGTCGAGACGTTGACCGAGTCGCTGCACGCCGAACTGTCCCCGGTGGGTGTGCAACGGCAGCTCGCCCAGGTCCGCGCGGAGGCCGCCACGGAGATCGCGGCGGCGCAGACCGAACGCGACGAGGCTCGCGACGACGCCGAGCCCGCGGCGGCCGACGCGGCGCGCGCCCGCGAACAGGCCCGCGCCGCGCTCGCCGACGCCGACGACGCCTGCCAGCGCGCCGACC
>NZ_QGSZ01000074.1 GCF_003857055.1 Micromonospora inaquosa | reverse complement strand
CCGCCCGACCCCGCCCTGACACCCCGCCGGGCGGTGGGAGGCCGCCGGGAGCCACGGGAGACCCACGGACGACCCGACCGGGGACACAGACCGGCCCCCGCCCTGTTGGAAGAAGCAACAGGGCGGGGGCCGGAGTCTGTGTCGGTCAGGTGGTCGTGTGCTGCGTACCCTCGACCGTCTTCGTGTGCGCCGCCCGGCCACGGGCATCCGCCGCGTCCTTGGTCGACCGGTCCCGGTCCAGCGCCCGACCCGACGCCGCGACGTCCTCCGTCGGCTGGACCTTGCCCAGCGGAGTCGCCCTCGCCGAACGCTGACCGCCCCGAACAACCTTGCCCATGGTCACCACTCCTCGTCGTCTTGCACTCGGTCCAACGGCCGGCTGCGCTCGGCCGCCTTGACCACCCACGTGGGGTGTTCGTTCCCCGGTCCGTGGCTGGCTCGCGGCTGCTTCGCCGCCACCTCCTGCGCCCACGCCCGGCCGTCTTCGCTGCTGCCGAGCATCCGACGCATCCCGTCTTCCTGCTCGGCTTGGTGCCGCTGCGCCAGATCGGCCGCCGACGGGTACAGCCGCTCCAGCTCCTGCTGCCGTTCGATGGCCCGCTGTCGGGTCAGCGCCTCCTGCTGCCGCTGCGACATCGGCGGCGGGGTGTACCTGCTCCTGGTCTTCGGCATCGGTCAGCCCTCCTGCGGGTTCAGAACGCGCTCGGCCAGGTGCTTCAACCGGCGCACCTCGGTCAGTTCGCGGCGCAGCAAGAGAGGTCCCCTCGCCAGATCCGCACGTGCTCTTGCCAGGTTCAACTCTTCTATCTGCTCTTGGTCGGTCGCCCAGTCGAGGGCGGCAGCCGCGTCGCCCAAGCCGGCAGCCACAGCGTGTTCGGCCAAACGCCTGACCTGACGGGTCTGGGCCAGCCACCCCTCGGCGGAGGAGACGAACGCCTGCTCGCCCTCGCTCCCGGCCGTCAACATCGACTCCAGTCGCTGCTCTTGGTCGGCCGCCCAAGCCAGGACGGCTGTAGCGTCTTCCTGCACGTTCATCGCCTCACGCCCCCTGCGGGGCGAGCGCCCACTCGGCCAGGGACCGCACCCGGCAAACCTCGGTCAGCTCCGTGTTCAGGTTGGCGATCCGCAGCGCCACGAACACGTCGGGGACCTGGCGCTCCTGGGCGCGGCGGTTCTCGCACTTCGGGTGCTGCAGCTCGGCCATCTTCGCCTCGACCAGGGTCCGCACCTGGTGGGCGACGGCCAGCTCTGCCTGCAACTCCTGCTCTCGGGCGGTCGCCCAGCCCAGGGCGGCGGTCGCGTTGTCTTGCAAACTCATCTGCCTCGCCTCGTCCATATAGTTCGATTGGGTGTTGGGTTGGTTGCCCCTGGGCGACGTGGCGAGGGTGCGAGTCGGGCGGGCTCTGCTTGAGCCGGGCCGACCGGCGTTCTGGGCACGGTCTGCGGTTCGGGCGGGGCCGGTTGTCGTCGTCGCTGCGGGACCTCCGCCGGGCTTACGCGGTGGTGCGGCAACGCTCCGGGTCGACTTAACCGGGTTCGTACGTCTGTGCTAATTCTACCGTAACGCCGGGTTGGGATGCACGGGCCGAGCTGGTCACATCCTCCAGATGGTCTGCCCGGCGGAGGTCTCCGCGCGCCGCAGACCCTTTGCGTTCAGGTCACACACCCCGTCCGTCCAGGTGACGTGCCGCCAGTAGGCGCGGTCGGAGGTGAACAGTTCGTGGCACCCGTCGAGCCCGCCGCAGTGCACGATCCGCAGGGGTGGCCAGGTCTGGCCGCAGGCGTCGCAGGGGCCGCCGCCTTCTAGCCGAGACGGCCCGACCGAGACCACCACATCGGCTCTGGGGTGGTACACCGGTCACCGCCGCCGACTACCCGGGACGGTGTCGATCGAGTCAATGAACCCCGCAGGGCGGCGGGGTCGCTTCTTCGGTGGGGTCGGTGTGGGGTCTTCCGTGGCCTCCGGAGCCACAGGAGCCGGCTCCCGGGGGTCAGGGCGGGGTGCGGCTGCCGGAGTCTCCGGAGCGGCCTCCGGGAGGGTTGGCGGTTCGGCCTCCAAACAATCATGCGGCGGGTGCCCGGGTGGCGTGAACTCAGGAGGCACCGGAGTGTGCGTGGTGCCCGCCCGCAGCGCCGCGTGCTGCCGGTCGATCGCCTGCTTCGCATCGGCCGCTAGTGCAGCCAATTCCCGAGCCGCCCGCTTCCGAGACACCTCCGTGCACGGCTTCCGCGACGGCACCAGCGGCCCCGGGTCCGCACGGCCCTCCCGGACCGCCACCGCACGCTGCGCCTCGTGCAGGAACTCGACCAGGTCCCGTTCAGCCGGCAACCTGGTACGCCACCAGTCGGCGCAGCTCGGGCCGCAACCGTCGTGCGTCTTCCGGTTACCTCTTGGCAGCGTGACCGGCACCGAAACCCACCCCCAACTCGTCACCCTCGAACTCCAACTTCGCGACCACCTGCGCCGGCAGCCGCACCCCGAGCAGAGCCGCCCGGTCCCGCTCGCACTGCAACACCAACCCGAGCACCTTCGACCGTTCGTTCACCGTCAGGTCCGAGTGCTCCAACAGTTGATGCGCCTCCCGCAGCACCCCATCGATCTGGTTCTCCACCCGCCGCCGGATCTGGTCGAAGCTCTCCTCGCCCAACCGGCGGAAAGCCGCCTCCAGCCGCCGCGCGACCGTCCGCGCATCCACCCCCAGCTCGGCCGCGATGCCGTCCAGCGACCTGCCCTTGCGGCGAAGCTCCAACGCCCGCAGCTCTTCCGCCGCGCGCTGCAACCGCGTCTTTCCGGCCATCGCACCCCTCCTCAAGATCAACTTGCCCGTCAAGGAAAGCACACCAACCGGACACCCACCGGCACCCGCGAGACCCCTCCGAGCCCCGCAGTGCCAGGGATCGTGACACGTCCGACCCGGTCTGACCTGCGGCGAGAGCCCGTTGCTACGCCTCGTTGCTATCAGGGCAGGTCGGGAAGCCACCCGGACGGCCACCGGCACCCGCCCGACCGCCGACCGCCGCGCCCAGCTCCGAGGCAGCAGGTCGGTGTCCCCTCGGGTGGTGGTGTTTCGTCCCGGGTGGGGTTGCTGGTCTGGTCAGTGTTGGGTGATTTCGGCGATGCGGTTGGTGGGGATGGCCAGTCGGGTGGTGGTGGGTTGGATGGGTCGTCGGTACCAGTCGTGTTGTTGGGCGTTGTGGAGGATGACCCAGCCGGGGGTGAGTTCGTAGGTGGTGCAGGTGTAGCGCTCGATGGTGCGGTGGGTGTCTCGTCGGGGTCGGTAGTGGAGGGTGAGTCGGAGTCGGGGTTGGGTTCGGGTTTTGGCCATGGCTCGTGGTTCTTCTTCCTGGTCGTTGGTGTCCACCGCCAACGCCGGGGGTCTTAAAAGAACCCCCCCGGACGTTGGTGGGACGTTGGTGGCGTTGGTTGGTGCGTTGGTGCCTCTGACCGGCGCGTTTTTACATGCCGTTGGTGGCGTTGGTTCATAGATTGGTGCCTACGTTGGCAGTGACCAACGTGTCACTATGGATGCCGGTCTATGGACTCCAGCCGAACCCGAGCCCGTCCTGCTGGTAGCCGGTGGACACCTTCATCTGCGGCGCGGCGACGGGCGAAAGGGTGAAGCGGTCGAGCTTGTCCACCTTGTCCTTGTGCGTCATGGCCGTCCCCTGCTCGACCAGCCGCTTGAGCTTGTTACGAGCGTTCTCCATGTCGCGCTTGACCGGCTTGTCCGTGCCCGACCAGAACCGGGCCGCGTCGGCGACCGTGATTCCTTCCCGACCGCTGTTCCTGAGTAGGTCCGTGATCCCGAGGACCACCCGCGCGCCGATCTCGCCGGTCGCGTGGTTGATCGTCAGGTCTTGGGGTTGGATGAACCCGCCGGGCGACTTCAACTGGGTGAGCCGAACCTGAGTGCTGCCCGCCTCGCCCCAGAGGCACAGGACCGAACCCGCGCCGGCCGTCAACCAGCGGCTGCCGTAGACGTCCTCGATCGTGTTCGGGGTCTTGTTGTCGTCGCTGGCCTTCCGGTTGTGGTGGTCCTCCACCCACTCGATCCCCCGGGCGATCGCCTCCTGCCGGGCGCTGTTGTACCCGTTGGCGGCTTCCTCGTTGCTCGGCTTCGGGCAGACGTCCTTGAGCGAGTCGATGATGATCGTGGTCGCGCCATGCGACTGAGCGAGGTCCGCCAGGGCGTCCTTGTCGACCGTCACGTCGAACGGCAGCGGCCCCTTGTGCACGATCAGCCGCTCTTTGAGGACTTCCCGCTGCTCCGGCTTCCGCAGCCGCCGCATCGCCCGTTTGATCTGCTTCGGCCGGTCCGCCGCGACGTAGAACACCTTCCCGGGGCTGGCCAACACCGGCAGGTCCATGACCTGGTCGGCCAGGCCGATCCGGGCGAACACGAGCTGGTGCGACAGGGTGGACTTGCCGACGCCGTTCGGGCCGAAGATCATCAGCGGCTCCCCGACCGCCCACAGCGGGGTGTCGGCGGTGCCCCAGACCGGGGTGTCGTCGCCCTCGTCTTCCTCCATGAACGCCCAGCCGTCGAGCAGCCGGAGCTTCCGTTGCGCGGCTGCTGCGCCCATCTGTTCGGCGTTGAACCTCTTCCGGGCGGCGTCCCGTCCGCAGAGCTTGAGGTACTCCTCGTCTGCGATCCGGTTGATCGTCTGGAGGTCGGCCAGTCGCTTTGCCTCGTCCAGTTCGGTCTTCCGCGTGCCGAGGTCGGTCATCGGTTGCTCCCTCGGGCGCTGCGGTGGTCGTTGATGTTGTTGGTGTCGGAGCCGCCGTACCCGTCGGCCCGCAACGCCCGCGCTGCGGCGGAGAACCCACCGCCGTGGTGCAGCCAGGCGTACGCGGCGAACTTCGTCAGCGGCGTCTCAGACGGCAGTTCGGTCGAGCTGGAGAACACGAACAGCCGGTCCCGGTCTCCCGCGTGCCCGGTGGTCGCCGACACCCCCCGGTCCTTCCCCGGCCGAGTCCAGTACCGGGTCTGACCGTCGGCGTGCGACAACCGCCAGCCCAACGGTTCGAGGACCTCCGACCAGTCGGTACGCGCCTCGAAGTCGTCCCCCGGGCTGACCGCACCACGGACGCCGGTCGGACAGGAGACGATCGCCCGGGGCGGTGTCCGTTGCGGTTGGGTCCTCACCGGAGTTACCGGCTCGTCAAGCTGGCGGATCGCGGCGTGGAGCTGTTCGCGCTGCTCCCAGGTGATGGTTGGGATCGTCCGGGGGCTGCCGGCGACCCTGCGGTACGGCAACCCGGTGGGGTGGGTTGGTCCGTGGCTGGGGGCGACGATGACCCAACCGCCTTCGCCGCGTGTCTCGGCGAGGCACCGGGTGAACCGCCGGGTCGGGTGCCGTTCGAGGATCGCCCGTTCTTGTGCGGTGAGTTCGTCGGGTCGGGCGGCCCGCTGGGCGAGCCTCGTGTTACCGGGGGTCTCGTGGTCGGCGATGCGGTACAGCCAGTGGTAGCCCCCGCTTGGTGTCCTCTCGCTGTACCCGGTGAGGACGGCGGCCCACAGGGGGCCGATCCCGGCTCGGACGGCGAGGTCGAGCAGGCGCGGCAGCTCGGCTGCGGCTCGGCCTTCCAGTTCGAGCAGTTCGAGCTGCCCGGACGGGCTACCGGTCACCAGCCCGATCGAGGGGTGCCCGTCGGCGAACCAACGTCGGAGCTGCTGCTCGGTTGGTCGCTGGTGTTTTTGCCATTCCCGGCCGACACCGGGGGCTTTACTGCCGTCGGCGCGTGCCCGCAGGACGGCACAACCGGCATAGTGCCAGTACAGGGCGGCGGGTAGAATTGATCTCGCCTCGGTTTGGCCCGGGTTGTCGTGTCGGGTGTTGGTCCGGTTAGCCCTCAGGTTGTCGTCTCCGGTGGCGGCTTCCTGGGGGCTTTCCGCTGTCTGGGGTCGGTCCTGGCTCACCGGGCACCCCCGTCCGGGGTCCCGGCGGCCTCTCCGAGCGCCTGGAGCAGCGCGGCCCGGGTGACGGCCAGCCGACGGCCGAGCCGCAGGACAGGGACCGGGAACGCACCTTGCCGGGCGAGGTTGTAGGACAGGTCTCGGCCGATGCCGAAGCAACTGCCGGCGGTCACCAGGTCGACGGTCACAGTGAAGGCGCGGACCTGGTCGATGGTGGGGACGGTGACGTTCACTCGGCCACCGCCTCGAACAGGTCACCGACCTGGCAGTTGAGGACTTCGGCGAGCTGGAGCAGGGTGAGCGCCTTGGGTGATCGTCGGCCGATCTCCCAGTGACTGACTGTGGTGTAGTCGACTTGCAGGGCTTGGGCGAGTGCCCGCTGGTTGTAGCCGCTGGCGGTGCGCTTCTGGCGTAGCAGCTCGCCATTGAAGGTTCGTCGTGTGGGCATGGAGGACTCCCGATGTGTCGCTTCGGGAGCGTGCTTGCCGAGACCCCACTGTCGTCCTTGGGTGACCGTCCTTGTGGTTCGACGGGCAGCTCGACGTGAGGTGTTGCTCTCGGCAGCGGCGTCCGACGCGCAGGACGCTCTCTCTGACCCTCTACGCGCTTCGTTTCCGGAAGTCGACTGCGGGTCGCTGACGCTCAGTTGGCCTTACGCCATAAGTAAACCAGGTGGCATTGGCTGCTAGCCATGTTCGCTAGGCCACGCACGCCGCGTGCCGCGCCGCGTGTTCTGTTCCACGTGAAACGGGCAAAGCGCCCCACCCTAAGAAGTGGCGTCGCCCACAAACCGGAAGAGTTTCTCCCCTATGTGACGCATCCGTATCTGCACAGGATTGTGTCCGGATGTGATCCAGTGGTGGGATTTTTCTGCGGGGCTCTTGTCCCCTGCCCACCCTGGGGGGCAAGGGCTCCGCAAATAAAACCCAATTCGAGGAGCACCCGAAGTGGATCCGACCACCCACCCCCGCAATGACGCCAAAGTGTGGCTCCTATTGCCCACCCAGATGAAGACCAACCTCGAACAGCGCGCCCGCGAGGACCGACGGCCGGTCAACTTCGTGATCCGTGAGGCGATCACCGAGTACCTCGCCCGCCGCGACCAGGAGACCGCGAAGTGAAGGCCGAACCCCGCGACTGGCTGGCCGAACGGGTCGCCCAGGCGCTCGCGCTTTTCTCTTATACACATCTCCGAGCCCACGAGACGCGTAGTAAACTCGTATGCCGTCT
>NZ_QGSZ01000183.1 GCF_003857055.1 Micromonospora inaquosa | reverse complement strand
GACAGACCCACCTGGCTCGCGATGACCCGCCCCGCCATCACCCATGCGATCACCGCCACCGCGGGCATCTACCTCATGCGCGCCGCACTCACCCTCACCACACCCATCTCCACGAACACCATCGCCCCCATCGCCGGCAGCATCGGCGCAGCCCTCGTCGGCATAGCCACCGCCGTAACGATGAGCCGGAGCCGCACGATCCGCGCCATCACCGCACCCGGCCTCGCCATCGGCTACGCCCTCGTCTTCACCGTCGACACCACCAGCGCCCTCATCGTCGGTTACCTCGCCGCCCTCACCTGGTGGGGCATCCGACTCACCGCACACACGCTGCGGCTCGCCTTCCCCCAGCCAGGAACAGCGCTGCGCCGCCTCACCGACCGTCCGGGCGGCTGAAAAACCGCGAAGCCCCTCGGGCCGCTACCACCGCACCTACGGCGCCGATGACAACGACGCGGTTCGCATCGACCATCCGCGCAGCATCTACGTCGGCGAGCGGCAGATCATCGACCAACTCGACCCATTGCTCGTCCGAGCTCATCTACAGAGCCACGTCCCGGTAACCAAGCCGGCAGTCCACCAAAGTCGACAAAAGACCAGAGAGCTCCTGACACCATCCACCGAGGAGGAGGCAAGCGAAATGCCACACCCATAAAAGGTGAGACGTAGAGCAGCAGGAGAGTGCCGGTTGAGCGAAAGGCTCAACCGGCACTCTCCTTTTCGGAAGAATTTCCAAAATCGTCGAAGTGCACCAGCAATCCTGACCATTCAGATCGGCCATCATGATGACTGACCGAGCCCGAGACGGGATCCACTTCGAGTGGCCCACACGCCACGAGACTTCGAGCCGGCCAGCACTCCCGACGCACGGGCCATTAACCCGGCCGGCGCGCCGATCTCAGGATCCTCCAACTCGGCCGCGCTGGCAGACATACGAAACGCCGTTGTGCCCTGCTAGCGAGGCGAGCGCGGCCATCACCCCTCACCCGAAAGGCCACAACATGGGACCGTTCAAAACCTTCCGAGTCCGCATTGGTGTCAAGCGGGCCAAGCGGATGCGCCCTGCGACCTGCTCTACAAACTCCTACGCACCTCAGCCTCGTGCGGAATCCAGTAATGCCAAACCATTGCTCAGCGGAGACTTGGCAGGCACCCGCCATGCGCCGGCGTCAAGCCTCGATATTCAGAGCAAGGACTTCCGCCCAGCTGAACCGCAATGCTCGCAGCATCTCGCCGTGACAGAAACCAACGAGAGGCTTGACACCACACGAACAAAACGGGTGGATGAACATCCACAGTCAATGAATCCCACGACCGTGTATGGCAGCGACAGTGCCAGTGACTCCCGATACCAATCAGACTGTAATCCTGAAAGGACGCCCGATCCATGCACGCCCCGCCGCCCCCGCACCGCCCACGATCCCGCGCCGCCAGGTGGGCGGCAACCTGCCGGCCGCGTCACGCGGCGCCGACTGCCCGGCTCCACCAACACGTTGGGCCGGCGATGAACGGCTCAGCCGCCCCGCAATGGCGGCCAGACCCTCTCCTGAGCATCGACGACGTCGCCGCCTGGCTGGGCAAGCCCAAGAACACCCTCTACGCCTGGCACAGCCGAGGCAAGGGACCCCGCGCCATCCGCGTCGGCAACACCCTGCGCTACCGGCGCAGCGAAGTCGAACGCTGGCTCGACGACCACACCGACGCGGAGCGCTGACCCATGGCCCGACCTGAACTACCCATCGGCACCTGGGGCAACATCCGCACCCAGAAACTCGGACCCAACCGGTTCCGCGCACGAGCGCGGTTCCGCGACTACGACGGCAAGACCCGCGACATCGAGGCCACCGCCACCACCGGCCCCGCCGCCGAACGAGCCCTCAAGGTCAAGCTACGTGACCGCACCACCCCCAACGACGACGAGATCACCCGGGAAACCCGCGTCAGCACACTCGCCGACCTGTGGATCGAAGAGATCACCACCGAGGAACGGATCGCACCACAAACCATCCAGCGATACGAGACCAGCGCGCGCAACGCGATCCTGCCCGCCCTGGGCAACCTCCGAATCAGAGAAGCCAGCGTCGGGCGCCTGGATCGGTTCCTGCGCGACATCGCGAAGGATCGTCCGTCGGCAGCCAAAGGCGCCAAAGTCGTCCTGAGCCAGATGTTCGCCCTGGCCGTACGCCACGGGGCGATCCCCACCAACCCCGTACGCGACACCGGCCGGCTCCGCAAACCCCGCCGCACCGTCGTCGCCCTCACCGACGAAAACCTCCAGGCCGTCCGGTCCGCGATCCGCGACTGGCAGCGACCGATCCCCGGCAAGCCCGGACCACGGCACAGTGGCGATCTGGCCGACGTCGTCGACCTGATGCTCGCCACCGGCGCCCGCATCGGCGAGATCCTTGCCCTGCGATGGGAGGACCTGAACCTCGGCGCCGCACGCCCCACCTTGACGATCTGCGGGACGCTCGTCTTCGTCAAAGGCCAGGGTCACTTCCGCCAACCCTGGACCAAGAGCGACGCCGGCTGGCGGATGGTCGTGCTGCCCCGGTTCGCCGTCGGCATGATCATGGCCCGCAAGCTCGTCGCCGCGGACAACCCCCACGACGCGATCTTCGCCTCCCGACGCGGTACCTGGCTGTCGCCCAACAACGTCCGCCGTCAGTGGCGTGAGGCTCGCGCTGACACCGACCTCGCCTGGGTCACTCCCCACACCTTCCGCAAAACAGTGGCCACCCTCATCAAGGAAGAGACCGACACGAAAAGCGCCGCAGCACAGCTTGGACACTCCAGCGAGGAGGTCACCGCTACGTACTACATCGCCAAGCCCGCCCAAGCCCCGGACGTCTCGGACATCCTCGAGCGACTCGGCACCGACCGCGGGCGGCGTCCCGCACCCCGCATTGCCCATGATGCGCACGGATGACGAACCTGGTTGCCGACCCCAGTAAACGGGGGGTTTTCGGGGGGCGGTTCAAAACCCCATAGACAAACTTAAAGCCCTGACCAGCGTTTCCGCTGGTCAGGGCTTTTTGTCTGTCGGGACGGCCGGATTCGAACCGACGACCCCTTGACCCCCAGTCAAGTGCGCTACCAAGCTGCGCCACGTCCCGCCTCCGCGCGGTTTCCCCCGCGGCAGCCGGTACAGCTTAGCGCAGCAGCCTCGGGTCCCCCGCACAGGCCCCACCGGCGTTGCGGGGTAGGCGAATCACCGCACAACCCCTAAGGCGTCCTAGGAGGGTGGGGTGGTGGGTGGACAGAGAAATGCCGGATGGGCAGGGGCCCATCCGGCATTTCTGCGAGTACTGGACCGCGTCAGCCGTGCGCCTTGCCTCGGCCGCCGGGGCCGAGCTTCTTACGCGGGCGGACCGAGATCTCGATCGGGCTGCCCTCGTACCCGAATTCCTCGCGGAGCTTGCGCTCGACGAAGCGCTGGTAGCCGGCGTCGAGCGGGCCGGTGGTGAAGAGCACGAACCGGGGCGGCGCCACACCGGCCTGCGTCGCGAACAGGATCCTCGGCGCCCGTCCACCACGCACGGGGTGGGGGGTGGCCTGCACCAGCGCGGTCAGCCACTGGTTGAGCTGCGCGGTCGGCACGCGGGTTTCCCAGCTGGCCAACGCCTTGTTCAGGGCGGGGGCCAGCTTGTCCACGGCACGACCGGTCATCGCTGACAGGTTCAGCCGGAGCGCCCAGGGGATGCGGCGCAACTCCCGGTCGATCTCCTTGTCCAGGTAGTACCGACGGTCGGCGTCGACCAGGTCCCACTTGTTGAACGCGATGACCAGTGCCCGGCCCGACTCGGTCACCATCGACAGGATCCGCTGGTCCTGCTCGCTGATCGGTTCGCTGGAGTCCAGCAGCACCACGGCCACCTCGGCGGCCTCGATCGCGCCGGCGGTGCGCAGGCTGGCGTAGTACTCGGTGCCGCTGGCCTTACCGACCCGCTTACGCAGCCCGGCGGTGTCCACCAGTTGCCAGGTCTGACCGCCGATCTCGACCAGGCTGTCCACCGGGTCCACAGTGGTGCCCGCCACCGAGTCGACGACCGCCCGCTCCTCGCCGGAGAACCGGTTGAGCAGGCTGGACTTGCCGACGTTCGGCCGCCCGACCAGCGCTACCCGGCGCGGACCACGCGGACGGTTCTCCACGATCGCCGGTGCTTCCGGCAGCGCGGCGAGGATGGCGTCCAGCAGGTCGCCGGAGCCGCGTCCGTGCAGCGCGGACACCGGGAACGGCTCACCGAGACCGAGCGACCACAGCGACGTGGCCTCCATCTCGATGGAGTTGTTGTCGGCCTTGTTGGCCACCAGGATCACCGGCTTGGCGCTGCGCCGCAGCATCTTCACCGCGGCCTCGTCCACGTCGGTGGAGCCCACCATCGCGTCGACCACGAAGAGCACCACGTCGGCGGTGACGACTGCCGTCTCGGCCTGCGCCGCGATGGCCGCGGCCCGGTCCTTCGCGTCCGGCTCCCAGCCGCCGGTGTCCACCACGGTGAACGCCCGGCCGTTCCACTGCGCGTCGTACGGGACCCGGTCGCGGGTCACGCCGGGGACGTCTTCGACGACCGCCTGCCGGCGGCCGATGATCCGGTTGACCAGGGTCGACTTGCCCACGTTGGGGCGGCCGACCACGGCCACCACCGGCTGTGGGCCGCTGGGTTCCTCGACGGCGACGTCGGGCTCCCGCAGTTCCACCCAACCGCCTGAATCGCTGCTCACGCCGTTCCTCCGCTTCGCTCCGGACCGCCATGAGACACAACCGCGCTACTCATGCAACGCCCCGTTCGGTGAGCAGGTCGCGCATCCGCGCCACGACCTCGTCGATGCCCAGCTCGGTGGTGTCCAGCACCACCGCGCCGGGCGCCTGGGCGAGCGGGTTGACCTTGCGGGTCGAGTCGAGGCGGTCCCGCCGGGCCAGGTCGGCGGCCGTGGCCGCCACGTCGGCGGCGTCCTCGGCGCTGCGCCGGGCCGCGCGGGCCGCCTCGGAGGCGGTCAGGAAGACCTTCAGGTCGGCGTCCGGCGCCACGACGGAGCCGATGTCCCGTCCCTCGATCACCATCCGACCGGCGTTGGCGATCATCTCGCGCTGCCGGCCGACGAGCAGCTCACGAACAGCCGGTACGGCGGCGACGGCGGAAACCGCCCCGGTCACCTCGGCGCCGCGGATCTCCGCGTCCACGCCGACCCCGTCGACGGTCACGCCGTACCCCTGCGGGTCGGTGCCGATGCGCAGGTCGACCTCGCCGGCGACCTTCGCCACCGACGCGGCGTCGGTGAGGTCCACGCCGGAGCGCAGCACGGCCCACGTGATCGCCCGGTACATCGCCCCGGTGTCCAGGTAGCGCGCACCGATGCCGGCGGCGAGCCGCCGCGACACGGTGGACTTACCCGAACCGGACGGCCCGTCCACAGCGACCACACATCGCCCGAACCGTACGTTTTCCTCCACCGTGTCCTCCTCAGCCCGTACCTCACGGATCGCCCGGTGAGCTGGCGCCGCAAGCGGTTGTCAATCGTCATCAATCATGCCCGGGTCGTCTGGCGAACCCGCGCGCGACGCCGCCGGAGGCGACCCACGCCACCCGGGCGGCCGCGTCCCGGCCGTCGGTGGAGCCTACCGGCTGCCGTACCCCGAACTCCGGGGTCAGTCACCCACCGCGTTGAACAGGGCGGCGACCTCGGCGTTGGTCAACCGCCGGATCCGCCCGGTCCGCAGGTCACCCAGTCGGATGGGGCCGATCGAGGTACGCACCAACCGGGTGACCGGGTGGCCGACCTCCTCCATCAGACGCCGGACGATGTGCTTGCGCCCCTCGTGCAGGCTCAGCTCCACCTGGGCGCTTTTGCCCAGCGTGTCCACCACCCGGAACGAGTCGACCTTGACGGGCCCGTCCTCCAGCTCGACGCCGGCCAGCAGCCGCTTGCTCAGGTTGCGCGGGATCGGCCCGACCACCTCGGCGAGGTAGGTCTTCAGCACCTGGTACGAGGGGTGCATGAGCTTGTGCGCGAGCGTGCCGTCGTTGGTGAGCAGCAGCAGCCCCTCGCTGTCCGCGTCGAGCCGCCCGACGTGGTAGACCCGCTGCTCCAGCCGCGCGCCGATGAAGTCCGCGAGCTCGTTTCGTCCCTTGTCGTCCGCCATGGTGGTGACCACCCCGCGCGGCTTGTTCATCGCCACGTAGACCAGGCGAATGTCGACCTGGAGGCGCTCCCCGTCCACGTGGATCACGGATGTAGCCGGGTCGACCTTGTCGCCGAGCTTGGCGACCCGCCCGTCCACCGTGACCCGGCGGCGGAAGATCAGGTCTTCGCAGGCACGCCGGGAACCCACGCCGGCGGCGGCGAGCACCTTCTGCAGGCGCTCAGCCCCCTCGTAGACGGGAGCGTCGGGTTTGGGGGAACGGTTATCGGGTCGCATCAGCAAGCTCTTCTACGTCGTCGGGCAGGAAGGGTGCGAGGGGCGGCAGCTCGTCGACGGTGTTCAGCCCGAGCTTCTCCAGGAACAACGTGGTGGTCCGGTAGAGGAACGCCCCGCTGTCCTGTTCGGTGCCGCACTCCTCGACGAGGCCACGGGTGACCAGCGTACGGATGACCCCGTCGCAGTTCACACCCCGGATGGCTGAGATTCGCGAACGGGTCACCGGCTGCTTGTAGGCGACCACGGCGAGCGTCTCCAGCGCCGCCTGGGTCAGCCGCACGGACTGCCCGTCCAGCACGAACCGCTCAACGTATGTAGCGTATTCCGGCCGGGTGTACAGCCGCCACCCGCCGGCCGCCCGGCGCAGCTCGAACCCGTGCCCGGCCGATGTGTAACCGGCGGCGATCTCGTCGAGCATCGGCCCGACCCGCTCGGCGGGCTGCTCCAGCACCTGGGCCAGCACCAGCTCGCTGACCGGCTCGTCGACGACCAGCAGGATCGCCTCCAACGCGCCGCGCAGCTCGGCGTCGGACAGCTCGGGCGCGGGCTCCGGCGCGGCCGTCGCCCGCCGCCGCCCCGCCAGCTGCCGCCGGGGTACGTCCCCAGCCTCACCCAACTCCCCCGCCGTGGGCGACGTCACCACACCGAAGTCGGGCCCGACCGTGGCCGCCGTCACCGCACCGAGGTCCGGCCCCGCCGAGGCCACCTCGTCCGGGGCCACCTCGTCCGAGGCCACCCCAACCGGGTCTGGCGCTGCCGAGCCGGGGCCCTGCCCATCCGGGTGCACCT
>NZ_QGSZ01000075.1 GCF_003857055.1 Micromonospora inaquosa | reverse complement strand
TGCGTCTCGTGCCGGTCGACGGTTGCGAACCGTCGCCCGAGGTGGCCGCCGAGGTCGAGGCGTTGGTGTCGGTGGGGGCCGTGCAGGGGGTGACGGGGTGGCACATCTCCTCGGTGCGTCAGGCGTTGGCGCCCCGCGTCGCACACCGGGTGCCGTACGTCTACACCGCACTCTACGAGGGCGGCGAACGTACCGAAGGGGTCTTCCTGACCAGCGAGACGCCGGACGCCCAGCTGTGGCCCGCGATGCGGCTGCTCGCCGGGGAGCAGGGGGTCCGTCGCTGGTTCGTGGTGGGCAACGACTACGTGTGGCCGCGCCGTACCTCGCGGGCGGCCCAGCGGTACGCGCTGCGCGGCGGTGGGCAGGTGGTGGGCCGGCACTTCCTGCCGTTGGACGCGCACGACTTCACCGAGGTGTTGCGCCGCATCGAACACAGTGACGCGGACGCGGTGTTGATGCTGCTGGTCGGTGCCGACGCGGTGCGGTTCAACCGCGCGTTCGCCCGCTCCGGTCTGGATCAGCGCTGCCTGCGGCTGAGCACCCTGATGGACGAGAACATGCTGTTGGCCAGCGGTGCCGGCGCGACCCGGAGGTTGTACAGCACGGCGGGCTTCTTCGCCGGGCTGGTGACCCCGGAGAACCTCGACTTCCACGGCGAGTTCGCCCGGCGTTTCGGGGTGGAGGCGCCGCCGCTGGGCAGCCTGGGGGAGTCCTGCTACGAGGGCGTCATGCTGCTCGCCGCCCTGATCGCCCAGGCCCGCACCCTCGACGTACGAGCCATCGAGACGGCCGCCGACACGGTCGCCTACCACGGGCCGCGTGGACGCTTGCGGCTGCGTCAGCGGCACGTGCGTCAGCGCATCTACCTGGCAGAGGCGGACGGGTTGGACTTCACTGTGCTCGCCCAACTCTGAACCGGGCGCCGGCAGTCGGCCCACCGGGCCCTTGACAACGCCACCCGATCCCGTCCTAAGATACTTCCTGCGTGAAGTATCTGGCCCTGCGGTCAGCTTTCACCATTGCGTGCCCACCGTCGGCAGATGTGTCCGCCGACCATTGTGGTGGCACTTGTCTCGCATCTTTCCGAACGGCCGGCACCGTTTCCTCCCCACGGTGTCGGCCGTTCTTTCGTGCGTACCCGCAGGTCTATCGGAAACAGTCAATTAAGGACCGGGAAACCTCCGCGCAATCATGCCGGTCGACGCTTTCCCTGCCCATATCCGATCCGGTGCCCCGAACGGCGTCCACCCGTCGGCCTCGGCATCGCCCATCTCAGCTTCATCGGACCGCACCGACCGTCCTTTCGTCACCTGAGTGCATCGCAGGGAGAGTAGATGTCATTATTCCGGGGCCGCCGCATCCTGGCGGGTGCCATGACCCTGGTCGCCGCGGCCGCGATGACCGCGTGCGGCAGCAAGACCACCGACGAGGCGAGCGCGACCGGCGTCACCGCCGACGTCTCCGGCGACACCGTCAAGGTCGGCCTGCTCAACTCGCTCTCCGGGACCATGGCGATCAGCGAGGTCACCGTCCGCGACTCCATCATGCTCGCCGTCGAGGAGATCAACGCGGCCGGCGGTGTCCTCGGCAAGAAGATCCAACCGGTCGGCGAGGACGGTGCCTCGGACTGGCCCACCTTCGCCGAGAAGGCCGAGAAGCTCATCTCCGAGGACCGGGTGGCGGCCGTCTTCGGTTGTTGGACGTCGGCCAGCCGCAAGGCGGTCAAGCCGGTGTTCGAGAAGAACAAGGCGTTGCTGTTCTACCCGGTGCAGTACGAAGGCCTGGAGCAGTCGCCCTACATCTTCTACACCGGAGCGACGACCAACCAGCAGATCGTTCCCGGGCTCGACTACCTCAAATCCCAGGGCGCGAAGTCGGTCTATCTGGTTGGTAGCGACTACGTCTTTCCCCGTACCGCCAACAAAATCATCAAGGCGTACGCGACCGCGAACGGGATGGCCGTGCTCGGCGAGGATTACGCGCCGCTGGGCTCCACCGAGTTCGGCACCATCGTCAACAAGGTCAAATCGTCCGGCGCGGACGCGGTGTTCAACACCCTCAACGGCGACAGCAACGTGGCCTTCTTCAAGGAATACAAGCCGGCGGGCCTGACCGCCGCCTCCATGCCGGTGGTGTCGGTGTCGATCGCCGAGGAAGAGGTCAAGAGCATCGGCACCCAGTACCTGGAGGGCCAACTCACGGCCTGGAACTACTACCAGACCACCCCGGGCGCGGCGAACTCGAAGTTCGTGGCCGCGTACAAGGCGAAGTACGGCGCGGACAAGCCGACCAGCGATCCGATGGAGGCCGCGTACGTCGGCGTCCACCTGTGGAAGGCGATGGTCGAAAAGGCCGGCGCCTTCGACGTGGAGAAGGTCCGCTCCGCCTCGGACGGGATCACCTTCGACGCGCCGGAGGGTCTGGTCACCGTCGACGGCAAGACCCAGCACATCGCCAAGACCGCCCGGATCGGCAAGATCGGCGCGGACGGTCTGATCACCGAGGTGTGGAACTCGGGCAAGCCGGTCGCGCCGGACCCGTACCTCAAGACCTACCCGTGGGCGAGTGGCCTGAGCTGACGACGCCGGCCCGGGCGGGGCGCGCGCCGCCCGGGCCACCCGACCAGCAGTTCGGAGTACCCACCGTGACAGTCCTCTTCGGTCAACTCTTCACCGGCATCAGCATCGGCGCGGTGCTGCTGCTCATCGCGATCGGCCTCGCGCTGACCTTCGGCCAGATGAACGTGATCAACATGGCCCACGGTGAGTTCATCATGGCCGGCGCGTACACCACCTATGTTCTGCAACAGAGCATCACCGGCGCCGGCCTGTCGCTGGTGGTCGCGCTGCCGGTGGCGTTCGTGGTCGCCGGCACCATGGGTGTCCTGCTGGAGGTGCTGCTGATCCGCCGGCTCTACGCCCGGCCACTGGACACTCTGCTGGTCACCTGGGGAGTGTCACTGATGCTGCAACAACTGGCCCGGGACGTCTTCGGCAGCCCGAACGTGCAGACCCGCGCGCCCGAGCTGCTCACCGGCAACGTGGCCCTGCCCGGGGGGCTGACCATCGCCAACAACCGGCTGTTCATCCTGGCCCTGGCGCTGGCCGCCGTCGCGGCGCTCACCCTGGCGCTGCGACTGACCCCGCTCGGGCGTCGGATCCGCGCGGTGGTGCAGAACCGCGACCTCGCCGCGGTGTCCGGCATCGCCACCTCCCGGGTCGACCGGACGACCTTCTTTCTCGGCTCCGGGCTGGCCGGGCTCGCCGGGGTGGCGCTCACCCTGCTCGGCCCGATCGGCCCGACCATGGGCACCAACCTGATCATCGACGCTTTCCTGGTCGTCGTGGTCGGCGGGATCGGCCAGCTCAAGGGCAGCGTGATCGTCGCCTTCGCCCTCGGCGTGCTCCAGGCCACCGGGGAGTACCTCACCACCCTCAGCGTCGCCAAGGTGATCGTGTTCGTGGCGATCGTCGCGTTCCTCCAGTGGCGGCCACAGGGCCTGTTCACCCTGCGGACCAGGAGCCTCGCATGACCGCCGTCACCCCCGCGCCACCCGCCGTGCGCCCGGCACCCGTCGACGCCGTACCGCCGGACCGGCCGGCCGGCCGCGCACGGCTGCGCACGGCGGCCGGCTTCGCCTTCGGCGCGGCGCTGCTCTTCGCCGTCGCGCCGCTGATGTTGTCGGACTTCCGGCTGGCGTTGCTCGCCAAGTACCTCTGCGTCGCCATGGTGGCGGTCGGTATCGGGATCGCCTGGGGTCGAGGAGGGATGCTCACCCTCGGCCAGGGCGTCTTCTTCGGTCTCGGCGGCTACGCGATGGCCATGCACCTCAAGCTCGCCGACGCGGGCCCAGGTGGGATGCCCGACTTCATGCAGCTGTACGGGCAGCTCGACGAGCTGCCCCTGTGGTGGCGACCGTTCGCCAGCCCGTGGTTCGCGCTGCCCGCCACGGTCCTGCTGCCGATGGCGGTCGCCTTCGGGCTCGGCTCGCTGGTCTTCCGCCGCCGGGTGCGCGGCGCGTACTTCGCCATCCTCAGTCAGGCGCTCGCCGCCGCGATGGTGATCCTGCTGATCGGCCAGCAGGGCACCACGGGTGGCACCAACGGGCTCACCGACATCAAGGGCTTCTTCGGCTACGACCTGGACGACCCGGTCAACCAGCGGATGGTGTACTTCATCATCGCCGGAACGTTGCTGGCGTTGCTCGCGCTGACCCGTCAGCTCATCCACAGCCGCTACGGCGAGCTGCTGGTGGCGGTCCGCGACGGTGAGGAGCGGGTCCGCTTCCTGGGCTACGACCCGGCGTCGGTCAAGCTGGTGGCGTACGTGGTCGCGGCCGGCATGGCCGGGTTGGCCGGGGCGCTGTTCGTGCCGGCGGTGGGCATCATCTCGCCGGCGCTGATCGGCATCGTGCCGTCGATCGAGTTCGTCATCGGCGTCGCGGTGGGCGGTCGGGCCACAGTGCTCGGGCCGGTGCTCGGCGCGGTGGCGGTAGCCTGGGCGCGTACCGCCCTCTCCGAGCGTTTCCCGGGCACCTGGACGTACCTTCAGGGGTTGCTCTTCGTGGTTGTGGTGGCGTTCCTTCCCGGCGGCCTGGCGTCGCTGTGGTCGCTGGCCCGCCGCCGTGACGTCGGCGCCCAACCGGCGCGCCGCAGATGGTTGTCGCTGGGCCGACGACGCGTCGAACGGACGGAGGTGCCGGCGGCATGAGCGGCGAGCGGTTGGACGGGTTGTCCGTCCGAGACGTGCGGGTCAGCTTCGACGGCTTCACCGCCGTCGACGGCGTCTGCATGGAGGTGCCCGCCGGTGACATCCGGTTCCTGATCGGGCCCAACGGCGCCGGCAAGACCACCCTCGTCGACGCGATCACCGGCCTGGTCGGAGCCACCGGCTCGGTCCGGTTCGGTGACGAGGAGCTGTTGGGCCGACCGGTGCACCGGATCAGTCGGCTCGGCATCGGCCGGACCTTCCAGACGTCCTCGGTCTTCGAGGAGCTGTCGGTGTTGCAGAACCTCGACATCGCCGCCGGCGCCCGGCGCAGCTGGGCGACCCTCGCCCGCCGCCGCCGGGGTGTCCCCGACGAGATCGCCGCCGCGCTGGAAACCATTGGCCTGACCGAGCAGGCCGGCAACCTCGCCGGGACGCTCGCGCACGGCCAGAAGCAGTGGCTGGAGATCGGCATGCTGCTGGTGCAGGACGCCCGGCTGCTGCTGCTGGACGAGCCGGTGGCCGGGATGAGCCACGAGGAACGCGACGCCACCGGCGCCCTCTTGGAGACGCTGAGCCGGGATCGCACAGTCGTCGTGATCGAGCACGACATGGACTTCCTGCGTCGGTTCGCGCGCAGCGTCACCGTGCTGCACGCCGGCCGGGTGCTCAGCGAAGGCACGGTGACGCAGGTCCAGGCGGACCCGCGCGTGCAGGAGGTCTACCTTGGCCACCCGGTCGACGCCGGGTCGGCCCGCACTGGCCGGGAGGCATGATGCTGACGCTGCGCGGGGTGCACGCCGGGTACGGGCGCTCTCGGGTGCTGCACGGGGTCGATCTGGCGGTTCCGCCCGACGGGGTGGCCGCCGTGCTCGGGCACAACGGTGCCGGCAAGAGCACCCTGCTGCGGGTCGCGGCCGGCCTGCTGCGTCCGAGTGCCGGCACCGTCGAGCTGGACGGTGAGGACGTCACCCGCGCCGGGCCGCACGAGCGGGTGGCGCGGGGGATGGCGTACGTCCCGCAGGGTCAGCAGTGCTTCCCGCACCTGACCGCCGCGGAGAACCTGCGGCTGGTCGCTGACGGCCGGCGCGGCGGGGCGGTGGCCACGGCGGAGGCGCTGGATCTGTTTCCGGCGTTGCGTCCGCTGCTGCGGCGTCGTGCCGGGCTGCTCTCCGGCGGTCAGCGCCAGCAGTTGGCCATCGCCCGCGCCCTGGTCACCCGACCCCGGCTGCTGATGCTCGACGAGCCGACCGAGGGCATCCAGCCGTCGGTGGTCGCGGAGATCCAGGAGCGGATCGTCGAGTTGACCCGGCAGTCCGGGTTCAGTGTGCTGCTCGTCGAGCAGCACCTGGGCTTCGCGTTGCGGGTGGCGGACCGCTACGACGTGCTGGAGTCCGGTCGGGTCACCTCGCACGGCGACGGGGGCGTCACGGCGGAGCGGGAGGTCCGGGCGGCCCTGGCGGTCTGATCGCCGCCACCCGTTCAGGGCTGGAGCCGGGTGAGGAAGTCGCGGACCAGCCGGACGACCTCGTCGAGGTGCGTTTCGAGCAGCCAGTGCCCGCCGTCGAGCAGGTGCAGGTCCGCGTCCGGAAGGTCCCGCAGGTAGGCGCGGGCAGCGCCCTCCGGCATGTACCCGTCGTGCGGCCCCCACACGATCAGGGCGGGCGGCCGGTGGGCCCGCAGGTACTCCTGCTGGCGAGGGAACCAGGCGACGGTGTTGCCCTGGTCGGCGAGGAGCCGCAGCCAGGCGTCCCGCCGCCGCGGATCCGCGACCAGCGCGCCGGAGAGCCGCCACAGGTCCGGGCTCACCCGGTCGGTCAGCCGGTCCGGCAGCTCGCCCAGGAACTCGCGGCGAAAGCCCTCCTCGCTGATCGCCGCAGCCAACTCCTCCCGGCCCTCGTCGCTGGGGTCGCGCCAGAACCGCTTCAGCGGCTCGTACTTGGGCCCGTGCTGGTCGGGGTAGATGTCGCCGTTCTGGATGACGAGGCCGGCGACTCGCTGCGGTGCGGCCATCGCCAGGCGCAGCCCGAACTGGCTGCCGTAGTCCTGGAGGTAGATCACGTAGCGGCTGAGCCCCAGCGTGTCGACGAAGCGCTGGAGCAGGTGAGCGTGGGCGTCGAAGGTGTACGCGAACCGGCTCGGGTCGGGCAGGCCGCTGTACCCGAAGCCGGGGTAGTCGGGCGCGATGGCGCGCCAGCGGTCGGCCAGCGCGGGCAGCAGGTGGCGGAATTGGAACGACGACGACGGGTACCCGTGTGGCAGCAACACGACCGGCGCGTCGGAGGGACCGGCTTCGCGGTAGAAGATCGTGATGCCGTCGACCTCGACCGTTCGGTGCCGTACAACGATGTCGGCCATGACCTCTCCTGACGCGTCACACCGGCGTGGGTGGGTTCCCTCGACCGTGCCAGAAGTCGAGCCGTCGTGCTGCGGCATCGCCGTTGCCGGTCAGGTCCTCGGCGCGGGCCCGGTCGAGTCGCGGATGACCAGCAGGTGCCCGGTGGGGCGGCGGCGGGGGCGGGTGGCT
>NZ_QGSZ01000289.1 GCF_003857055.1 Micromonospora inaquosa | reverse complement strand
CGCCCGGACAGCGTCGACTTCGACGACCGGACCATCGTGGACTCCGACGGTGTCATCAACCTCCAGGCCGTACCCCGCAGCATGGTCGTGGTCGGCGCCGGTGTGATCGGCATGGAGTACGCCTCGATGTTCGCCGCGCTCGGCACCAAGGTGACAGTGGTGGAGCGCCGCGACCGGATGCTGGAGTTCTGTGACGACGAGGTCGTCGAGTCACTGAAGTACCACCTGCGCGACCTGTCCGTGGCGTTCCGCTTCGGCGAGGAGGTCGCCGCCGTGGAGAAACACCAGACGGCGGCGCTGTGCATCCTCAAGAGCGGCAAGAAAATCGTCGCCGACACGGTGATGTACTCGGCCGGCCGGCAGGGCCAGACCGACGACCTGGCACTGGAGGCGGCCGGGCTGGAGGCGGACCGACGCGGCCGGATCGCGGTCGACGCCAACTACCGCACCCCGGTGGAGAACATCTACGCCGTCGGTGACGTGATCGGCTTCCCCGCGCTCGCGTCCACCTCGATGGAGCAGGGCCGGCTGGCCGCACAACACGCCTGCGGCGAGCCGATCCGGGAGATGCACGGCCTGCAACCGATCGGCATCTACACGATCCCGGAGATCAGCTTCGTCGGGCAGACCGAGGCGCAGCTCACCGAGAGCTCCACACCGTTCGAGGTGGGCATCGCCCGTTACCGGGAGTTGGCCCGGGGTCAGATCGTGGGCGACTCGTACGGGATGCTGAAGCTGCTCGTCTCCCCCGACGACGGCCGACTGCTCGGGGTGCACGTGTTCGGCACCGCCGCCACCGAGATCGTCCACATCGGCCAGGCGGTGATGGGTTGCGGCGGCACGATCGACTACCTGGTCGACGCGGTGTTCAACTACCCGACGCTGGCCGAGGCGTACAAGGTCGCCGCCCTGGACGCGTCCAACAAGATCCGTAACATCACTCGCATCGACGGCTAACTTCGCCTTACGACCGGGCCGGCGGGCCATTCCGATCACCCATTGGCGGGATGCCCCGGCGACCGTCGCCGATGCCAGAATTCCCCCATGCGACGCGCCATCGTCGGGCGGGACGAGGTGTTCGACCGGGCCTGGCAGCAACTGGGCCGACCCGGGCCGGTGCTGGTGGAGGGGCCGGCCGGCATCGGCAAATCCGAACTCTGGCGGGCGCTGGTCGCGCACGCCACGCAGGCGGGTTGGCTGGTGCTCAGCTGCGCGCCCACCGAGGCCGAGGCGGAGCTTCCCTACGCCGCCCTGGCCGACCTGCTGCGCCCGCTCGCCGACCGGGTCGCCGAGCTGCCCGAGCCGCAACGGGCCGCGGCCGAGGTCGTGCTCCTCTCCGGTGACGTCCGGGAGGCCGTCGACACGCGGGTGGTCGGGGCGGCGACCCGTGCACTGCTGGAAACCGCCGCGACGGGCCCCCACCCGAGGACGCTGGTGGCCGTGGACGACGCGCCGTGGTTGGACCGGCCGAGCGAGCGCGCGTTGCGGTACGCGCTGCGCCGCGTGGCGGGCCTGAGCGTGCTGGTCAGTCGCCGGCGCGGCCGGGGCGACCCCGAGGACGTGCCGCTCGGGCTCGACGAGGACCGCCACGGCAGCCGACTCGACCGGCTGGAGCTGCCGCCACTCGACGTCGGCGCACTGCACCACGTCCTGCGCGATCAGCTCGGCGTCACGCTCACCCGGCCGATGCTGGTGCGGGTGGCCCGGGAGGCCGGGGGCAATCCGCTGCTCACCATCGAGGTGGTCCGCGCCATGCAGCGTCTGCCACGCCACCCCTCGCCCGGCGACGACCTGCCGGTGGCCGCGTCCATGCACCACCTGCTCGCGGACGTTGTCGCCGGGCTGCCGTCGGCCAGCCGCGACGCGGTACGACTCGCCGCGCTGCTGACCGTGCCCACGCTGGTCGACCTGTCCGCGGCCGGGGTGCCCGCCGCCGCGCTGGACGCGCCCGAGGAGGCCGGGCTGATCGTCGTGACACCGACGGGCGTGCGGTTCACCCACCCGGTGCACGCCGCCGCCGTACGGGCCGGCATCCCGCCGGGCGTCCGCCGCCGCCTGCACCGCCGACTGGCCGACCTGGTGGCCGACCCGGACGAGCAGGCACGGCACCTGGCGCTCTGCACGACCACACCCGACCCGGTGGTCGCAGAGACCCTCACCGCCGCGGCCGACCGCTGGCACAGCCGAGGCGCGCCCGACCTCGCCGCCGATCTGCACGAGCGCGCCAGCCAGCTCACCCCGGTCGAGGACCAGGTACGGCTGGGCCGGCGGCGGCTGGCGGCGACGCGCTGCCGGCTCGACAGCGGTGACCTCCCGGCGGCCCGGCAGGCGGCCGAGGCCGTCGCGGCCGATTTCACCGGCGACCTGAGGGCCGAGTCGTTGCTGCTGCGCGCCATCGTCGCCTGGTCCAGCGGCGAGGCCGGCCAGGCGGCTGTGGAGATCGGCACCCGGGCCCTCGCGGCGGTCCGACCCGGCTCGGCCCTGGCCGGCCGCGTCCACGCCCACCTGGCCGTCTTCGACGACCACACCGAGTCGGCGCGGGCGCACGCCGAGGCCGCCGCCGCGCTGTTGGACGGCCGCGACGACGAACACGACCTGCTCGCGGCCGCGCTGGTCCTGCTCTTCTTCCAGGAGGTACGCCTCGGACGGGCACCGCGTACCGACCTGTTGGAACGGGCTCTCACCCTGGAGGGCGACAAACCGTCGTGGCTGGCGAGCACGGTGCCCGCGATCTGGTGGAAGTCGATGGACGACGCGGAGCGGGCCCGCGGTCGGTTGCACCAGATGCTCGGTCGGGCGGAGGCCCGCGGAGACGAACCCCTGCAGCACGAGTTGCTCACGCACCTGGGCGAGGCCGAGTTGCTGGCCGGGCGGTGGGACGACGCCGAACAGCACGTCGCCGCCGCCCGGGATCTCGGTGACCAACTCGGCAGTGGCCTGGTCGCCGAGACCTGGCTGGCCGCCCTGCTCGATGCCCATCGGGGCCGGCTGTCCGAGGCGGCCCGGGTGGCCGAGTCCGGCCTGCGGCTCGCCGAGGATCTGGACGACGACTGGTGCCGACGCATCCACCAGCAGTTGGCCGGGTTCGTGGCCCTGTCCGCCGGTCGGATGACGGAGGCCGCCGCCGCGTACACGACGCTGGCCGCGACGATCGACGCGAGGGGTCTGGTGGAGCCCCTGTCGATGCGCTTCGAACCGGACTGGATCGAGGCGTGCGTCGGTGCCGGCGACCTCGACCGGGCGGGGGCCGTGCTGGAGCGCCTGTACGACAGGCACCGTCGGCTGCCCCGGCCCTGGACGATCCTGGGCACCGCGCGGGCTCGGGTGCTGCTGGACAGCGCCACCGGCCGGGACCCCGGGCCGGCGCTCGACGCGTTGACAGCGGCGCGGGACGCCGTACCGCCGGATGTGCTTCCGCTGGATCGCGCGCGCTGCCTGTTCGTGGCGGGGATGGTGCACCGGCGGTCCCGCCGCAAGTTGCCGGCCCGGCAGGCGCTGGAGGCGGCGGTGGCGGAGTTCACCGCGATCGGCGCGGCGGCGTTCGCCGAGCGCGCCCGGGCCGAGCTGGCTCGCGTCGGCGGCCGGGCACCGACACCACGGCATCTCACCCCCACCGAGGATCGGGTGGCGCGGCTGGCGGCGCGCGGCCGGACCAACCGGGCCATCGCCGACGAGCTGTTCGTCAGCCCGAAGACCGTCGAGGCCAACCTCGCCCGGGTCTACCGCAAGCTCGGCATCTCCACCCGCGCGGAGCTGGGCGCGGCGATGACCAGGGCAGACGCGCAAACATAGGGAAACGCCCGATTCCTCGCCGCCTGCCGCGCCCTAGCGTCAGGTCATGGCCAACCACCTGTTCGTCCTGGAGCAGTACTACTGCTCCGCCGACGCGGGCACGGCGGCACCGCTGATCACCACCCTGGGCTGCCGGCTGGTCGCCACCATCCGGTTGCCCACCGACGATGTCGTGATCGCGCTGGTCGAAGGCCCCAACGCGGAGGCGGTGGCTGAGGCCGCCGCCGTCAGCGCGTGGCGGGTCGACCGGCTGATCCCGGCCCGGTGGATCCATCCGCCGCAGGCCAGCACCACCATTCCGGATGTCCCACGACAGGTGAAGGAAGCATGATCGTGCGCCGACTGATCGCACCCCTGTGGTGCTCGCTGCTGCTGTTCCCGCTCGTCGCCTGCGGCCCCGACAACACCGGCGGCAGCGACCCCGCCGCCGGGGTGGGGGTTGACGCCGACACCGACACGGACACCGACGCCGGCGGTGACCTGCCCAATGTTTCCCGGCCCGCCTGCCCGTTCGACGCGGCCAAGGTCTCCGACCTCGTCGGTCAACCGATGCAGGACCAGGGCAACTGCCTGTTCGGCGACGGCAACGGCGTCGCCTCGCTGACCATCACCACCGCCTCGCCGCTCGCCGGCGAGAGCACCTACGCCTACCAGCGTGACCAGGCCACCCAGGTCTACCGGGAGGTGAAGGACGTCGACAAGGGCCGCAAGGCGTACCTGGCGGTCAAGGACATCGAGGGTGAGGCCGTCGTGGTCAGTGACAAGGGCAGCTACACCGTGATCCTGAGCAGTTTCGAGCGGCTGGGTGCCAAGTCCGGCGGATACGAGTCGACGTTGCGCGCGGTGCTCGACGCCCTCCCACTGTGAAGCCGAGGCCGGGACCGGTCGAGTCCGAGACAAGAAGGAGAGCCACGATGACCCACCTCGCACCGGTTTGGCGACGCGGCGGAGGTGCGCTGGCCGCCGCCGCGGTCCTGACGCTCGCCGGGCTCGGCGGCTGCGCCCTGGTCGGCGGCGCGGACGACGACGGGGACTCCCCCGTCGCCGGCGTCCAGCCGAGCGGGGCGGCCACGCCCGACGGCGAGCCGTCGGCCGAGCCGGAGCAGGTCGTGCCGGCCACCGCAGCCGTCGACGCCTGCACCCTGTTGACCAGGCAGGAGGCCGAGAAGCTGGCCGGCACCCGGCTGGAGGAGCCGACGGAGAAGCCCGCGCCGGATCGGAGCAGCTGCACCTACACCGGACCGTTGACCGGCCCGACCGCCCAGGTCGAGGTGTATGTCGGTGACGGCGCGAAGAAGTTCCTGGACATCGATCGCGAACTCGGGCACACGTTGACCCCGATCAGCGGAGTGGGTGACGAGTCGTACGCCGAGGACGGCACCGTCTTCGTCAACAAGGGCGGGCTGTGGGCCTGCGTCCGGTTGGTTCGCACCGAGGACCCGGCCGTCTACCGCAAGGCTCTGGAATCCGCGGCCGGTACGGTCGCCGGCCGCCTGTGAACGGTGGGGAGACGACATGGTGAGAGCCGGGCCGCCTCGGCGTCGAAGGATGACGGCGCTGCTCACCGTGACCCTGGTGCTGCTCACCGGCTGCGAGCGGGGTGACGCCGCCCCGACGCCGCCCGACCCGCCGACCGGTGCCGCCGCGGCACATCAGCGGTACGGAGCCGCGCCGGCACCCGACCCCAGGGTGACCTACCAACCCGACGTGGTGTTCGTAGGTGGCGGCGGCGCGTCGGTGCGTGGGCTCTCCGAGGACGCGCTCACCTGGCGCATCGACCCCAGCGCCAGCGGCGCGAACACGCTCGCCCGGGGGAAGATCATGTTCCTCACCGAACGGGCGGTCGGGCGGGTGCTCGACCTCCGCCGTGACTCCGGCGATCTGGCGGTGACCCTGGGACCGGTGGACATCACCGACGTGATCCGCGACGGAACCTTCGCCAGTGACGGCCCGGTCGCGCTGGAGAACCCGACCCGATACGACGCGGGCGCGCCCTTCTGGGCGGAGTACGACGCCGACGGCGGGGGCGCCGGGGGCGCGGCCTCGACCGCCCCGGTCGCCCTGCGGCTTCCTGGCTCGGCGTCGGACGGGCAGCGCGGTCCCGTCCACGCCGTGCGACCGGGGGCCTTCGCCGCCCAGCGGCGGGTGGGTGGTTTCGCCGTCACCCCCATCTGTTGTGCCGGCGGTGTGGGCGCGCGGTTCAGTTACGACGGTGGCGGGATCCGCGTCGTGGGCACCGCGACGTTGCTGATGAAAAAGCCCACCGCCCGGTTCCACCTGGAGATTCGCGGCGCGACCGTCCGCCGGGCGGAGTTGCGGATCGGCGGGATGGCTGGCCTGCGGATCGACATCGCCGGGGCCACCGACAGCCACCAGAACATCAACAAGCGCATCCCCATCCCGCTGGACTTCAGCGTGCCGGTGGGCGAGATCCTCGGCGTGCCGTTCTCCGTCACCGCCAACCAGCTCATCGGCGTACAGACGGCGTTCAGCGCCAAGGACGGCAACATCAAGGCGGCCGGCGAGTGGTCGCTGGGTGGCTCCCTGGGGTTCGGTTACGCCAACGGCGCGTTCGGCGTCACCGACCCCTGGCGGCTCAGTGTCCACAACAGCATCACGGACTCGATCAGCGGCCCGTCAGTCGGTGTGAACGGGATCATCGTCCACTACCAGGCCGCGTTCCGGGCTGGTCTTGGTGCGCTCGGCTTCACCGCCGGGTTGTACGCGACCGTCACCGCCTCGGTGGGACTGACCGTCGGCTCCGCCCTGGGGGCACCGCTCGTGCTGTGCCGCAGCACCCAACTCGGTGTCTACCTGAACTACGGCGTCGGCTACACCATCCCCGCCGGCCTGACGAGGGCGATCAACGTATTCCTCGATCTGGTGAATGCCGGACCTGTCGCGGCGACGGCAGGCATCGGCAGAGCCGACAACGTGTTCAACAAACTGGATATCCAACCACCCAAGAAGATCTGCACCTCCTAACATCCCGGCTCGGCCCGGTGATCAAGAGGTTCGCGTCATCAGCGGGGCGTGCCGTGACGCGAACCTCTTGATCAACCGTTTGAGGTGCGTGGGTGGGTGGGTTTTAGCGGGCTGAGCAGGTGGGGGTTAGGGTGCCCGCGGTGCCGTTGGCCTGGAAGCCGTACTCGGTGGACTGTCCGGCGCCGACCTGGCCGTTGTACGACACGTTCGTCCAGGTTGTCGTGCCGGAGTTACCGCTTCGGTCGGCGCTCCACGCGTTGGTGACCGTCGCGCCCGACGGCAGCCCGATCGTCACCGTCCAGCCGTTGAGGGCCGACGAGCCGGCCGTCACCCGGACGTTCGCGACGAAGCCGCCCGTCCACTGGTTCACCGTCACCGTCGCGCTGCAGCCACCCTGCCCCGGCGGTGGGGTCGTGGGCGGGTCGGTCGGCGGGTCCGTCGGCGGGTCGGTGGGCGGG
>NZ_QGSZ01000076.1 GCF_003857055.1 Micromonospora inaquosa | reverse complement strand
GCCACCCCGCCGACCGCCAACCCAACCCAAGGCAGCACCCGCAAGCTGACCCACCCGACGGGCCAGGCCCGAGTCAGGTTTTCCGGGGGAGCCCGCTCACGCAGGGATCAAGCCTGACCGCCCGGAGTGGGCGGGCTCCCCCGGAAAACCCACAGGCCGAAAACTGATCACACCCCCTTGGGATGCCACACCGTCTTCGTCTCCAACAGCGCGGTCATCGGCGCCACCCCCGGGTCGGCGGTCCAGTCGGGGTCGGCCGGGGCCGGGCGGAGCACCCGCTTGAGGTTCTCCGCCGCCTTGACCTCCAGGTCAGTGGCGAGCGCCGCGTCGGTGACCCCGGTCAGGTCGATCGCGTTGACGTCCATGTGCGCCGCGAGCGTCGGCGCGGTCTCGGTGATCGCGCCGGTGAGGATGTTGACCACACCGCCGGGCAGGTCGGAGGTGGCCAGCACCTCGGCCAGCGTCACCGCAGCCAGCGGCTCGCTCGGGGAGGCGGCAACCACCACGGTGTTGCCGGTGACGATCGCCGGGGCGATCACGCTGACCAGGCCGAGCAGGGCCGGGCGCTCCGGGGCGACCACCGCGACCACGCCGGTCGGCTCGGGCGCGGAGATGTTGAAGTACGGGCCGGCGACCGGGTTGGCGCCGCCGTACACCTGGGCGAGCTTGTCGGCCCAGCCGGCGTACCAGACCCACCTGTCGACCGCGGCGTCCACCTCGTCGCCGGGGATGCCCAGGGCGACGAACTGCTCGCGGCGGCCCTCCAGCATCTCGGCGGCCCGGTAGAGGATCTGACCCCTGTTGTACGCGGTCGCGCCGGCCCAGCCCTTCACGGCGGCGCGGGCGGCGACCACCGCGTCCCGGGCGTCCTTGCGGGAGGCCAGTGACACATTCGAGGACTGCACGAGATACGACCGTCCCGACTCGCTGCGCGGGAACTTCCCGCCGATGAAGAGCTTGTACGTCTTGCGTACCGCGACCCGCTCAGACATTGAGGTAGCCCTCCAGCCCGTGCCGGCCGCCCTCGCGACCGTAGCCCGACTCCTTGTACCCACCGAACGGCGAGGTGGGGTCAAACTTGTTGAACGTGTTGGCCCAGACGACGCCGGCGCGCAGCCGGTCGGCCATCCACAGAATGCGCGAGCCCTTGTCGGTCCAGATCCCGGCCGACAACCCGTACGGCGTGTTGTTGGCCTTCTCCACGGCCTCGGCCGGGGTGCGGAAGGTGAGTACCGACAGCACCGGGCCGAAGATCTCCTCGCGGGCGATCCGGTGTGCCTGGGTGACGCCGGTGAAGATGGTCGGCGCGAACCAGAAGCCGCGGTCGGGCAGCTCGCACGGCGGCGACCAGCGTTCGGCGCCCTCGGCCGAACCGGCGTCGGACAGTTCGCGGATCCGCTCCAGCTGGGCAGCCGAGTTGATCGCGCCGACGTCGGTGTTCTTGTCCAGCGGGTCGCCGACCCGAAGCTGGGCCATCCGCCGCTTCAGCGACTCCAGCACCCGGTCGGCCACGTTCTCCTGGACCAGCAGTCGGGAGCCGGCGCAGCAGACATGCCCCTGGTTGAAGAAGATGCCGTTGACGATGCCCTCGACGGCCTGGTCGATCGGCGCGTCGTCGAAGACGATGTTGGCGGCCTTGCCGCCCAGTTCCAGGGTGAGCTTCTTGCGGGTGCCGGCGATCGACCGGGCGATGGCCCGGCCGACCTCGGTGGAGCCGGTGAAGGCGACCTTGTCCACGCCGGGGTGCTCGACCAGTGCGCGGCCGGTGTCGCCGGCGCCGGTGAGGATGTTGACCACACCGGCCGGCAGGTCGGCCTGCTGGCAGATCTCGGCGAACAGCAGCGCGGTCAGCGGGGTGGTCTCGGCGGGCTTGAGCACCACCGTGTTGCCGGCCGCGAGCGCCGGGGCGATCTTCCAGGCCAGCATGAGCAGCGGGAAGTTCCACGGGATGACCTGCGCGGCCACGCCGATCGGCTGCGGGTTGCCGCCGAAGCCGGCGTGCTCCAGCTTGTCGGCCCAGCCCGCGTAGTAGAAGAAGTGCGCGGCGACCAGCGGCAGGTCGACGTCGCGGCTCTCCCGGATCGGCTTGCCGTTGTCCAGCGACTCCAGGACGGCCAGCTCCCGGGAGCGCTCCTGGATCAGCCGGGCGATCCGGTACAGGTACTTCGCCCGGTCCCGGCCCGGCATCGGACCCCAGACCTTGTCGTACGCCTTCCGGGCGGCGCGCACCGCGCGCTCCACGTCCGGGGTGCCGGCCTCGGCGACCTCGGCCAGCACCTCCTCGGAGGCGGGGTTGATCGACTTGGAGCTGCCACCGTCGGCGGGGTCGACGAACTTACCGTCGATGAACAGCCCGTACGAGGGTTTGAGGTCCACCACCGAGCGGGACTCGGGGGCGGGGGCGTATTCGAACATCGGCTATCAGTCCAGGGTGAAGTAGTCGGGACCGGAGTAGGTGCCGGTCGTCAGCTTGGTGCGCTGCATCAGCAGGTCGTTGAGCAGGCTGGACGCGCCGAAGCGGAACCAGTCCGGGTCGAGCCAGTCCGGGCCGACGGTCTCGTTGACCATCACCAGGTACTTGATCGCGTCCTTGGTGGTCTTGATGCCGCCGGCGGGCTTCACGCCCACCTGCCGACCGGTCGCCTCGCGGAAGTCGCGGACCGCTTCCAGCATCACCAGGCTCACCGGCATCGTCGCCGCGATCGGGACCTTGCCGGTGGAGGTCTTGATGAAGTCGCCGCCGGCCAGCATGGCCAGCCAGGAGGCGCGGCGCACGTTGTCGTAGGTGGCGAGCTCGCCGGTCTCCAGGATCACCTTGAGGTGGGCGTCCCCGCAGGCTTCCTTGGTGGCCACGATCTCGTCGTAGACCTCCTTGTACCGCCCGGACAGAAACGCGCTCCGGTTGATCACCATGTCGATCTCGTCGGCGCCGGCCGCGACGGCGGCCCGGGTGTCCGCGAGTTTGATCTCCAGCGGCGCCTGGCCCGACGGGAACGCGGTCGCCACGCTGGCCAGGTGCACGGCGCTCCCGCGCAGCACCTCGGCCACGTACGGGACCATCGCGGGGTAGACGCAGACCGCGCCGACGTGCGGGCAGGACGGGTCGGCCGGGTCGGGGCGCAGCGCCTTCGCGGCGAGCGCACGCACCTTGCCCGGGGTGTCCGCCCCTTCCAGGGTGGTCAGGTCGACCATCCGGATCGCCAGGTCGATGGCCTGGGCCTTGGCGGTGGTCTTGATGGAGCGGGTGCCGAGCTGTGCCGCCCGCTGCTCCGCGCCGACCTGGTCCACGCCGGGCAGGCCGTGCAGGAAGGTCCGCAGAGCGGTCTCGGATCGTCCCAGCTCGGAGAGCTCCGACCGGGCCGACGTCGTTGTCGCCGTCATGCCGAGAAGTCTACGCACCGAACCGCCGAGTGATCTTGCTCACGTATGCTCGGTGACGCCCCGACGTGAGCGGCGTCCCTGGTCCGACCGCACCCGCACCGCCGCGCCCTACGGACCGGTAGGTTGAGCGATCGTGGACGTACACGTCATTGACCACCCGCTGGCCCAGTCCAGGTTGACCGCCATGCGGGACGCGCGCACCGATTCCTCGACGTTCCGGGCCGCGCTGCACGAACTGACCACCATGCTGGTGTACGAGGCGGCGCGCACCTTCCCCGTCGAGCGGTACCCGGTGCAGACGCCGGTCACCGGCGCCCAGGGCACCCGGCTGGCCAACCCGCCGCTGCTGGTCCCGGTGCTGCGCGCCGGCCTGGGCATGGCGGACGCCGCGCTCGGCCTGCTGCCGGAGTCCTCGATGGGTTTCGTGGGCCTGGCCCGCGACGAGGCGACCTACGAGCCGCGCGCGTACATGGAGTCGTTGCCGCGCGACCTGACCGGGCTGCCGGTCCTGGTGCTCGACCCGATGCTGGCCACCGGTGGCTCGCTGGAGCACTCCTGTCGGCTGCTGGCCGATCGTGGCTGCACCGACATCACAGTGCTCTGTGTGCTCGCCGCCCCGGTCGGCATCGAGCGGCTGGAACGCTCCGGTCTGCCGTTGCGCCTGGTCACGGCCTCGATCGACGAGGGGCTCAACGACCGCATGTTCATCGTCCCCGGGCTCGGCGACGCCGGTGACCGCCAGTTCGGTGGCATGCCCCGCTTCTGAGCGGAAACCCGGTCGGTGCCGGGTCCGGCGGGTCCGTGCACGGGGTGCGCGGACCCGCTACCGTCTCCGGCCATGACTGGTGTTGCGCTCGCCGAGGAGTTGCTGCTCCTCGCCTACGACGACACGACCGGCAAGGCGACCATGCCGCGGATCAGCCTGGACCTGGGCATGGCCGCCGCGGTGCTGGTCGAGCTGGCCCTGGCCGGCCGGATCGCGTACGCCGACGGGTCCCTGACGGTGATCGACCCGACGCCGACCGGCGAGCCGTTCAGTGACGACGTCCTCAGCCGGATCGCCGCCGACACGCCGCACACCCCGGCGTCCTGGGTGCAGCGTCTGCGGCACGGCCTGCGCGACCGGATCCTCGCCGACCTGTGCCGGCAGGGCGTCGTCCGGGACGTCGACGAGACCGAGTTGGGCTTCATCCACGTGCACCGTTACCCGGTCGTGGACTCCTCCGTCGAGGCGGAGACCCGGCAGCGGCTGGCCGACGCGTTGACCGGGGCGGCAGCCCCGGACGAGCGCACCGCCGCGCTGGCCACCCTGGTCGTGGTGCTCCGGATGGAGTCGGCGCTGGGCGTGGGTGCCGAGGAGGTCGCCACCGCTCGCCGGCGGCTGGAGGAGATCGCCACCGGCGCGGGTTTCTCCGGTCAAGTGAGCACCGACGACTCGGTGGTCCGCCCATCGGTCGGTCTGGTCGTCGCAGCCCTGGCCGTAGCCGTCGACGCGGCGCTCGGCAAGCGCGCCTGACCGTCGGACCCCACGCGCCCCCTGGCCATCCTTTGCTCTGCACCCGCGGGTGCACCACCGGGCGGTCCGCCGCACGGCGCATCCGCGGGTGCAGAGCAAAGGGAACGTGGCGGGCGGGTGGGGGCCCCGCGAGGTCAGAGGCCGAGGGCGGCGCTGACCTCGGCGCGCAGCTCGGCGATGGCCGACGCCGCCCGGCTGCGGGCCGTCCGGACGTCACCGTCCGCCACCGGTTCCACCACCTCCAGGTACGCCTTGAGCTTCGGCTCGGTCCCGGACGGGCGGATCACCACCCGGGCCACCGCGGTACGCAGGATCACCACGTCCGACTCGGGCAGCAGGTCCCGGACGCTGTCCACCGGCTGCCCGAGCAGGGTGGCCGGGGTGGCCGCCCGGATCCGGGCCATCGCGTCGGCGATGAGCCGCAGGTCGTCCACCCGGGCGGAGAGCTGGTCGGTGTGGTGCACGCCGAACTCGGCGGCCAGCTCGTCCAGCCGATCGGTCAACGTACGACCCTGCGTCTTCAGGCCGGCGGCCAACTCCGCCACGGTCAGCGCGGCGGTGATGCCGTCCTTGTCCCGGACGTGCTCCGGGGCCACGCAGTAGCCGAGCGCCTCCTCGTAGCCGAAGACCAGCGGCGCGCTCCCGCCACCGGCCCGCACGATCCACTTGAAGCCGGTCAGCGTCTCGTCGTAGGGCAGGCCCCGGGCCGCGCACATCGCGCGCAGCAGTGACGACGACACGATGGTGGTGGCGTAGAGCCCGGTCACCCCCCTGCGCATCAGGTGGTCGGCGAGCAGGACGCCCACCTCGTCGCCGCGCAGCATCCGCCAGCCGTCGCGGTCGTCCCGGACGACCACCGCGCAACGGTCGGCGTCCGGGTCGTTGGCGATGGCGAGGTCCGCGCCGGTGGAGTCGGCCAGGGCGATCAGCCGGTCCACCGCACCCGGCTCCTCCGGGTTGGGAAACGACACGGTGGGGAACGCCGGGTCCGGCTCGGCCTGGTCGGGCACCACCCCGGGGGTCGGGAAGCCAGCGCGGGCGAAGGCGGCGGTGAGCACCGCGGCACCCACCCCGTGCAGCGGGGTGTACGCCACCGTCAGGTCCCGTGGCCCGTCCGGGTCGATCACCGCGGTGGCCCGTTCGACGTACGAGGCGACCAGGTCATCGCCGAGCACCTGGCCGGGCTCCCCGAGCGGCACCTGGGCCAGCGGCCCGACCGCTCGGATGGCCGCCTCGATTCCGGCGTCGGCGGGTGGCACGATCTGCGCGCCGGCGCCCAACTCGCCGCCCAGCTCCGCGCCGAGGTAGACCTTGTAGCCGTTGTCCTGCGGCGGGTTGTGGCTGGCCGTGACCATCACGCCGGCGACTCCGCCGAGGTGACGCACGGCGTACGCCAGCACCGGGGTGGGCAGCGGGCGGGGCAGCAGCAGCGCCGGGCGGCCAGCGCCGGTGGCCACCTGAGCGGTGCGCTCGGCGAACTGCCGCGAGCCGTGCCGGGCGTCGTACCCGATCACCAGCGGGCCGGTGCCACCCTGGGCCGCGAGCCAGGTGACCAGGCCGGCAGCGGCCTGGGTGACCACGGCGAGGTTCATGCCGTTCGGGCCGGCGCGAAGCGGGCCGCGCAGGCCCGCCGTGCCGAAGGTCAGCGGGCCGGCGAACCGGTCGGCCAGTTCCGGGGCGCTCGCCGGCAGCCCGTCGAGCACCGCCGTCAGCTCGTCCCGGCTGGCCGGGTCGGGGTCGTCGGCCAGCCAGCGCCGGGCTTGCTCACGAATGTCGTCGATGTCAGTGGTGTCCGCCGCCATGCCCCTTGATAGCACGGCGACGGATCACCCCTGTGGGTTCCCTCCGGCTCAGCCGTTCCCGGTGAGCTGGAACGTCCGCACCATCTCCTCGAAGATCGGCTTGCTCTCGGCGAACTTGGCGTCCGTGGCGGTGAGGTAGAACGAGTACGCCTTGCCGTCCTGCGCCACGCCCCGCCAGATGCCGTGCCGCATCACGTCACCCTCACCGCAGGTGTACTCGAACTCGGCGGCCGGCTTGCTGGCCAGCTCGGTCTCGGTAGAGGAGGAGACCTGGTTGTATGGCTTGACGCAGGAGGTGCTCCTGGTCTTGAGGCCGTTCTCGGCCGTCTCCGCCCACCGGGCGGAGCTGCTGGACCACTTCTCGGTGATGATGCGGACCTTACGGCCGCTGTCCTCCGGGTCGATGTAGTCGGTGTACGAGCCGCCGGTGGCCTTCTTCCAGCCCTTCGGCACCATGACCTGGATCCCGCGGGCCGTGTGTTCCTCCATCTCGACGGTGGGGGCCACCGGGGGTCAGCTCGTCACCACGGTCAAGGGCTGGCCGCGCAAGATGCAGCTCGCCGCGGCCGGCGGGTTGGTCG
>NZ_QGSZ01000077.1 GCF_003857055.1 Micromonospora inaquosa | reverse complement strand
GGGTGGGGCGTGCGGCTCGGGCGACTGGTACGGATCGGTGGGGGCGGCGGGACGGTGCAGCCGGTACACCCCGGGCTGCTCCTCCGTGCCGCCGACCAGCCCGACCACCGACGGGGGCACCGGAGGGTCGGTGGGGTGAGGCGAGGGCTCGTCCACCGGTTCGGTCGGCCATCTGCCGCCCGTCGACCCGACCGCTTCGTCGGAGGGCAGCCGGGGGTTCGGAACCGCCCCGGCGTGGTGGGTCGCGGCTGCCGGCGGGTGGTGGCCGGATTCGACCGGCCCGTCGCCGTGCGGGGGGACTCGGGCAGCTGGCACGACCGGCGTGTCCCGGGCCGTGGGTGGGTTGTCGGCGCAGGCGTGGTCGGGATTCGCCGCAGCCCGGGCCAGTGCCGCCACCTGGGTGGCCAGCGGGTCGTCGGCGGGCAGGTGCTGCCGGCACAGCTCACGGGCGAGCGCCAGGTTGTCGTGCGCCTCGGCGAACTGCCCGCAGTCGCGCTGCATCGCCCCGAGCCGCGCCAGCATCTTGATGCCGCTGGGGTGCCCGTCGCCGTACACCTCGCGGTGCAGCTCCCAGGCGTCCTGGAGGCGGTCGCGGGCCACCGTGCACTGGCCGCGCGCGTACTCCACGGTGGCCAGGTCGGCGTGCGCGGCGAGCACCCGCAGCGACTCCGGGCCGTCCTGAGCGGTCAGCTCGATGATGACTTCCTGGTAGAGCCGCGCCGCCCGGGAGTGACTGCCGACCCGGTGCAGCACCGCGGCCAGGGTCGCCGCGGCGGCCACCGTGCGCGGGTCGGCGCGGCCGTGCAGGCGGGTGGTGGCCGCGTACGCGAAGGCGGCCCACCCCCGGGCCGAATGCGGCTCACCGAGGGCGATCAGCACCCGCGCCTGGAGGCTGGCCGCCTCGGCCAGCTCGGGGGTGGCGTTGGCCGGGCGGGGGTCGGCGTCGGTGAGCGCGTCGGACAGCAACTGCTGTGCGCCGGCCAGGTCGCCGGAGGACACGAGGTGGTGCGCCTGATCAGTCAGTTCACCGAAGCCGGAAGACACGCCCCATCGTGCTCATCCGACGACGGTAAGTACAAGACCCGCGCCGGTGTCGATTGGTCAGGATCCGGTCAGGTGCTCGGCCAGGGTCTCGCTGATCCGGCGCAGCTGGTCGACCTGGGCGGGGCTCAACGCGTCGAACAGGTGTCGGCGTACCCCCTCGACATGGCCGGGCGCGGCGGCCGCGAGGGTGGCGAAACCCTCGTCGGTGAGCAGCGCGATCTGCCCGCGCCGGTCGGTGGGGCAGTCCTCGCGGCGCACCCAGCCGGCGGCCTCGAGCCGGGCCACGGCGTGCGAGAGCCGGCTGCGGGACGACCCCGCGGCCTGGGCGAGCTGGCTCATCCGCAGTTGGCGACCGGGGGCTTCGGAGAGCTGGACCAGGATCTCGTAGTACGCGTGCGGCATGCCCGCGTCGCGTTGCAGCTCGCGGTCGAGAGTGTCCATCAGCACCCGGGAGGCGGTGAGGTACGCGCGCCAGGTGCGTTGCTCGTCGGGGTCCAACCAGCGGGTCATGACCGCCATCATACCCCCGATGGTTGAAGGTTCAACTAAACCGCGCTAGCCTCGGGTCATGGGTATTCATCGACTCAACCACGCGGTCCTCTACGTCAGTGACCTCGCCCGCAGCGTCGCGTTCTACCGCGACGTGCTGGGCTTCCGCCCGGTGGCGATGACCCCGGACGGCTTCCGGGGCGCCACCTTCCTCCAGGCCCCCGACTCCACCAACGACCACGACCTCGGTCTCTTCGAGGTCGGCGCGGGCGCCGGACAATCGACCGCCGGTCGGTCCACGGTCGGGCTCTACCACCTCGCCTGGGAGGTGGACACGCTCGACGAGCTGGCCGCCACCGCCGAGCGGCTCGTCGCGGCCGGCGCGCTGGTCGGCACCTCCGACCACGGCACGACCAAGAGCCTCTACGGCAGGGACCCCGACGGTCTGGAGTTCGAGGTGGTCTGGCTGATCCCGGCCGACCTGCTCGACGACGCCGCGCTGGCCGCCCGCAAGCAGATCGGTCGGCTCGACCTGGACGCCGAGCGACAGCGCTACGGCGGGCAGACCCGGGGCGGGGTGGGGATCTCTGTCCCGGCCTGACCGCCCGTACGGTAGAACGGACCGATGCCGACCGACCGGACCACCGATTTCCTCCGCGAGCTGCTGGTCCGCCAGTTGACGACCTGGCTGCCCGCGGCCCTGCACCGCTCCCGGCGGGCCACCGTCGCCCTCGCGGGCGTCGACGCGGCCAGCGCGGAGGCCGCGTTGCGCCTGGTCGCCGCGCACGGCGACCAGGTGCGCGGCCGGCAGGTGACGGTGCTGGTGCTGGCCGACGCCGCCGACGACCTGCCGACCCGGCTCGGTCCGATCGAGGCCGAGCTGCCGGCCGAGGTCACCGTGCACCTGCTGCCCGGTGACCCGTACCGGCTACCGGTCGCGGTGAAGGCGGCCGGAGCGGCCGGCGCGCCGCTGTTCTCCTTCGTGGGTCTGCCCGGCGCGGTGACGCCGAAGCTGCTCACCGCCGCTACCAACGGCCGGACCGGAGAGTTGCTGCTGCACACCGGCGACAGTGCCCGAGACGCGCTCGTCTCCGCCGGGTTCCCCCTGGTCGCCGAGGTGGCACCGGTGCTGCCCGGCGGCGAGGCTGCCGGTGTGATCGCCTTCGGCAGCCGCTCCGACCGGAGCCTGGAGGCGGTCCGCGAGGCGCTCTGGGCAGTCGGCGCGGACCTCGACGTGCGCTACCGCGACCCCCTCGACCCGACCGGCACGACTGTCGACGTGGTCGGCGACCCCGACCTCGAACCGCTGGCCCAGGAGCTGCTGGCCGAGTTGCGGGCGGGAGGGCCGCGACCGGTCACCGAGCTGCGCCGGCACACCCTCACCGCGACCGTCTATCGGGCCGCCGACGCCAACCAGGCGCTCACCGGACTGCTCGAAGCCGGCGCCCTGCGCCGGGACCGCGAGTCCGGACGGCTGGCCGGCGACGAGATCATCAGCCTGGCGCGCTGACCGCCCCAACCACAGACGCCGAGCGGGGTGCCGGTGAATCACCGGCACCCCGCTCGACTCCCGGGATGTTTACGACCGGGACTTGTCCTGCTTCCAGGAGAGCGGACCCGGCAGGTCGACCCGGTGCGCACGCGCCCTGGAGTTCCAGGACCAGCGACCGATCTTGATGCTCCACGAGGAGAAGCCGTTCTCGGTGAAGTTCAGGATGATCGGACCGTACTTCTTGCGCTTGCGAAACATGAGGCCCATCGGAGCGCTCCCCTCGTCACCGTTCCCTGCCGTGTCGAGATCGAACATTCCCGAACCGGCAACTTTTGAAACCCGCTCGCTGTCCGTCGTGGAGGGTGACCACGAAGCGCTCAGATTCCTACTAACCAGATAGGTGTTGCGGCGCGGTAAACGCTGTTCGGAGCGCTTCGTAACATCGGCGGCGATAGAAGTCTCATCTACTGGAAGACCGTTGACCGCTCGATCCGACGCCCGGCAGCATGGGGTCATGTCACAGCGGGACGAGCTTCTCCTCACCGCTCGTGTGCACGTCGACCTGGTCCGGCACGCGAGCGCGCTCTGTTGAGCTGACCGGTCCATCCGGCTCGGCTCCAGCGCCGCACCTTCACAGCCCGCCCGCTCAGCGCGGAGCAGCGTGCCCGCACGCCCTCATCCGGGCGTCCCCGCTCCCATCGTGGACAGATCAGGAGACTCCTCATGTCCCCACCCCGTCATGTCTTCCTGCGTACCCTCGCCGCCGCTGCCGCGCTGGTCGTCCTCGCCGCCACCGGCGGCTGCGGCGGTGCCGCCGCAGCCGGCGGCGACCAGGCCGGCGAGCTGCGTTACCAGGGTTCGGTCGGTCAGGTCACCCTCCCCGAACTCGCCGCCGACCTCGGTTACCTCGGCGACGTCAAGCTCAAGTGGATCGGCAACGTCACCGGTGGTCCGCAGGACATCCAGGCCACCGCCACCGGGCAGAGCGACTTCGGCGGTGCGTTCAACGGCGCCATCGTCAAGCTCGCCGCGGCCAACGCCCCGATCACCGCCGTGGTCAGCTACTACGGCTCGGACGCGCAGACCTTCCAGGGTTACTACGTGCTCGACGACAGCCCGATCCGCAGCCCTCGCGACCTGATCGGCCGGAAGGTCGGCATGAACACCCTCGGCGCGCACGCCGAGGCGGTGCTCAAGACCTGGCTCGCTCGCGGCGGTCTCACCCCCGCCGAGATCAAACAGGTCGAGCTGGTCGCCCTGCCACCGGTCAACACCGAGCAGTCGCTACGGCAACGACAGATCGACGTCGCGGTGCTCGGCGGGGTGATCCGGGACAAGGCGATCGCCAGCGGCGGCATCCGCACCATCGTCACCGACTACGAGCTGCTCGGCGCGTTCAGCGGCGGCACCTACGTCTTCCGCGACGACTTCATCAAGCGCAACCCGGAGACCGTCAAGGCGTTCGTCACCGGGGTCGGCAAGGCCATCGAGTGGGCCCGTAGCCAACCTCGGGAGACGGTGGTCGCCCGGATGCGGGACATCATCGGCAAGCGCGGCCGCAACGAGGACCCGTCCCTTGTCGCGTACTGGAAGAGCAGCGGCGTCGCCGGCCGCGGCGGGGTGATCGACGAGCAGGAGTTCGGCACCTGGGTCGACTGGCTCGCCGCCGAGGGCGAGCTCAGGGGCGATCGTCCGAAGCCCGCCGACATCTACACCAACCGGTTCAACCCCTTCGTGGACGGTGGCAGCGCGTGAGCACCGACAAGATCCTCTTTGATCGGGTGAGCAAGACCTTCCCGGTCCGCGCCACCCGGCGTGGCGGCGCCGGCGCGGTCACCGCGCTGGACGAGGTCACCCTCGGGGTACGCCCCGGCGAGTTCCTGGTCGTCGTCGGCCCCAGCGGTTGCGGCAAGTCCACGCTGCTCGACCTGCTCGGCGGGCTCACCGAGCCGACCGGTGGGCGGGTGCTCGTCGACGGTCGGCCGGTCACCGGTCCCGGCCTGGACCGGGGCATCGTCTTCCAGCAGTACGCGCTGCTGCCCTGGCGCACCGCGGCCGGCAACGTCGCGTTCGGTCTGGAGGCCAAGGGGGTGCCCCGGGCCGAACGCGCCGCCCTGATCGAGCACCACCTCGACCTGGTGGGCCTGCGCGGGTTCGCCGACCGCTACCCGCACGAGCTGTCCGGTGGGATGAAGCAACGGGTGGCCATCGCCCGCAGCCTCGCGTACGACCCGGACGTGCTGTTGATGGACGAGCCGTTCGCCGCCCTGGACGCGCAGACCCGCGACTCGTTGCAGGACGAGCTGGTGCGGATCTGGGCGCGCACCGGCAAGACGGTCGTGTTCATCACCCACGGCATCGACGAGGCCGTCCGCCTGGGTCAGCGGGTGGCGGTGCTGACGTCCCGTCCCGGCCGGCTCAAACAGGTCATCGACATCGACCTCGGTGATCGGGACGCGGTCGAGGACGTCCGCTCCACCGACGCGTTCCGTCACCACCGCCACCAGATCTGGACGCTGCTGCGGGACGAGGTGCGTGCCGCTCAGGCGGCCGAGGGCACCGGCGTCCGCCACACCGAGGAGGCCCGCGTTGGTTGACATCGTCGAACGTCCCACCCGACTCGCCGGCCCACCAAGCATGCCCGGAGCGGCGGTCGGCCGTGCCGCTCCCGGCCGGGCCGGTCGGCTGCTCGGCCTCGGCGCGAAGGTGCTGCACCGCAGTGTCGCGGTCGCCGCGCTGGCCGCGATCTGGGAGGGCGCGCCCCGGCTCGGGCTGGTGGACCGGGTGTTCCTGCCCCCGTTGTCGGAGGTGCTGGTGGCCTGGTGGGAGTTGCTGCGCAGCGGGCAACTCGCCGAGCACGTGGGTGCGAGCCTCACCCGGTCGCTGGCCGGGCTCGGCCTGGCGGTGCTCACCGCCATCCCGCTCGGGTTGCTGATCGGCTGGTACCGGCCACTCGCCGAGCTGCTCAGCCCGCTGCTGGAGGTGTTCCGCAACACCGCCGCACTGGCCCTGCTGCCGGTGTTCGTGCTCATCCTCGGCCTGGGAGAGACCTCCAAGATCGCCCTGGTGCTGTACGCGTGCTCCTGGCCGATCCTGCTGAACACCATCGCCGGGGTGAAGGGCGTCGACCCGCTGCTGATCCGGTCGGCCCGCTCGATGGGGCTCAACCACCTGCGGCTGTTCCAGAAGGTGATCCTGCCGGCGGCGGTGCCGACCATCTTCACCGGCGTCCGGTTGGCCGGGGCGTACTCGATCCTGGTGCTGGTCGCGGCGGAGATGGTCGGCGCGAAGGCCGGGCTCGGTTACCTCATCAACTACGCGCAGTACAACTTCGCGATCGCCGACATGTACTCCGGGATCATCACGATCTCCGCCATCGGCCTGGTCGTCAACCAACTCCTCGTCGCCCTCGAACGTCGCTTCTCCACCTGGCGCGTCGACGTCACTGCCGGATAGGACGGACACCAATGACCCGTACCCTGCACCTCAACGCGTTTCTGATGGGCGTCGGCCACCACGAGGCGGCCTGGCGGCACCCCCGCACCGACCCACGTCGGGTCACCGACGTACGGCACTTCCAGGAGCTGGCCCGGATCGCCGAACGCGGCACCCTCGACTCTCTGTTCCTCGCCGACGGCCTCTCGGTCGGGCCGAACCCCCGGCACAACATCCAGGCCGTCTTCGAGCCGCTGACCCTGCTCGCGTCGCTCGCCGCGGTGACCGAACACATCGGTCTCATCGCGACGGTCTCCACCACCTACAACGAGCCGTTCCACATCGCCCGTAAGTTCGCCTCGCTGGATCACCTCAGCGGTGGTCGGGCCGGCTGGAACATCGTCACCTCCGCGCAGGAGCGGGAGGCGGTCAACTTCAACCGGGACAGCCACCCCGCGCACGCCGACCGGTACCGGCGGGCCGCCGAGTTCGTCGACGTGGCGATCAAGCTCTGGGACAGCTGGGAGGACGACGCGCTGGTCTTCGACACCACGGCCGGGGTGTTCGCCGACACCGACCGGGTGCACGAGGTGGCGCACCGGGGGCCGGAGTTCCAGGTCCGTGGTCCGCTGAACATCCCCCGCGGGCCGCAGGGTCGACCGCTGCTGGTGCAGGCCGGGTCGTCGCCGGACGGGATCGCCTTCGCCGCCCGCTACGCCGAGGCGGTCTTCACGGCGCAGCAGACCCTCGCCGACGGGCAGAGCTTCTACGCCGAGCTGCGCCGGCAGGTCACCGCCGCCGGTCGGGTCCCGGCCCTGGTGAAGATCCTGCCCGGCATCGCGCCGGTGCTCGGCGGCACGGAGGCCGAGGCGCAGGCGCTCGCCGCCGAGTTGGAGGAGTTGATCGTCCCCGACTACGCCCTGGCCCAGCTCTCCGGGATGCTCGGCATCGACCTGACCGGTCTGCCGCTGGACGGGCCGCTGCCGGAACTGCCGGCCGCCGGCTCCGTGCAGGCCCACCAGAGCCGCTACCAGCTCGTCACCGAGCTGGCCGATCAGCTGCCGGACGGTGAGCTGTTCCCGGCGGGGCCGGCCC
>NZ_QGSZ01000277.1 GCF_003857055.1 Micromonospora inaquosa | reverse complement strand
GCTCAGGGGCGGCGTCGGGGGCCGTGGGGGCTGCGCTGCTCACGGCATCGACCCTAATGTGGCCAGGCCGACGGGGTACGCCGGGTCGCCGCAGACCGGCTACGGTGACACTGCACCAGGCGTGTCGGCGCGCCGGTGCCACTCGCCCGGGTGGTGGAAAGGCAGACACGGCCGCCTTAAAAGCGGCTGCCGAAAGGCGTGCGGGTTCGACCCCCGCCCCGGGCACCGATCAACTCACCCATTCTCATTCGTGATCTCCAGGACTTGGCTGTGCCGTTTACTCTTGGAGGGCACGTTCACGTGCAAACGACCCCCTGAGGGAGGCCAGACAGTGAAGACCTCGAACCCGGTGCTCGCCCGGCTCGGCCAAGCGGCCGAGCGGGAGCGCTCCGCCGGGTACGCCCCGGCCGGGCCGTACGGACAGCCCGGCATTCCCCAGCAGTACCCGTCCCAGGCCGGTTACCCGGCCGCGCCGCCGACCGTGGCGCCGATGACCGTCGACGACGTGGTCGTCAAGACTGTCGCTCTGCTCGGCATCCTCGGCATCACCGCCGCGGCCGCCTGGGTGCTCGTGCCTGACGCGCTGGTCGGTACGGCCTGGATCGGCGCGGCGGTCGTCGGCCTGGTCCTCGGCTTGATCATTTCGTTCTCCCGGATGGCCAACCCGGCGCTCGTGATCGCGTACGCGGTCGTCGAGGGCGTTTTCGTCGGAATGGTCAGCAAGGCGTTCGAGACGGCTTACGACGGCATCGTGCTCCAGGCCGCCGCGGCCAGCTTCGGCATCTTCTTCCTGATGGCGATGCTCTACAAGGCGAAGATCATCCGGGCCTCCCGGGCCTTCGTCAAGGGCATGATCGCGGTGATGGCCGGCCTCTTCGCGGTCATGATGATCAACCTGGTGCTGGCGCTGTTCGGCGTCAACACCGGCCTGCGCGACGGCAGCCCGCTGGCCATCGGCTTCAGCCTGGTCTGCATCGTGGTCGCCTCGCTGAGCTTCGTGCTCAGCTTCAAGGAGATCGAGGACGGCGTCCGGATGGGCCTGCCGCAGCGCTACTCCTGGGTGGCCGCGTTCGGCATCCTGGTCAGCCTGGTCTGGCTCTACATCGAGATCCTGCGCCTGCTGAGCTACTTCCAGGGCGACGACTGACCTCGTCCGCACTGCCGACCGGCGCCCGTCCCCACTCCGGTGGGGGCGGGCGCCGTCGTCCGCGCCGTTTGCCCGCCACCGCCGGTCCGCCCGGGGCAGAGTGACTGCGAGGGGTAGGGCGAAGGAGGCGGCGGTGCGCAGCAACAACCCGGTGCTCAACCGGCTGGACGAGACCGGCCGCGTGGAGGCCCGGGTGCTCGGCTCCCGGGACGTCGAGCCGATGACGGTCGACGACGTGGTGGTCCGTACCGTCGGGTTGCTGCTCGTGACCGGCGCTACCGCGGCGGTGTCCTGGGCGGTGATCCCCGACGCCGTGTGGCTGGGCGCCGCGCTGGCCGGCAGCGCGCTCGCCTCGATCGCGCTGGTCCTGGTCATCTCCCTGCGGAGGATCACCAACCCGGTACCGATCGTCGGCTACGCCATCCTTCAGGGCCTGCTGCTCGGGGTGGCGAGCCGCACCTTCGAGCAGGTCTATCCGGGCATCGTGGTGCAGGCGGTGGCCGGCACCTTCGGCGTCTTCCTCGGCATGGCGGCGCTGTACCGGGCCCGGGTGATCCGGGCGACGCCCCGGTTGGCCCGCCTGGTGATCGGCACCCTGCTCGGCATCGCCGTGCTCAGCGTGGTCAACCTGGTGTCGTACCTGATCAGCGGGCGGCCGGGCCTGGCCGTCTACAGCGTCAGCGGGGAGGTCGGCTGGCTGCCGTACGCCTTCTCGGTGGTGGCCATCATCGCCGGGGCGTTCAGCTTCATCCTCGACTTCGATCTCGTCGAGCGTTCGGTGCGCGACGGCCGAGCCCGTCGGTACGCGTGGCTGAGCGCGTTCGGTCTGCTCACCGGGTTGGTCTTTCTCTACTGGCAGCTGCTGCGGCTGCTCAGTTACCTGCGCCGCTGACCGGCCCGACCCGGTGCGGTCCGGTGTCGGCCGTAGACTCGGCGGCGATGAGCGCAGCGGAGTTGGCCAAGGCCGTGCAGTTGCTGGTCCGTCAGATCGCGCACTGGCAGCAGCCGCGGTGGGCGGCGGCCGCGACCGCCGGCAACGTGTCCCGCGCCGATCTGGTGCACCGCCTGGTGCAGGAGATCGCCAACCTGGCCGCCGACGCCGAGGGGGAGCCCCGGCGGGTGGTGCCCCGGCTCGACAACGACCTGGCCCTGCCCGACCAGCTGCGGGTGGTCACGGCGGACCTGCTGGCCGCCGACCCGGGGGCCGAGGCGCTGACCCGGGCCGCCGCCGAGGTGACGGCGACCCGCAGCGCGCTCTGAGGGCCGCTCGGCTCAGCTGAGCCGTTCGAGCACCATGGCCATGCCCTGGCCACCGCCCACGCACATGGTCTCCAGGCCGATGGTCTTGTCGTGCCACTCCAGGGCGTTGAGCAGGGTGCCGGTGATCCGGGCGCCGGTCATGCCGAACGGGTGGCCGACGGCGATGGCGCCGCCCATCACGTTCAGCTTCTCCTCCGGGATGCCCAGCTGGCGGTAGGAGGGGATGACCTGCGCGGCGAACGCCTCGTTGATCTCGACGAGGTCGACGTCGTCGATCGTCATACCGGCTCGGCGCAGCGCCTGCCGGGACGCCTCGACCGGCCCGAGCCCCATGATCTCCGGCGACAGGGCGGTCACACCGGTCGAGACGATCCGGGCCAGCGGGGTGAGCCCGAGTTCCTCGGCCCGCTGGGCGCTCATCACCACCACGGCGGCAGCGCCGTCGTTGAGCGGGCAGCAGTTGCCGGCGGTGATCCGACCGTCCGGGCGGAAGACCGGCTTCAGACCGGCGACCGCGTCGAGGGTGACGCCGGCCCGGGGCCCGTCGTCGGTGCTCACCACGGTGCCGTCCGGCGTGGTGACCGGGGTGATCTCCCGGGCCCAGAAACCGTCGGTGATGGCCTTCTCGGCGAGGTTCTGGCTGCGTACGCCGAACTCGTCCATGTCGGCGCGGGTGACGTCGTACACCTGGGCCAGGTTCTCCGCGGTCTGCCCCATGGTCAGGTAGATGTCGGGCAGCTCGCCGGCCTCGCGCGGGTCGGTCCACACCTCGGCGCCGCCCTGCGCGCGGCGCTTCGAGCGCTCGCGGGCCGACTCGAAACGCGGGTTCTCCCAGCCGCCGCCGACCAGGGCCTGCGCCTCGGGCGGCAGCCCGTCGGAGCTGCCCCGGGCGTAGCGGGAGACCATCTCCACACCGGCGGAGACGAACACGTCGCCCTCGCCGGCCCGGATCGCGTGCATCGCCATCCGGGTGGTCTGCAACGAGGAGGCGCAGTAGCGGGTCAGGGTGGCGCCGGGGACAGTGTCCAGACCGAGGAGGGTGGACACCACCCGTGCCATGTTGAAGCCCTGCTCGCCGCCGGGCAGGCCGCACCCGAGGTAGAGGTCGTCGATCGTGGTCGGATCGAGCGCGGGGACCTTGTCCAGAGCGGCTTGGACGATGGTCGCGGCGAGGTCGTCGGAGCGGACATCGCGCAGAGAACCCTTGTGCGCCCGGCCGATGGGGGAGCGGGCGGTGGCGACGATGACGGCGTCGCGGGACGACTCAATCGGCATGGACCAACGTTAACCCGCCGGTAACTTGGCGCGGAAGAAGCCGGCACGGCGGGAAATGTCACCCCTGGCCGCCGACGATCTAGCGCCGGGTGGTGGCCGCCGCCGCGGCGACGATGGCGGGCAGCAGCGCGTGCGCCCACACCCGGTAGCCATCGGCGGACGGGTGAAAGCCGTCCTGGCAGAGCGTCCCCGCGTCGGCCCGGAACACCGGCCCGGTCTCGGTGCCCAGGTCCACCACCGAGCCGCCGGCCTGCAACACGGCGGTGGTCTGCGCGCGGGCCACCCGACGCCCGGACCAGCCGACCACCTGGCGCAGCGGAGGCGCGATCGCCCGCACCGCCCCGAGGTCGGGGCACGTCCCCACCACCACCTCGACACGCGCCTCACGCAGCCGGTGCACCGCCGCGCCCAGATAGGCAGCCGCGTCGGAGGGCCGGCGCAGCCCGGTGGCGTCGTTCGCGCCGATCAGGATCAACGCCACGTCGGGCCGCTCACCGAGCAGGGCCCGGGCGACCTGGGTGGCGAGGTCCGTCGAGCGGGACCCGGAGACGCCGACACTGGACAACTGCACCCGGCGGCCGGTCGGGCCCTCGGCGAGCAGGTTGGCCAACTGCCCACCGATGGTGTCCTCCAGACGCTCGACACCCACACCCAGCGCCGACGAGTCGCCCAGCAGCACCAGTCGCAGCGGAGGAGCGCCCGCCCGGCCGACAGTGGCGCGCAGGGCCAGGCCGAGCTCCGGTTGGGCGTAGCGCCGGTGCCGGGCGACGAACGCCTCACCGGCGAGCACGGCGGCACCCCCGACGGTGCCGGCGAGCAGCGAGAACGCCGCCGCCCGACCCAGCCGGCCGGCGAGGCCGGAGGTAACGCTCCGCGCGCTGCGCTCGTTCATGCCAGTCCCTCCACTGTCGAGGTGTCCGAGGCGGACCCGTGCTGCGGCACCGCGCCGACACCGAAGAACGCCCGTCGGCGCAGCTGCGCCCACCGGCCGGCCGGCCCTCGGTCGCGGCCCCGCACCTGGACGCCGCTGACCTCCGTGCCGGGGTGTCGAGCCGCCTCCTGCGCGGCCTCCGGCAGCGACCGTACGCCGTCGCGGCGCGTCGGTGTGGCCCGTCGTTCCGGGATCGCGCCGAGGGCGGAGAGCATCGTCGGTAGGAGCGCGGCAGCGGCCATCGCGTACCCCTCGGCGGAGGGATGGAACCGGTCCCAGGCGAACATCCGGGTCGGCTCGGCCGCGAAGCGGGGGCCGAGCAGGTCACCGAGCGAGACCGTCCAGCCGCCCGCCTCGACCACGGCCACCGTCTGGGCGGCGGCGAGCTGGCGGCTCCAGCGGTGCGCCAGCCAGCGCAGAGGTGGCTGGATCGGGCGGATCGCGCCCAGGTCGGGGCAGGTGCCGACGACCACCTCGCAGCCGGCGTCGCGCAGGGTGTGCACCGCCTCGACCAGGTAGCGCACCGCCAGGCCGCGCGGGGTGCGGTTGGTGATGTCGTTGCCGCCGATGAGGATCACCGCGATGTCGGGTCGGCACTCCAGCGCGGCCTCCACCTGGTGGCGCAGCGCCGCCGAGATGGCGCCGACCACCGCGAAGCGGTGCAGCCGCACGGGTCGGTGCAGTCGGCGGGACAGGCCGGTGGCGAGCAGCGCACCGGGCGTCTCCCGCCGACGGTGCACCCCGTAGCCGGCGGCCGACGAGTCGCCGAGCACCACCATGGTGAGCGCCGGACCGGGGAACTTCGCGCCGTACATCCCATCGCAGCGGGGTGGCGGCGCCTCGGCCATCGGGATGGTCCGTCGAGCCTGGCGGGCCTGGCCGAGCAGCACCCCGCCGGTCGCCACCACGGCCGCCGCGGTGGCGCCTGTCCCGATGGCTGCCAGCCGGACGAACCGCCGGGCCTGCCGCCAGCGTTCACTACCGGGTACGACGGAATCTGCCACCCCCATACCGCGACATTATCGCGCTGGCCCGACACCCCGCTGTCGTCGTGACGGCACCCGGGTGCCTGGAAACCGACGCGACGGGGTACCTGAGTGGGGGAGGCCGGCCGACTTGCGCCGACCCGCCACGCTGATCCGGCGGAGAGGAGCGCGACGATGGGTAAGACACTGAAGCGCAGCGCGGCGTTCACGGCCCTGGCGCGGGCACTGGCGGCCGGAGCGCGCAAGGGGCCGTCGATCGGCACCCGGTTGGCCGCGCTGCCCCGGATGATCCGGGCCACCGCCAAGGGGGAGTACGACGGTGGCCTTCGGCTGGCCCTGATGACCGCGGCGACGGCGTACATCGTCTCGCCGATCGACCTGCTCCCGGAGATCCCGTTGGCGATCTTCGGGCTGGCCGACGACGCGGTCATGGTCACGTGGTTGGCCGGCAGCGTGCTCGCCGAGACCGATCGCTTCCTGGAGTGGGAGGCCCGTCGCAGCTCGGTCATCCCCGGGGGGTTGGTGCCCTGACGACACGTACGCTGGGCGACGAGGAAACGTCTTCCCGGTCGCCACCGCCGGCGCCGCAACGAAGGGCACACCGTGCAGTACTACGACAACGTCGTCGACATGATCGGCAACACCCCGCTGGTGCGTCTGCGTAACGTCACCGAGGGCATCCAGGCCACCGTGCTGGCCAAGGTGGAGTACGTCAACCCGGGTGGCTCGGTGAAGGACCGGATCGCGTTGCGGATGGTGGAGGACGCCGAGGCCGCCGGTCTGCTCAAGCCCGGCGGCACCATCGTCGAGCCGACCAGCGGCAACACCGGTGTCGGGCTGGCCCTGGTGGCCCAGCTCAAGGGTTACCGGTGTGTGTTCGTCTGCCCTGACAAGGTCAGCCAGGACAAGCAGGACGTGCTTCGGGCGTACGGCGCCGAGGTGGTGGTCTGCCCGACCGCTGTCGCGCCGGAGGACCCGCGCTCGTACTACAACGTCTCCGACCGGCTGACCCGGGAGATCCCCGGCGCCTGGAAGCCCAACCAGTACAGCAACCCGGCCAACCCGCGTTCGCACTACGAGACGACCGGCCCGGAGCTGTGGAAGCAGACCGACGGCGAGCTCACCCACTTCGTGGCCGGCGTCGGCACCGGGGGCACCATCTCCGGCATCGGCCGTTACCTCAAGGAGGCCTCCGAGGGCCGGGTGCGCGTCGTCGGTGCCGACCCGGAGGGCTCGGTCTACTCCGGCGGCACCGGCCGGCCGTACCTGGTGGAGGGCGTCGGCGAGGACTTCTGGCCGGAGACGTACGACCGGAGTGTCGCCGACGAGATCGTGGAGGTCTCCGACAAGGCGTCCTTCGAGATGACCCGGCGACTGGCCCGCGAGGAGGGGCTGCTGGTCGGCGGTTCCTGCGGGATGGCGGTGGTCGCCGCCCTGGAGGTCGCCCGCCGGGCCGGCCCGGACGACGTGGTGGTGGTGCTGCTGCCCGACGGCGGCCGGGGCTACCTCTCCAAGATCTTCAACGACTCGTGGATGGCCCGGTACGGCTTCCTCGACAACTCCGGTGCCGAGCCGACGGTGGCCGACGCGCTGGCCAGCAAGCCGGGCGGGCTGCCCGAGCTGGTGCACGTGCACCCGACCGAGACCGTCCGCGACGCGATCGACTACATGCGCGAGTACGGCGTCTCGCAGCTGCCGGTGCTCAAGGTCGAGCCGCCCGTGGTGACTGGTGAGGTCGCCGGTTCGATCGCCGAGCGGGACCTGCTCGACGCGCTCTTCACCGGTCAGGCCCACCTGCACGACACGATCGAGCGGCACATGGGCGACCCGCTGCCGATGATCGGTGGTGGTCAGCCGGTCAGCGAGGCGGTGGGCCTGCTGGAGAAGTCCGACGCGGCGCTGGTCCTGGTCGACGGCAAGCCCAAGGGCGTCCTGACCCGCCAGGACCTCCTGGCCCACCTGGGAGCCCACTAACCCCCAGGCCCCC
>NZ_QGSZ01000078.1 GCF_003857055.1 Micromonospora inaquosa | reverse complement strand
GCGGGGGGCTTTTGGGCGTGGGAAGGTGGTCGCAGGTCGCGTCGTGAAGCGGGGGACGGGATGAACCGACGATTGGCCGCGCTGGCCAACGCGCACGGTGTTTCCACCTGGTACGAGGATTGGCGGCACCGCCGCGTCGAGGTCGCACCGGAGACCGTGGTGGGCGTGCTGGGGCTGCTCGGCGTGGACGCCACCAGCCCGACGGCGATCGCCGACGCGCTCGCCGCCGCCCGCGCCGTCGACCGGAGCGCCCTGCCCGAGACGGTGGTACTCACCCACGGCCGCAGCCGGACACTGCCCGGCCCGGGCGTCGTGACCCTGGAGGACGGTGGCCGCCGGGCGGTCGACGGCGAGTTCCCAGCGGACCTGCCGCTGGGTTGGCACCGGCTGGCCTGCGCCGACCGGGACGTGACAGTGGTGGTGGTGCCGCGCCGGCTGCCGGTGTCGCCGGACGCCTGGGGATGGATGCTTCAGCTCTACGCGCTCACCTCCGAGCGCTCCTGGGGCATGGGCGACCTCGGTGACCTCGCCGATTTCACCGAGTGGGCCGGTGCGAACGGGGCGGGGCTGGTGCTGCTCAACCCGCTGCACGCGGTCGGGCCGGCGCACCCGGTGGCCACCTCACCGTATTCGCCCGCCAGCCGACGCTTCGTCAACCCGCTATACCTGCGGGTCAGCGACACCGCCGCGTACCGTGCGGCGGACCCGGCGACCCGTGCGGTGGTCGACGCGCTGCGTCCCGACCGGGGTCCCCTGATCGACTACGACGAGGTGTGGGCCGCCAAGCGGCACGCCCTGGAGTTGCTGCACCCGTACGCCCAGCCGGTGGACCTCGCGACGGACCCGGCGCTGACCAGCTTCGCCACCTGGTGCGCGCTCGCCGAGAAACACGGCAACGACTGGCGGGCCTGGCCGGCGCGGCTGCACCACCCCGACGGCCCGGCGGTCGCCGAGCAGCGTCGGCAGCTCGCCGACCGGGTCGCCTTCTACGCCTGGCTGCAGCACCTCTGCGACGAGCAGCTCGACGCCGTCACGGCGGCGGCCCGCTCGGCGGGGATGCCGGTCGGCGTCGTGCACGACCTGGCCGTCGGCATCGACCCGGGTGGCGCGGACGGCTGGCAGCTCGCCGACGTGCTGGCCCAGGGCGTACGGGTCGGCGCTCCGCCGGACGACTTCAACCAGCTCGGCCAGGACTGGGGTCTCGCCGCGTGGCGCCCGGACCGACTCGCCGCCACCGGTTACGCCGCCTACCGGGACATGCTGCGCCGCGCCCTGCGGCACGCGGGTGGCCTGCGGGTCGACCACGTTGCCGGCCTGTGGCGACTGTGGTGGGTGCCGCCGGGCGGCGGTGCGGCCGAGGGCACCTACGTGCGCTACGACGCCGAGGCGATGCTCGGCATCCTCGCGCTGGAGGCGCACCGGGCCGGCGCGGTGGTGGTCGGTGAGGATCTCGGCACGGTCCAACCGACGGTGACCCGAGGGTTGCGGGGGCGCAACATGCTGGGCTCGACAGTGCTGTGGTTCGCCCGTGACGACAACGGCGACTTCGTGCCACCGGCCCGCTGGCCGCGCAACGCCCTCGCCACGATCTCCACCCACGACCTGCCCACCGCGCCGGGCTTCCTGACCGGCGAGCACGTGCGGGTGCGCGACGAGTTGAAGCTGCTCGGCACCGAGGTGGCGGTGGAGCGGGCCCGCGCCGCCGCCGACCGGGACCGGCTGCTCACGATGCTGCGCGCCGAGAACCTGCTGCCCGACCCGACACCGCAGCTACCCACCGTGACTGTCGCCTCCGAGGGTGCAGAGCAAAGGACGGATGCCGGTCCGGCGTTGCCCGATGCGACCGCGGCACCCGATGACGGCGAGGTGGTGGTGGCGATGCACGCCGCGCTCGCGGCCAGCCCGACCCGGCTGCTCGGCGTCTCCCTCTACGACGTGCTGGGCGAGGTGCGCCAACCCAACATGCCGGGCACGGTGGACGAGTATCCCAACTGGCGGCTGCCGCTGCCGGCCAGCGTGGCGGAGATCCGCGCCGACCCCCGGGTGGCCCGGATCGCCGAGCTGCTCAGCGCGGCCCGCCCACGACCGGCCGACCCGGCAGCGCCGCAGCAGTGACGCCGCCGGGTCAGGTCAGCCAGTCGAAGCGGGCCGGCAGCCCGAGGAAGTCGGCGTAGCGCCCGAGCGCCTGCTCCACCCGGGCCCGAGCGGCGACGTCGAGCGGCGTGAGCGGCTGGACCGTCACGGCGACCGTGGTGCGGGCGACCTTGCGCTTCCACACGCCCACCACCCGCCCGGCACGGACCACGGTGGCTTGGAAGACGCCGTTGTTGCCCGGCACCACCGCCGCCTGGTGGGCGGGGTCGAGCATCAACGTGCGGTCCCGGAAGCCGAGCAGATACTCGTCGAAGCCGGGCAGCGCCAGCACGTCGTCCGGCGTGCTGCGCGGCGCGTCGGGCAGGGCCGCGTCGACGTACATCGGCGTGCCGTCGACGCGTACCGTGCTCAGCGCATCGGCGGCGGCGGTCAGGCCGCGCCGGGCGTCGGTGAGGGTGAGCCCGCTCCACCCGGCGAACTCCCGGTCGGTGACCGGGCCGTGCCCGCGAACGTAGCGGTGGGCGAGCAGCGCCAGCGCCTCGTCCCGCTCCAGCCGACGCGGCTCGGGTGCCCACTCGTCGAGCAGGGCGAAGGTCTGCTCGGTGCCGACGTTCGGCGCCACGCAGGTCACGCCGCGAACGCTGGCATACCACAGCAGGTGGTAACCGCGCTGCCCGTCGGTGCCCAGGCCGGCCGCCCGCAGGGTGGCCAGGCACTGCGCGCGGGTGAGCCGACCGCCGCCGGCCAACGCGGCGCCGAGGACGTCCACCGCCCGGTCCGCGTCGGTCTCGGTGAGCCCGAGCTGCGCCCGCCTGGTCGCCGCGCCGGCCAGCGATCGCACGCCGGTCAGCTCCAGCATCCAGCGGGCGTCGGCGGACGGGACGAGGTGCACGGTGCCCCGCATCGGCCAGGTGCGCAGCGCCTCACGCCGCTCCAACGCCGCCTGCACGTCGCCGACGCCGCACCCGGGCAGCCGGACGCCCAGTGACCACAACCCGCTGGCCAGGTCCTGTGCCTGCATCGCGCCGAACCACTCGACCACCTCGGCGACGGTGCCGGGCCGGGTGCTCGGATGCGGGCGCAGCAGCAGGCTGGTCATCCGCAGCGCCAACGCCTCGGCCGCGCTGAGGTCGACAGGCATCGGGGGGTCCTTTCCGTGACCGGGCGGTCAGCCTAGGGCTGAGCACCGACACTCCTGCTGGTTGGGAGGCGTAACGGGGGCCGGCGGGGGAAAGCGGCTCGCCGGAAGTACGCGCCCCGCGCGTACGGAAGGGAATCTCATGACTGCCGCAAGCGAGCCGGCCCGGGGTGCCGGCGTAACGGCCGGGTCCCGCGGCCATCGGGGGGACGCCCGCGCCAAGACGAGCGCTGCCGCGACCTTCGCCCTGGTCTTCGGGGTGGCTGGTCTGTTCAGCGTGTTGACGGCGATCCTCGCCTGGCTGGGGTTGGTGCTCGGCATCATCGGGATCATTCTCGGCATCGTCGGCCTCAAGATGGCGCGTCGACCCGGGGTCACCGGGCGTGGCGTGTCGATCGGCGGCCTGGTGCTCAGCATCCTGGCCGTGCTGATCGGTCTCGGCCTTGCCGCGGGGATCACCACGTTCGTCAACAACGAGGGCGCGGTGAACCGCCTCCAGACCCAGGTGGACAAGCTGCGCGACAAGCTCGACTGAGCAGGTCTGGGCCGGCCCGCCACCCGTGCCGGCCGGCCCCAGTAGGGTGGGCGGCGTGCTCCGCCAGGTCACCGCGATCCGCTACGTCACCCCGCTGCGCGAGGGTGGGTCGCTGCCGGGCGTGGTGGAGGCCGACGACCTCGGCACCTACGTGGCGAAGTTCCGCGGCGCGGGGCAGGGACCCAAGGCGCTGATCGCCGAGGTGATCTGCGGTGAGCTGGCCCGCCGGCTGGGGTTGCGGGTGCCACCGCTGGTGGTCCTCGACATCGACCCGGTCATCGGGCGGGCCGAGCCCGACCAGGAGGTGCAGGAGCTGCTGCGCAGCAGCGGTGGCGCCAACCTCGGGATGGACTTCCTGCCCGGGGCGCTGGGCTTCGACCCGGTGGCGCACCCCGTCGACCCGACGCTGGCCTCCAGGGTGCTCTGGTTCGACGCGTACGTGGAGAACGTCGACCGGAGTTGGCGCAACCCGAACCTGCTCGTCTGGCACCGGGAGCTGTGGCTGATCGACCACGGCGCCTCGCTGTACTTCCACCACAACTGGCCGCGCGCCGAGGCCGCTGTGCACCGGGCCTACCGCGCGGAGGATCACGTGCTGGCGCCGTACGCGTCACGGCTGGCAGAGGCCGACGCCGAGTTGGCCCCCCAGGTCACCCCGGAGCTACTCACCGACGTGCTGGCCCTGGTGCCGGGGGAGTGGCTGACCGCCGCCGACTTCGAGACGGCCGAGTCGGCGCGCGAGGCGTACCTGCACCACCTGACCCGCCGCGTCGCCCGCACGGCCGACTGGCTGCCACCGGGGAGCGGGGCATGAGGCAACCCTTCGAGTACGCGCTGATCCGGCTCGTACCCCGCATCGAGCGCGGCGAGCAGATCAACGTCGGGGTGCTGCTCTACTGCCAGCAGCGCGACTACCTGGCCGCGCGGACGCACCTGGACGCCGACCGGGTTCGCGCCCTGGCACCGGACGTCGACCTGCCGGCGGTGGCGGCGGTGCTCGACTCCTGGGACCGGACCTGCTCCGGTGACGGGCCGGCGACCCGGATGCGCCTCGGTGAGCGGTTCCACTGGCTGGCCGCGCCGCGCAGCACGATGATCCAGACGGGGCCGGTGCACACCGGTCTCACCGTCGACCCGGCGGCCGAGCTGGACCGGCTGATGGCGACGCTGGTCCGCTGAGCGCGGGCGGGGTGCGGCCGATCCCCTGATCGCGCTACGCCAGCTCCGTTGCGGGCGGAGCGCGATCCCCCGTTCAGGTGCCCGGTGCGGGGCGGCGGTTCGATCCCGCCGGCACCGATCTCCTCAGGATCGCCGCCCACGCGCGGCGTCGGGCCGAAACAACCGGAAAGTTGCGGAAAATTTGAGCCGGCCGACCGGTGCCGGGGGTGACGGACGACGGCGACCGGTGGCGCGGGCGGGGGCTCTCGGGCCCGTCCGCGCCACCGATCCATCCAGCCCTACCCCGGGGGCGGGGCGACTATGCGCCCCCGCGCGTGGCGGCCAGCTCGTCCGGGCGCGACGCGGGCAACAGATCGGTCAACAGCTCGCTCAGCACGGCGAGCCCGTCCGGGCTGAGCACCGACTCCGCGTGGAACTGCACCCCGGCGAAGCCGCGCCCCCGCAGGGCGTGCACGGCGCCGTCGCCCGGGTCCCGGGCCAGCTCCACCGGCCCGTACGCGGTGGCCAACCGGTCGGCCTCGGCGCGGGCGGTGAACGTCGAGTAGAACCCGACCCGGCGGACCCGACCGAACACCGGCACCTCCCGCTGCAACCCCTGATAGGGCGCCTCCCGGCGGTGCAGCGTCAGCCCCAGCAGCCCGGCCAGCACCTGATGGCCGAGGCAGACCGCGAGGGTGGGACGGCCGGTCGCCAGCAGCCCGGTCAGCAGCTTCCGCAGCGCCACCATCTTCGGCTCGTCCACGCCGCGCGGGTCGCCCGGCCCGGGACCTGCCACCACCAGGTCGTAGTCGTCGACCGGGCCGCTCGCGTGCCACGCCCGGGTGGTCACCACGAGACCCAACGCGCTCAGTTGGTGGGCCAACATGCCGGTGAAGGTGTCCTCGGCGTCCACGATCAACACCCGGCGGCCGGCCAACCCGGGCAGTCCGGGCGCGTCCGGTGACCGCTGGTCCAGCCAGAACCGCGCCAGCGGTGCGTTACGCGCGGCCAGCGCGTCGCGTACCGCCGGGTCGTCGGCCAGCCGCGCGACCGGCCCGCGGTCGCCGACGGACGCCGCCGGGCCGAGGCCGAGCGCGGCCAGCACCCCGGCGGCCTTGGCGTGCGTCTCGGCCACCTCGCCGGCCGCCGTCGAGTGCCGGACCAGGGTCGCGCCGACCGGCACCCGCAGACTGCCGGTGGGGGAGATCTCGGCGGTCCGGATCAGGATCGGGGCATCGAGCGTCTGCCGGCCGGCCTCGTCGAGACCGAGCAACGCCAGCACGCCCCCGTAGTAGCCCCGACCCCGCAGCTCGTGTCGGGCGATCACCCGGCAGGCGTTCTCGATCGGGCTGCCCGTCACGGTGGGGGCGAACATCGTCTCGCGCAGCACCTCCCGCACGTCCCGGGTGCCCCGCCCGGCGAGCAGGTACTCGGTGTGCGCCAGGTGCGACATCTCCTTCAGGTACGGTCCGATCACCTGCCCACCGTGCTCGGCGACGGTGGCCATCATCTTCAGCTCCTCGTCGAGCACCATGTACAGCTCTTCGATCTCCTTCGGGTCGGCGAGGAAGCGCAGCAGGGCCGCCCGGTCCGCGACGCCACCGGGACAGCGGAAGGTGCCGCTGATCGGGTTCATCATCACCAGGCCGTCGTCGACGCTGACATGCCGCTCCGGGCTGGCGCCGACCAGCGTCCGGGTGCCGGTGTGCACCACGAACGTCCAGTACGCGCCGCGCTCGCCGATCAGCAGCCGGCGCAGCGCGGCCAGCGCGGCCCGCAGCGGCGGGCCCTGCACGGTGGCGTGCAGGGCGCGGTGGATGACGAAGTTCGCGCCCTCGCCCCGACCGATCTCCTCGGAGAGCACCCGCTGCACGGTCCGCGCGTACTCCTCGTCGCTGACGTCGAAGCCGACGTCGGTGGTGTGGACCGGTTCGTCGGGCAGCGCGGCGAGGGCGTCGGTCAGCGCGACCCGCTGGTGCTCGCGGACCTGGAGGAACTCCAACGGGGCACCGTCGTCGACGCAGGCGAAGCCGCGCTCGGTGATCTGCCGGTACGGCACCAGGGCCAACGTCCGTGCCCCGGGCGGGCCCGGCGGCAGCGGAATGTCGGTGAGGCCCTCCACGGTGTCGACCGGGCCGGTGAACAGGTCCAGTTCGTCCGCGCCGTCGCGGCGCAGCAGCGCGAAGGGGCCGGGGTCGACGCCGCGCGCGACGGCGGCGAGCAGGTCGGTCAGCTGGGTCATCGGGAGTCTCCGTCGGGCTGGGTGCCGCCGTCGGGCGGCCCTGAAGCCGGGAGATCCGGCGACCGCCTCGATGGCGGCCGCGTGGATGGAGCTACGCGCGGGAGATGGCCGCCGGGTCGGCGGGCCACCAACTGGTCAGGTGCGCGAGCATGTGATCCACCCTACGCGCCCGTCACGCCGCTGGCACGGGGTAACTTGACCGGCGATGAACATTCTCGCGCTCGACCTGGGCACCTCCTCGGTACGCGGGCTGGTGCTGGACGCGGACACGCAGCCGCTGCCCGGCGCCCTGGCCCGGCGCAAGGTCGACCTCGCCATCGGCGACGACGGCACCGGCACGCTGTCCGGTCGGGACTATCTGGCGAGCCTGGTCGAGTGCCTGGACGAGCTGGCCGAATCGGGGCACCTGCACGACGTCGGCCTGGTGGCGGTCTCCGCCCAGTGGCACTCGGTGCTGCCGCTGGACCGCGACGGCGCGCCTCTGGGCCCGGTGGTCACCTGGCTGGACACCCGCCCCGCC
>NZ_QGSZ01000406.1 GCF_003857055.1 Micromonospora inaquosa | reverse complement strand
GCCTCGACCGGTGTGCTGTCCTCGACCGGGTCGGTGAGGTCGCGGGACTCGATGATGGTGCCCTCGATGACGATGGGCGTGAAGCCGCGGCGCGGCGCGGGTGGCCCGGAGACCGGTTCCGCGACGGACGCCGGCAGATCCTCCGCCGGCCCGAACCGGGACGGCCGGTCCCGGGGGATCGCCTGCGTCGCCTCCGCAGACGGGCCGGGCCGCCCAGGTGCGCCGGTCAGTGGAGGCTCACCGGTCACCCGGAACGCACGGGTGGGCTCCTCGGCCAGCGGGTTGTGCCGGCGCGGAGGCAGCGGCTGGGTGACCTCCTCCTCGCCGGATGGCGGCGCGTCCAACCCCCGGGACGCGCCGAGGCCGCCCTCCGGCCGACGGATCGGCTGGGTGGCTGCCGGGTCCGCGGTCATCTGGAAGGCCCGCGTCGCCGTGTCGTCGGCCGTCGCATCAGCTGGGCGGCGGCGAGGAAAGGGCTGGCTGCCTCGCCCGAACCGGGTCGGCGGGGCCGCCCGGTCACCGGGACGACCCCCACTCGGGGCCGGATCGCGGGCCGGGCTGGGGTCGAAGAAGGAGCGCCGAGGTGCCGCCTGGGGGCCACTGTTGCCGCTGCCCGCGGCGGGGCCTTCGACGTCGGCCGGCCGGGGTGCCGCCGGCCAGCCCATGCTCGGCCCGGGCTGATCGGTGGTGGGGCTGGCGGACGCCAACGGGGTGAACCGGGACGGCCGGCCGGAGCGGGGCAGGGCTCCGGTGGCAGGCGCCGGCCGGGGCGGCTCGGTCGGGTGCCGCTGGCCAGCGGCGGGCAGGTCCTCGTCGCCGGGTCGGCGCGGCGGCTCGGCGGGAACGGTCGGCCGGGGTGCCGAGGCTGGCGCCGCCGCGGCACCCATCCGGGGTGCTCCACCCCGCGTGGGCGTTCGGGCTGAGATCGGAGCGCTCTCCGGCCCGGACGAGGTCGCCGCCGTCGCCGGAGGCGATCCAGCGGCCGGCGCGGCGTCCCGAGGTGGCATGCCGGGCCGGGTCCGGGCCAACGTCTCGGCCCGCTCCAGCCGAGCGCGGGCACCCATGGCACGCCCGGGCAGTCGCACGTCGCCTCGGGACAGCTGCGACACGAACCAGGCCGGCAGGTAGCCCTCGACCGGCAGACCCGGATTGACGGCGAGCCACCACTCGTGGTTGGGCCAACTCGCCGCGAGATCAGCGAAGGGGATGCGACGGTTGCTGCCGGCGTGATCGCCGAGGCACGCCCGCAGCGCGGCGGCGGAGGTGAAGGCCAGGACGTGGGTCCGGCCGCCGGTGGTCCAGGTGCCCCATCCGGCGGGTGGCTGGCCGGGCCGCGTCGGCGCGGAGACCGGCAGCAGCACATCGGTGCGGGACAGGAGCCGGAAGTAGAGCTCCTGGTCGTTGGCGCGCAGCGCGTCGCGCATCGCCACCTCGGCCTCCGTGGCCGGCTCCCATTCGGTCACGGCCACCTCCCCTTCCGAGAACAGGCCACAGGTATCGCGTACAACCTACAAGGTGGCACCAAGATCACAATGGCTGGCCGGCGGCGGTCTGCCGGAGCGAGGAGGAGGCGATAACATCCCGTTCCGGAGCCGACACGATACGGAGGGTGTCGATGTCCCGATCGATCACGCGCCCCGTCCTCGCAGGTCTGGCCGCCAGCCTGTTGACCGTACCGGCCCTTCCGACCGTCGTTGTCGCCGCCGGGCTCCGGGCGGCACCGGCGGCCTGTGCGACCCCACTGGCCCCCGTCCGGCCGGTCGCGGCCACGCCCTGGCCACAGCAGCGGTACGACCCCGCTCGGCTCGCGCCACTGGCCACCGGTGCCGGAGTGACCGTCGCGGTGGTCGACTCCGGGGTGGACCGGGTGCACCCGCAGTTGGCTGGGCGGGTGCTGGCCGGCACGGACCTGCTCGACCCCGGCGGGGACGGCGGTCGGGACTGCGCCGGGCACGGCACCGGTGTGGCGAGCATCATCGCGGCGGCACCTCACGCCGACGTCGCCTTTCGCGGGCTGGCGCCGGGTGCCCGGATCCTGCCGGTGCGGGTGAGTGAGCAACAGGTGGTGCAGGGGCGGGAGTCGGGGCGTACGGTCAGCGCCGACGAGTTCGCCCGGGCCATCCGGTGGGCCGTCGACCACGACGCCGACGTGGTGAACCTGTCCGTGGTGCTGTACGCGGACGACCCGGACGTCCGTGCGGCGGTGCGGTACGCGGTCGACCGGAACGTGGTGCTGGTGGCCGCCGCCGGCAACCTGCGCGACAGCGGGAACCCCCGACCGTTCCCCGCCGGTTACGACGGGGTGCTCGGTGTGGGCGCGATCGGGGCGGACGGCGGACGGGCGACCTTCTCGCAGACCGGCCCGTACGTCGACCTGGTGGCACCGGGCAGCGAGGTGCTGACCGCCGCCCCCGGTGCGGGCCACCACCGGGTCGAGGGCACCAGTTACGCGGCGCCCTTCGTGGCCGCCACCGCCGCCTTGCTCCGGGAATACCGGCCGGAGCTGACCGCCGCCCAGGTGGTGGAGCGGATCATCGCCACCGCCGATCCAGCTCCCGGCGCGGGCCGGGGCGGCGGGTACGGCGCCGGGGTGTTGAATCCCTACCGGGCGGTCACCGAGACCAGCGGCGGCCGGCCGGCCGGTGCGCAGCCGGTCGCCGCGCTCGCCGACGATCGGGCCGACCCGGCGCAACTCGCCCGCCAGACCCGCCGCGCCGCCGCGCGGGACCGAGCCCTGCTGGTCGGCGCGGTGGTCGGCATGACGGCGGTCACCGTGGCGCTGCTGGCCCTGGTGGTGCCCCGGGGCGCCCGTCGACGCTGGCGTCCGGCCGGCCCGGCCTGAGCTCGCCCACCCACAGCCCTGACCTCCGACCGGCTGCGGGCGGGGCGCTGACCCGGACACGGTCAGCGCTCCCGGCCCACATCACTCACTGGAACAGCCCGGTGTTCTTCTTTTCGGTGTCCAGGTAGTCGGTGGCGGAGTCGTTCACCGCCAACCTGATGTCACGCAGCATCGCCTGGAGGTCCTGCGAGGCCGAGCGCCACCGCGCCTGCCGCTGCTCGTAGGCCTGCCGCGCCTCGCCCGCCCAGCTCGCCACCAGCGGGGCGGCGTCCCGTTCGAGTTGCCCGAGTTGCGTGTCGAGGGTGTTCAACGCCTTCTGAATGTCAGCGCCGGCCTGCTGTAGCGCGGCGAAGTTGACGACCAGCACACCATGGTCCATCGGATTCCCTCCCCAGTGGGATCAGAGCGGCAACTGGATGCCGCCGCGGTTGGTGCCGGCCACCCGGCTGGCCACCTCGTCGTCGGATACGTCGTACTGCCGGCCGGCGGTGCGGATCGCACCGGCGGTCTCCCGCAGCGCGCGGTGCAGCGCGGCCTGGTCCTGTGACCACTGCTGCTTGACCTGCTCGAACGAACGGCCACCAGCGCCACGCCAGGCCTGCTGCAACACCTCCAGCTCGGCCAACAGGCCGGTCAGCATGGACTGCAACGACTGGTCCACCTGCTCGAACTTCGCGGCGGTCTGCTGCATGACCGCGGCTTCTGCCTTGGTTTGGGACACCCGGACGTCACCTCGTCTCTCGGATCGCACGTGGCCGTCGACGCGCCCACCCTGGGCGACGCGTCGTCGCTTGGCCCGGTCGTCGAGCACTGAGACACGGGTCAGCGAAGGACTTCGTGGCTGACGGTAGCGACCTCGTAGCAGTTCTGCTACCCCACGCGTCTCCCCTGTGGACAACCGAGCGGCCATCGGTCGCTTACGATGTGCCGCAGCCACGTCGCGGCGCGTGACGGGCCGTCGGACGGCGGCCGGCCGCCCGACCCGGTCCCCACTGGTCGAGGAGGCACGGTGCCGGCGATCACCACCGGAGGGCCGCTCCCAGCGACCCCGGTCGGCCCCGAGGCGGGCACCGCCGCATCCCGACCCAGCCGCCGGTCGCCGGTGGACCGCTGGGTCGCGGTCGGCCGCCGCGCGGGCGCACGAACGCGAGCCGGGCAACTGGTCGCCGCGCAGGTCGCGGCAGCGCTCGTCCTCGTCGCCCTCGGCCGACCCGCACCGGTCGTCACGGTGGCCGCCCTGATGGCCGTGCTGCTGGTGGCGGCCGCCTGGGTGCCGGTTCGGGGGCGGTGGCTCTTCGAGTGGCTGGGCACCGCCATCGGGCACCTCACCCGTCGGCGGGCGCTGACCGGGCCGGCCGGAGCGGCCGAACTGCTCGACCTGGTCGCCCCGGGCACCGTCGTCCGCTCGACCGAGCTGACCGGAGGGCCGGCCGCCGTCCTGGAGGACACCACCGGCATGGTCGCGCTCCTGGAGCTCGGCGACCCGGGTGACCTGCTGGGTGACGCCTCCCAGGCGATCCCCGCCCCGGCCACGTTGCTCCCACCGGCCGGGCCGGACCTCCCCCCGCTGCTGGTCCAACTGCTGCTCGCCGGTGCACCGGCACCGGTGCCGGGCGCCGGCGGCACGGTCGGCACGTCGTACCGGCAGCTCACCGACGGGCGGCTCGCCGGGCGGGAACGGGCGGTGGTGGCCGTCCGGGTGCTGCGGGTGAACGGCTGGTCCGAGGAGGACCTGCGCCGGGTGCTCGCCGGCACGGTCCGCCGGATCGTCCGACGCCTCGGGTCGTTGGCCGCGCGGCCACTCGGGGTGCCCGCGGCGCTGCGCGTCCTCGGCGAGTTGGCCCACCAGGACGGCGAACCGGTCCGGGAGACCTGGCCGGTGATCCGTTCCGGCTCGCTGGTCCAGGCCACCTTCCTACTGGTCCATTGGCCCGACCCGGGCGGTACGGCTGGACGCCGGTTGGTGCCCCGCCTGCTCGCGCTGCCGGCGACGACCACGACGGTGTCCATGTGCTCAGGTCCGGCGCAGACGATGACGATGCCGTCGGGTCCGTCAGCGACCAGCGGAGTGTCGACCGAGCTGACGGTACGCGTGGCGGCCGGGACGGCGACCGAGTTGGCGGCGGCCACCGAGGCGTTGATCCGCCTGGTGACCGACCTGGGCGGAAAGCTGCGACGGCTCGACGGCGCCCACCTGGACGGGCTGGCCGCCACGCTGCCGCTGGCGCTGACGGCGTCCGGAGCGCGGCCCCGCCCACCGGCGCTCGGGGCGCTGCCCGGCCCGACGGTGGACGACTGGGAGCTCTCCCTGGGTGACGCGGGTCTGATGGTCGGCACCAACCGGCACGGCCGGGCCGTCACCGTGCGACTGTTCCGGCCGGAGAGCACCCGTGTGCTGCTGGTCGGCGGGGTGCCCGCAACTCAACTGGTGGCCCTGCGGGCGCTGGCGCTGGGTGCCCTGGTGGTGGTGCAGACCGCCCGACCACGCGCCTGGGAGCCGTTCGTACGGGGGGTTGGCGCGCCGGGTGGCACGATCCCGTTGCTCCCGCCCGGTCGGGCGGTCGCCGACGGGGTGGGCACCGCGCTGCGTCCACTGCTGCTGATCGTGGACGCCGGGCCGGTGGCGGCTGAGGCCGCGCCGGGTCCGCCGTGGCGGGCCACACTGGTCGTACGCGACGAGCTGACCCCGGCCGATGTGGACGCGCTGAGTCGGGCCGATCTGGCGTTGCTCCAGCCGCTGACCTCCGCCGAGGCCACCCTGGCCGGCGCCGCGCTCGGGTTGGGCGGCTCGGCCGAGTGGCTGACCCGGATCCGGGCGGACATGGTGGCCGTTGTCAACCGCCGGGCGCTGCGCTGGGCACTGCTTTCCCCCACTCCGATCGAGGCGCAACTGATCGGGCCGCCGAAGCGCGGCTGATCACCAGGATGGCCGGCTGCCGGGTTACGTCAGTGCGTGGTCCGTGGCACGATCCCCGCCATGGGTTTTCTGAAAGGTCTGCTGATTCGGCTGGCCAGCACAGCTTTGGCTTTCTGGCTGGCCACGCTCCTCATCCCGGGCATCACTCTGGATTCGAACTCGGCCACCGAGACGGTGACCACGCTGCTTCTGGTGGCGGTGATCTTCGGTGTGGTCAACGCGGTTCTCCAGCCGATCATCAAGACCGTCGGCTGTGGCTTCTACCTGCTGACCCTGGGCCTCATCGCCCTGGTGGTGAACGGGTTGTTGTTCCTGCTCACGAGCTGGATCGCCGACCAGGCGGGGCTGCCGTTCTCGGTGGACGGTTTCTGGCCGGCAGCCGTGCTGGGCGCCCTCTTCGTGAGCATCGTGACCTGGATCCTCGGCGCCGTCCTCGACCGGGACTGACCGGCGACCAGCCAGCACCGACCCGGCCCGCCGGGCCCCCGACCTCGTCCGGGGCTCCGGCGGGCCGATGACCAGAGTTCGGGAATTTGCCGGCCTGAGCGCCCATCTCGACGGTTAGCGTCGCGGCATGTTCTCACTGACCTACACCGACGGCCACCTGCTCAGCACCGATCCGGCGCGGATCGATCTGGACCTGGTGCACGACTGGTTGTCCACCGACGCGTACTGGGCGCTCGGGCGGGACCGGGAGACCACCGAGCGGGCGTTCGCCGGCTCGCTGCCGTTCGGCATCTACCGGCCGGAGGACGGCCGCCAGGTGGCGGTGGCCCGGGTCGTCACGGACGGCGCCACCTTCGCCTGGCTCTGCGACGTGTACGTCGACCGGGCCGCCCGAGGTCGGGGGCTCGGCGGGTGGCTGGCGGGCGCGGTCCGCGACCACCTGGCCGAGCTGGGCGTACGCCGGATCCTGCTCTGCACGAAAGACGCACACCAGGTGTACGCGGGGGTTGGCTTCACGCCGCTGGACGTCCCGCAACGGTGGATGCAGCTCGACCGGCGGCCTCCGGTGACGCCGATCACCGGAAAGGAACAAGGCAGCACTACGCCCCTTACGGTGGAGGCGTGACGCCTCTCCGCCTGGGATACCTCTACGGCCTCGGCGCGTACCTGCTCTGGGGTTTCTTTCCGCTCTATCTGAAGTTGCTGCGACCGGCGGGTCCGCTGGAGATCCTGGCCCACCGGATCGTCTGGTCGGTGGTCTTCGTGGCCCTGCTGCTGGCGGCGCTGCGCAACGTCGGTTTCCTGCGGGCACTGCTGCGCCGCCCCTGGGCGGTGGCGGGGATCGTCGTCGCCGCCGCGCTGATCGCCGTCAACTGGGGCACCTACATCTACGGGGTCAACTCCGACCGGGTGGTGGAGACCGCGCTCGGCTACTTCATCAACCCGCTGGTCGTGGTGTTGCTCGGGGTGACGGTGCTGCGGGAGCGGCTACGCCCGACGCAGTGGGTGGCGCTCGGGATCGGCGCGTCGGCGGTAGTGGTGCTCACCGTGGACTACGGCCGGCTGCCCTGGCTGGCGTTGACCCTGGCGTTCAGCTTCGCGGGGTACGGCCTGGTCAAGAAGCGGCTCGGGCTGCCGGCGGCGGAGGGGCTCTTCGTCGAGTCGGCGGTGCTGGCGTTGCCGGCTCTGGGCTACCTGTGGTGGCTGACGGCGAAGGCGGACCTGGCCTTCGGGCACGTCTCGGCCGGACACACCGCGCTGCTGGTGCTGGCCGGCGTGGCCACGGCGATTCCACTGCTCATGTTCGCCGGGTCGGCCAACCGACTGCCCCTGAGCAGCCTCGGCATGATCCAGTACCTGGCGCCGATCCTTCAGCTCGGCTGCGGTGTGCTGATCTTCCACGAGCCGATGCCGCCGGCCCGCCTGGCCGGCTTCGCGCTGGTCTGGCTGGCCCTGATCGTCTTCACCGCCGACGCCGTCCGCACCTCCC
>NZ_QGSZ01000080.1 GCF_003857055.1 Micromonospora inaquosa | reverse complement strand
GGGGCTACCAACTGGTGGGGAGGGGCATTCCTTCGGTGAAGCCGGCGGCGCTCTGCACGCCGACGATGGCCCGCTCGTGGAACTGGGTCAGGTCCCGGGCACCGGCATAGGTGAAGGCGCTGCGCACCCCAGCGATGATCTCGTCGATCAGATCCTCGACACCGGGGCGGGCCGGGTCCAGGTGCATCCGGGCCGAGGAGATGCCCTCCTCGAAGACCGCCTTGCGGGCCCGGTCGTACGGGCTGTCGTCGGCGGTTCGGGCGCTGACCGCCCGAGCCGAGGCCATCCCGAAACTCTCCTTGTACCTCCGGCCGTCCGCGTCGGTGTACAGGTCGCCGGGGGATTCGTAGGTGCCGGCGAACCACGAGCCGATCATCACGTTCGACGCGCCGGCGGCGAGCGCGAGCGCCACGTCACGGGGGTGTCGCACTCCGCCGTCGGCCCACACGTGCCGGCCCAGGTGACGGGCGGCGGCCGCACAGTCGAGCACAGCCGAGAACTGCGGCCGGCCCACGCCGGTCATCATCCGGGTGGTGCACATCGCGCCGGGGCCGACGCCGACCTTGATGATGTCCGCTCCCGCCTCGACCAGGTCGCGTACACCCTCGGCGGTGACCACGTTTCCGGCCGCCACCGGCACCCCGGGATCCAACTTGCGGACCGCCTGGAGTGCGGAAATCATCCGTGCCTGGTGGCCGTGCGCGGTGTCCACGACCAACGTGTCCACCCCCGCCTCCAGCAGGGCCGAGGCCTTGCCGGTCACGTCACCGTTGATCCCGACGGCCGCCGCGATCCGAAGCCGGCCGCGGTCGTCCACGGCCGGCGTGTAGAGGGTGGCCCGCAACGCGCCCTGCCGAGTCAGCACCCCGACCAGTCGGCCCCCGGCGTCCACCACCGGGGCGAGTCGGCGACGGCCCGCCGAGAGCAGATCGAAACCGGCACGCGGATCCGCGTCCGCCGGGACGGTGTGCAGCTCGGTGGACATGACGTGCCGCAGCTGAGCGAACCGGTCCACACCCGTGGTGTCCGCGTCGGTGACCACACCCATCGGCCGACCGGCGTCGTCGACCACGATCACCGCACCGTGCGAGCGTTTGGGCAGTAGGTGGATGGCGTCGCCCACGGTGTCGGTCGGGCCGAGCGTGATCGGCGTGTCGTAGACCAGATGGCGCTGTTTGACCCAGGCGACGACATTCGCCACCACCTCGATCGGAATGTCCTGCGGGATCACCGCGATGGCACCCCGGCGGGCGACCGTCTCCGCCATCCGCCGGCCGGCGACCGCCGTCATGTTCGACACCACCAGCGGGATGGTGGTGCCGGTGCCGTCGCCGGTGGAGAGGTCGACGTCGAGCCGGGAACCCAGGTCGGAATGGGCCGGCGCCATGAAGACGTCGGTATAGGTCAGGTCGTGCGCGGGGACCGCGCCGTGAAGGAACCGCACCCGGCAATCATTCCCGCTGGCTGGCGATTCCACCGTCGGTGGTCGCGGAAAACACTCGCACCGCTCGGGCGACCGCTCGACCCGCCGGTGCACTACGTACCGTCGGTGCCGGCGTTCAGCGACATGATCAGGCTCGGGTTGGGCTGGAGTCGGACGTGCTGAACGCCCTGACCGCAGCCGTCCGCGCGGTCGTCACCGAAACCCTGCGTTGACTGCCCGCCAGCGGCTCAGGCGATGGTGCAGATGGGGGCACCAGAGGTGATCACGGCACCCACCTCGGCGCTGAGACCGCTGACCGTGCCCGCCTTGTGCGCGTGCAGCGGCTGCTCCATCTTCATCGCCTCCAACACCACGACCAGGTCACCCTCGGCCACAGTGTCGCCGTCCGCCACCGCGATCTTGACGATGGTGCCCTGCATCGGTGAGGTGAGCGTGTCGCCACCGACCGGGGCGCCGGCCTTGGCACCGCCGCCGCGCCGGGTCGGTTTGCGGGAGGCGGGTGCCGCGGTGGTCGTACTCCCGCCGAAGCCGGCGGGGAGGCTGACCTCGAGCCGCTTGCCGCCCACCTCGACCACGACGGTGTCGCGTTCGGCCGGCGCCTCGGCGGTGCCGGCGGCGGCGGCGGTGAACGGCGGCACGGTGTTGTGGAACTCCGTCTCGATCCACCGGGTGTGCACGGTGAACGGCTCGGCGGTGAACGCCTCGTCGCGCACGACCAGCCGGTGGAACGGCAGCGCGGTGGCCATCCCGTCGAGAACCATCTCGTCCAGCGCGCGGCGGGCGCGCTCCAGCGCCTCGGTCCGCGTCTCGCCTGTGATGATCACCTTGGCGAGCAGTGAGTCGAAGTTGCCGCCGATCACGTCGCCGGCCGAGATGCCGGTGTCGACCCGAACACCTGGCCCGCTGGGCAGGCGCAGCGCGGTGACAGTGCCCGGGGCGGGCAGGAAGTTGCGGCCCGGGTCCTCGCCGTTGATCCGGAACTCGATCGCGTGCCCGCGCGGCGCCGGGTCCTCGGTGATCCGCAGCTTCTCGCCGTCGGCGATCCGGAACTGCTCGCGGACCAGGTCGATGCCGGCGGTCTCCTCGGTGACCGGGTGCTCGACCTGAAGTCGGGTGTTGACCTCCAGGAAGGAGATGGTGCCGTCCATGCCGACCAGGTATTCCACAGTGCCGGCACCGTGGTAGCCGGCTTCGCGGCAGATCGCCTTGGCGCTCTCGTGGATCTGCGCGCGCTGGGCGTCGGTGAGGAACGGCGCGGGCGCCTCCTCGACGAGCTTCTGGTGGCGTCGCTGCAACGAGCAGTCCCGGGTGCCCACCACGATCACGTTGCCGTGCTGGTCGGCGAGGACCTGTGCCTCGACGTGCCGGGGTTGGTCGAGGTACCGCTCGACGAAGCACTCGCCGCGACCGAAGGCCGCGACCGCCTCCCGGGTGGCCGACTCGAAGAGCTGGGGGATCTCCTCCATCGTGCGCGCGACCTTGAGACCGCGCCCACCGCCGCCGAAGGCGGCCTTGATGGCGACCGGCAGGCCGTGATCCACGGCGAACGCCATCACCTCGTCCGGGCTGGCCACCGGGTCCGGGGTGCCCGGGACCAGCGGCGCGCCGGCCCGCTGGGCGATGTGTCGGGCGGTGACCTTGTCGCCCAGGTCACGGATGGCCTGCGGGGTGGGGCCGATCCAGGTCAGCCCGGCGTCGATGACGGCCTGGGCGAAGTCGGCGTTCTCACTGAGGAAGCCATAACCCGGGTGTACGGCGTCGGCGCCGGCCCGAGCGGCCACGTCGAGCAGCTTGTCGATGCGCAGGTAGGTGTCGGTCGCGCTGTCCCCGCCGAGCGCGTACGCCTCGTCCGCGAGGGTGGCGTGCAGGGCGTCGCGGTCGGAGTCCGCGTACACGGCGACGCTGCCCAGGCCAGCGTCGCGGCACGCGCGGATCACCCGGACGGCGATCTCGCCGCGGTTGGCGATGAGTACCTTGCGCACCTTCGTGGCTCCTCCCGGGCAGGTTACTGACGGGGAGTGTATCGGCCGGCCACGGAGGCCCTAACGATCGCTCAGTGTGGGATGCCGCACTGCACTCGCCACGGTTTAGTCAAACTTGGCTATTACGCTTATCGGGTGTCTTCGACTCGAATGATGATTCTCGGTCTGGTGCGGTGGATGCAGCCCGTGCACGGCTACGACGTGCGCCGCGAGCTGCTGAGCTGGAGCGCCGACAAGTGGGCGAACGTGCAACCCGGATCGATCTATCACGCCCTGCGCAAGCTCACCGAGGAGGGGCTGCTCCGCGCCGTCGCGACCGAGCAGGTCGGCGCCCGCCCGGCGCGCACCACGTACGAGGTGACCGTGAAGGGGGAGGACGAGTTCGAGACGCTGCTGCGCAACTCCTGGTGGACCATCAGCGAGCCCGCCGACCCGTTCGTGGCGGCCTTCTCCTTCCTGCCGGCCATGCCGCGTGCCGAGGCGGCCGCCGCCCTGCGTAACCGCGCCAATCTGCTGCGCGCCGGCGTCGAGTCGATGCGTGCCTCGCTCGAGTCGGACTGGGTGCGCAACCGCAAGCCGGCGCACGTCGGCTGGATGTTCGAGCTGTGGTCGGCGCGGGCCGAGGCGGAGATGAGCTGGTGCGAACGGATCGCGGAGCGGATCGATTCCGGTGTGTCGTACCTGCCTGCTGAGCTGGATGAAGCGCAGGGTTGGTCCGGGTGGAGGGACGGCCTGGAGTCGCCTGGCACCCAGGCAGAATAATCAACGTTGACTAGAAAAGCTATATCGCGTTAGCCTGCTGGCGGCACAGCGGGGGAGTGCGCCGTCCGGCGTCGTCCCACTCGACGGCCGGCCCGACCGGCCCGAACGACCAGGAGCAGAAATGATCGAGACCAGGGGGCTGCGGAAGTCGTTCCGCTCCCGCGCGGGTCGAGAGACGAAGACGGTGGACGCCGTGCGGGGCGTCGACCTCGACGTCGCCAGGGGCGAGATCTTTGGCTTCCTCGGCCCGAACGGCGCCGGCAAGACCACCACGCTGCGGATGCTCGCCACGCTGATCGAGCCGGACGGCGGCGAGGCCACCATCGCGGGCGCCGACCTGCGCAAGGACCCGGCCGAGGTGCGCCGCCGAATCGGGTACGTCCCGCAGGGCGGCAGCACCTGGGACGAGTCCACCGCCCGCGAGGAACTGGTGCTGCACGCCCGGATGTACGGCATCGGCAAGGCCGACGCGCAGCGCCGCGCCGCCCGCGCCCTGGACGCCTTCCAGCTCACCGAGTACGCCGACCGCAAGTGCAAGACCTACTCCGGCGGCCAGCGTCGCCGGGTGGAGATCGCCCTCGGCATCATCCACGAGCCGAAGATCGTCTTCCTGGACGAGCCGACCACCGGCCTCGACCCGCAGAGCCGCGCCCACATGTGGGACGAGATCCGGCGGCTCCGCGGCGACGGGATGACCGTCTTCATCACCACGCACTACCTCGACGAGGCCGACGCGCTCTGCGACCGGATCGCGATCATGGACAACGGCGAGGTGGTGGCCGAGGGCACGCCAGCCGAGCTCAAGCGGGAGATCTCCGGCGACGTGGTGTTGGTCGGTCTCGACCTGGCCGCCTCCCCGCAGGCCGCCAAGGCGCTCGACGGCGAGCCGTACGTCAACAAGCTGGAAACCGTCGACGAGGGCGGCCTGCGCCTCTACGTCGACGAGGGCGCCACCGCCATTCCGCAGGTGCTGCGCCGACTCGACCACGCCGGGCTGGAGCTGCGCTCGATCGAGCTGCACCGACCCAGCCTCGACGACGTCTTCCTCACCAAGACCGGCCGCTCGCTGCGCGAGTCCTGACCCCGGAGACGACTCTCATGAAATTCGCCCGTGACACGTGGCTGATCTTCCAGCGCCAAACCCAACTCCTGCTGCGCAACCCGGTCTGGGTCTTCGTCGGCGTGTTCCAGCCGGTCATGTACCTGCTGCTCTTCGCCCCGCTGCTCAAGCCCGCACTGAACGCGCCAACTCAGGCCGCCGCCTACAAGATCTTCGTACCGGGTCTGCTGGTGCTGCTGGCCATCTTCGGTGGCCTGTTCCAGGGCTTCGGCCTGATCGCCGAACTGCGAGCCGGCGTCATCGAACGCTCCCGGGTCACCCCGATCAGCCGGCTCGCCCTGCTACTCGGCCGCTCGCTGCGCGACGTGGTCTCGCTCATCGTGCAGGCGGTCATCATCACGCTGCTCGCGCTCCTGTTCGACCTGCGGGTGTTCATCGGGGACCTGCTGCTGGCGTACCTGATGCTCGCCCTGATCGCCCTCATGACCTCGGCCGTCTCCTACGGTGTCGCCCTCAAGGTCAAGAGCGAGGACGCGCTGGCCCCGCTGATGAACACCGTGGCGCAGCCGGTGCTGCTGCTCTCCGGCATCCTGCTGCCGCTGACCTTCGCACCCGGCTGGTTGCAGGGCATCGCCAACTGGAACCCGTTCTCCTGGGCGGTCGACGGCACCCGGGCGCTGTTCGCCGGTGACCTGGGCAGCGACAAGGTCTGGCAGGGTCTCAGCATCACCGCGGTCCTCGCCGCGCTCGGCGTCTACTGGGCCGCCCGCCAGTTCGCCCGCAGCGTCCGCTGACGCTGGCTCTCGTCGCCCCTGGAAAGCGGGATGTCCCTTGTCGGGGGACACCCCGCTTTCCGTGGTGGGCGTTCGGTGTTCGGTCTTCGGCGGCAGGCGCTTGGTGGTTGCCGGCGGTCAGCGCACCCGGGCGAGGGTCAGGCCATCCGCGATCGGGAGCATCACCGGGTCCACCCGTACGTCGGCGATGACCTCGTCGTTGAACGCGGCGATGGCCCGGTCACCGGCGTCCTGCGGGGCGATGACACGCCCCCCACGCAGCACATTGTCGACAGCGATCACCCCACCCGGACGCATCCGAGGCACCAGCTCCGACCAGTAGATCGGGTAGCCGGTCTTGTCCGCGTCGATGAACGCGAAGTCCAGGTGCCGCTCGTGCGGCAGCTCCCGCAGCCCGTCCGCGGCCGGCCCGATGCGCAGGTCGATCAGATCCTGCACCCCGGCGCGCGCCCAGTAGCGCCGGGCGATGTCGGTGAACTCCTCGGAAATGTCGAAACACGTCAAACGCCCACCCTGGGGCAACCCGCGGGCGATCGCCAGCGACGAAAGCCCGGTGAACGTGCCCACCTCGACGGCCTGCCGCACGTCGAGCAGCCGGGTGAGAAACGTCAGGAACGCGGCCTGCTCCGGCGCCACCTGCATGGTGGCGTGCTCCGGCAGCACCGACCGGGTCTCCTCGGCAAGGTCCCGGATGATCTCGTCCGGTGGGGAGCCGTGTGCGACCAGATAGGCGTGCAGCTCGTCGGTGAGCGGAATCGACTTGGTGGTCATGACCGGACGTTACCGAGCGGCTCGACGGATTGGCCGCCCGGCGCGACCTTCGTCCACAGGTCGGTGATCCGCAGATCCAACTCGGCGAGGAGCCGGCGCAGCAGCGGCATCGACAACCCGACCACCGTCCCCGGGTCACCCTCGATCCGCTCCACGAACGGCCCACCCAGCCCGTCGATCGTGAACGCGCCGGCCACCGCCAACGGCTCACCCGTGGCCACGTACGCGGCGATCTCGTCGTCACTGACGTCAGCGAAGTGGACAGTGGTCGACGCGACCGCCTCCGCGCGCCGCCCCGCGGCAACGTCGACCAGGCAGTGCCCGCTGTGCAGAACGCCGCTGCGCCCCCGCATCCGCCGCCACCGCCGGGTCGCGTCGGCCGCATCCGCCGGCTTGCCGAGGATCTCCCCGTCGAAGGCGAGCACCGAGTCGCAGCCGATCACCAACGTCCGCTGATCGGCGGCCGGGTTCAGCCGGGTCAACACCGCCTGCGCCTTAAGTCGAGCCAACTCCAGACACAACTCCTCGGCCCGCTCGGTCACCACCAGGGACTCGTCCACCCCGCTGACCAGCACCTCCGGCTCGACGCCGGCAGCCTGGAGCAACTTACGACGGGCAGGGCTCGCCGAAGCGAGCACGAGGCGGAGCGGCAAAGTCTCAGACACGAGCCCGACGTTACCGCCCGCCAGTCCACCAAACCCGACACCCCGCGCAGCATCCCCCTGCCCAGACCGATGGCGATCCCGGCGTGCTCGGTGGTCCCGGCGTGCTCGGTGGTCCCGGCGTGCTCGGTGGTCCCGGCGTGCTCGGTGGTCCCGGCGTGCTCGGTGGGCTCGGTCGCTCGCTGGCCTCGGTGGTCTCGGTGGTCTCGGTGGTATCGGTGTGTGTCTTATA
>NZ_QGSZ01000230.1 GCF_003857055.1 Micromonospora inaquosa | reverse complement strand
GGTGCGAGGTGCGCAACGGCGAAGGCGGTGAGCATGACGAGTGCGCCGGCGGCGCCGAGTTGCGGTAGCGAGGTGCGGACGCCGACGACCCAGGTGCTGTAGGTGGAGATGTAGGCGGTGAGTACGGCTTGCAGGAGCAGGGCCAGGGAACAGGCGCCGAGGAGTAGGGCGCCGGTGAGGTCGCCGATACGGAGGCGCACGCGGGGTAGGCGTGCTGCGGCTGCCGAGCCTGATTGGTGCGTGGTGGTGAGGGAGAGGGCCCCGTCGGCGAGGGCGTGGGGGTGGTCGATGAGCGTAGGGGTGATGTCGGTGGCTGCGGTGAGCGCTTCGGTCAGCGCGGGTACGCCGGGGGCTGGTCTGAGGACGACGCCAGCGAGGTGCGTTTTGTCGACGTCGGCCGCGTCGAGGAGTCCGTCGACTGCGCCGGGGATCTGGTCGAGGAGGGGCTGTGCGGCGACCGTGACGTCGTCACGGGTGATGACGGCCGGTTGGCGGGGCGCGGGCAGCAGGATCGGCGCGTGGTCTTGGGTCGCGAGTAGACCCCTGGCGGCCCGGACGGATTCAAGGAGGGCGCGTCCGCCGTCTGCTCCGTCGTAATCGGGCGCCGTCATCGCCGATCGGAGCGGGTCGGAGTCGGCGGTGGCCGTCCGGACGAGTTGGTGGGCGATGAGGTGGTCGAGGCCATGGGCAAGAATGATCTGCTGCGTCGCCAGTTCGCGGTAGCCGTCGGCGGCGGTCTGCAGGACGGTGAGGGTCGCCGGTTCGCGGTCTGCCTGGCATACGAGCACGCAGGCGCCTTCCGGCGCGGTGACGCCGAGGATTGTGGCGTAGGCGGCGAGGGCGGCGGGTGCGGTGACCAGGGCGGGAGGTGGAAACCCCGCGCGGGTTGCTGCCTCGCTGACGTGTCCGCAGCGGCGTGGTCCCCAGCTCGGCGGAACGGTCACGGTGAGCGCGGTGATCGGCCCGTTGACGTGGACGGCAGCATGATGGGTGATGTGCCGCAGCACGGTGGCGAGTAGCTCCACCGGGTCGGGTTGTGTCGCATCGGCGGTGTTGATCGGTCGGCCGCGGAGGTCAGTCGGGTTATCGACGAACCGGTGGTCGGCCGGCAGAGACATCGCGGCCATGGTGTCGAGACCGACGTAGATCTCCCCTGCGGGCCCGATGACGACGCCAGGCGGCATGACGAGGCGACCGTCGATGAGGATGGGGATCCTCAGGCCTTGCCGACTGACAGTGGCCGCGATGGCCGACGAACTTAAGTCGATCGACAGCACAGTGCCCCCGCTTGGCATGAGGGGCAGTCTCGCTCGTGAGGGCGACCGGGTGTCAACCATGATCCGCAGAACGTGACTCGTTGTACGCGGATGGTGAGAATCTCTCCCGATGGGATAGTCGAAGACACTTACCCTCGTGTATTTGGAGGAGATCGGGGATCAACGGCAGGGGGACAGGTGCCGCAGACGCGCCGGGGCAGAGACGACAAACTCGCCGAGTACGGTGCACGAGCCACCGTTCGCATCCCATCAGATTCGCGGCCGCGCCGCGCGCGGCCGTCCCTGAGCGGGGTTGTGCGCGGCGTCATCGGTGCCGGTCTCTTCTTGGTCGCCGTTCCGGTACTGCTGTGGGCTGCGGGTGGGAACCCGCTGCGCCGGCTGCCGGCCTGGTCGCAGATCCCCGACTGGTTCGGGCGCTCCAGCGGACGGTTCACCCCCGACTTCCTCATCGGTGCGGCGTTCTGGGCGATGTGGCTGCTGTGGGGTGTGTTCACCCTGCTCCTGCTCGCCGAGATCCTCGCGGCGGTGACCCGGTGGCGCATCCCCATACTCAGGCTGCCGGCCCCGTTGCACCGGCTCGTGTTCGGTCTGGCGGGCACCGCCGCGCTCGCCGTCGCCCCTGCAGGATCCCTCAACGCGGCGGTTCATTCGGATCGGCCGTCTACGCCCGTCGCCGCGACCGAGCGCGCCGATGTTCCCCGGCAAGCCGCAGCCCGCGGACCCGCCATCATCCACGTGGCCGACCAGCGCTACCTCTACACAGTCGAGCGACACGACACCTTGTCCAAGGTCGCGAAGGAGTGGCTCGGCGACGCGGGACGGTGGCCGGAGGTCTGCGGTCTGAACAAGCACCGCCACTTTCCTGTCGGCGGTGTCCTGCGTGACTGCGACCTCATCTACCCCGGCTGGGAGCTTCGCCTACCTGCCGACGCCCGCCCACCACAAGCCGCCACACCAGCAACGCCCTCCACGCCCCGGTCGGGCCGGCCTGCGACACCGCCCCCATCGCCGAGTGCCGCACCGGACCCGTCCGATCCTGCCGTGCCGCCACCCGCGCCCGAGCAACCGGCCGACACTCCCACCACCACTCGGTCGGCGGCCCCAACCGGGTCCGTTTCGTCGCCAGCACCGCCGTCCGAGGTCTCCAACCCTGCCGCGCCGCCGCCCGTCACGCATAGCCCGACGGTGGCCTCAGAGGACCGGGGTGTGGGTCTGTCGGACTCCGGTTGGCTGCCCTGGTCGCTCGCCGCCGCCATCAGCGCCGCCGCCGCAATGGTCTGGCTCCAACGCCGCCGTCGATACAGCGGCGAGCCTGACGATGATCCGCCGACCGAGCTGCCCCCGACCGTGCTCCAGGTCCGCCGCGCCGTGGCCGCCCGCAACCCCGAGCCATCGGATGCGAGCAACGACGACGGCCCGCCGCCTGCTCTCGTACCCGACCTCGGGGCACTGCCGGCCGGCGGATGCGGAGTCGTGGGCGACGGCGCGTTCGCGGCCGCCCGCGCCGCCCTCGTCGCGGTGCTGGCCTCCGGCGGCCCGCACCACCCCGACGCCCGCGGCGAGGTCGTCATCGACGCCGCCACCATGACCGCGCTGCTCGGCCCGGACGCGGTGACCCTTAACCCCTGGTCGCGCCTGCACGTGACCGATAGCATCAACGACGCGCTTACCGTCATCGAGTCCCGGCTGCTGCACCGCAGCCGCATCCTCGATGAGCACGCTCTAGCCGACTTGGACGAGCTGCGGCGGACAGTGCCCGACGAGGAAGCACTACCTCCGGTCATGCTCGTCACCGATACCCCGCCCGCCAGTGCCCGCATGCGCGCCAAGGTCGCGCTCGCCTTGGGCGAGGGACTGCACGTGTCCGGGCTGCTGCTCGGCGAATGGGCCCACGGCGCCACCGTCGAGGTCACCCCGGACGGACAGACCACGCTTCTCTCCGGGCAGTCCGCCGAACCAGTGCCGCCGCGGCTCCCGGTGCTCGAACCGGCCGCCGCCCTCCAGATCCTGACCACGCTCCACGAGGCACAGACCGGCGAACCGCCCGCGAACACCGCACCAGCCGCACCGGTCACGATCGTGCCCCTGCACGCCAGCCGCACCGAGATCAGGCTAACCGCCACGAACCCGGCTACCCCGACCGCCGTCGAACCCGCCGCCGACGCCCTGTCGGGACGGGCGCGGCTGCGCGTGCTCGGCCACCCGCGCATCGAAGGCATCACCGCCGAAGGTCGGCCGCTGCGAGCCAAAGCTCTGGAACTCGCGGTATACCTCGCCGTGCACCCCGACGGAGCCGCCACCCGTGACATCGGCGAATACCTCGAACCCGACGCCCGCATCAGCCAAGCCGACCAACGCGTACACACCAACGCCTCGAACCTGCGGCACGTCCTCGGCCGCGCCGGCACCGCAGAGACGAAGAACGCCTACGTCATCAAATCCGCCGGACGGTACCTGCTCGACCCGGCGACCGTGGACGTCGATGTGTGGACACTGCGCGACCTGATGCGCAGCGCCACCATCGCCACCGAGCCGCGCCGCCGTGAACTCCTCACCGCCGCCTGCGACCTCTACACCGCACCCCTCGCGGACGGCCAGGACTACGAGTGGCTGCAACCCCACCGCGAGACGGTCCGCCGGTGGGGCACCGAAGCCCACCTACTCCTGGCTGACGACCTGCTCGACACCAACCCGCAGGCCGCATCCGACCTGCTCACCAAGGCCATTGGACTTGACCGCTATAACGAGGCCCTCTACACCAAGGCGATGCACGCCCGACATGCCCTCGGCGACACCGACGGCATCCGCACCCTGCTACGCGCCCTGACCAAAGCCCTCGCCGACCTCGACGCCGAACCACAGGACGACACCATCGCACTCGCCACACAGCTGCGTAACAGCCTGGACGAGAATTGACCGTCCCCGCCAGGCCGCCCCACGCACGTTCGCTACACCTGCTGGCGCTCGTGCCGATCCTCCGCTGGGCCATTACGTGCTGGGCCAGACAGCCAGCCAGGGCGAGCCGCATATTCATGCGGGGGATCGGCTTCACCAGCGTCCCGTCCATGATCAGCGCGGCAGGCTTTCGGCGTTTTGGCCGGAGGTTCCTCTTGTGACGTATAAAGACTCGCCTGGAGATAGTGGATGTCGACTCAGCCTTGGGCCTTTGGCCCGGTGGGAGACCGCGCATGGCAACACTTCCCGGAGGCCCGGGAGCAGATCACGGACCTGGTCTGCACTCAGATGCGACGCGCGATCGACGCCGACCAGATGCCGGAACCGGTGGACCAGTTCGAATACGCGCTGCAAGCCGTCCGTCCGCTGATCCGCGACCTCGGCCTGGTCGACCTGGACCGTGACCTGGTCCGGCGCTTCTGCCTGTTCTGCCGTGACCTCTTGGGCTACTCCGGTCCGGACGGGAACCAGGTTTCCTACGTGCTTGGTATGTATGTGCTGGACGGCTTGGACGGTCCGCCCGTCGTCCGGGTCATCCGGCAGGTCGATCCGGGTCTGATCGAGCTGGTGCGGGCCCGCTTCCCCGGGATGTGGGCCGAGGAGTGAGGCATGGCCGACGCGGTCACCCCGACGGCGTGACCGCGCCGGCCCGGGCCGGGTGGCTGGTGTTGTGCCGTTGTCGGGCCTCGGTATCGATGGTGAGATCGGGGTTGTTGAGTAGCGCATCGTTCGCCATTTGCAGGCCCTGGCGCGCATCTCGCGGGCCTAGTTCTGTCGCATCGGAGGCGGTGGCGCCCACCTGCACATCTGGTTCTTAGCTCGACTCGAAGGACGGGCCCAGTTGTACGGGTCGTGGCTGGTTGTCTGGGACGGCCGGCTACCGGAACACCCAGCGGCCGTCGCAGGGGCTGACGCTGAAATCGTGGCATACGCGGTTGGTGGCAGGCCACGGAGGCCACCTGTCGCCAGGTAGCAAACCGGCCGCGTGAGCTGTCTGATCCACGACCGGACGTGCCGTCGCGGTCGTCGCCGTCGCTGCGGATCTGCCAAGGTCTCCTAACTCGGATCTGCCGTGGTCCGCTCGCCAAGGTCGGCCGTGATGGGGCATCGAGCGGGATCGAGGTGGGACCCGACGACGCCGCTGTTACAGCGCAACCCGCCTGATGGCGGCGATCTGGCCTAACCAGTTGCTCAGCCGCGAGATCTTGACCACGTCGCCGGTTCTTGGCGCCTGAATGATCAATTCCTGCCCGATATACATGGCGACGTGGCGTGGGTTGGTCATGGTGCCTTGGCTGCCGGGGATGAACACGAGGTCGCCGGGTAGCAGAAGCGTCGGGTCGGCCACCGGCTTGCCAGCGACGACCTGGTCGGTGGTGACGCGGGGGATGGAGATGCCGGCGGCCCGGTACGCCGATTGCATCAGCGAGGAGCAGTCGCATTGTTTGTCGGGGTCGCCGGAGTGCGGGTCGGTGCAGGTGCCACCGAAGTGATACGGCGTGCCGAGTTGGCCGACGGCCCAGAAGAGGGCGGTTGCTACGGCGGGTGGGGTGTTGGCGGGTAACGCGAACCCGGCGGGGAGCGCCTCGAGGGTGTCGGTGGCGCAGTCGACGAGGGTGCTGGTCATCTGCTCGACGAGGTGCAGGGCGTCGTCGGTCCAGGTGGCGTAGGCGTCGGGGAACGCGGAGACCTGGACGGCTTGCGCGGCCTGGGTGAGTGGCATCGTCTGCCAGCCGGGCACGGTCTGGAGTTTGTCGAAGAACGTGCCGGCCTGGTAGGCGGGCTCGGACAGTTGCGCGGTGGTGCCCCAGCCTTGGCTGGGGCGTTGCTGGAAGACGCCGATGGAGTCGTGGTCGTTGCGGTCGCCAAGGTGGGGCAGGTTGCGGAGGCCGGATTCCTGCATGGCGGTGGCGACGGCGACGATCCAGCCCCAGCGGGGTACGCCTTTGGTGACCCCGACGTCGATGATCGTGGCGGCGATGTCGAGTTGCTCGGTGTCCCATCGGCCGGGGCCGGGCGGCTGCCCGGAGGGGCGTAGGCCGGGCGGGGCGGCGACGGCGCAGCCGCCGGGGCCGCCGCCGGTGACGGAGGACAGCAGCAGGAGGGGCAGGCCGAAACAGGCGATGACGACGACGGTAACGACGCCGATGATGACCTTTGTCATGGCGATGACCTCTCGGGATAGCGAGGAAGGGTCGGTCTGCGTGCCGGTGCGCGGCGGTTGCCGCGATGTGCGTTCTAGAGGCGGTAGAGAAGGGGGAGCAGTTCGGCGTGGGTCTCGCGGAGGAGGCCGGTGATCAGGGTGCTGGCCGGGAACAGCGGGTGGCCCACGTCGACGGGGGTGGCGTAGCGCCAGTCCCAGTGGCCGGGCTCCAGGCTGGGCACGTACCAGAGGGCGTTGGTGACGTCGAGGAACACGGCGCCGTTGATCTGTGGGGCGAGCAGGGTCATGGGTTGACTGGCGCAGGTGGCCAGGCAGTGGCAGTCGGGGTTGTTGTAGGTCGAGCGCGCCTGGCCGTGGTGGATCGGGCAGCGGCAGTCGCAGGCGCGCTCGCGGGCGTTGCGGTTGGTGCGGTGCATAGATGTCTTCCTTGGTCGTGAAGCACGAAAAGGTTGTGGGCCGCCCTTGCGGGCGGCCCACCTTGGGCGGGCGGGTCAGTCGGTGGACGTGTCGAGGACGGTGGCGGCTTGGCGGAGCAGGTGCTCGATGACGAGGCTGGCGTCGTCGACGTCGGCGCGGGTGTCGACCCTTGTGGCGTTGTCCCAGTCCCAGGTGCCGTTGGCCATGGCCGGGGCGTGCCAGAGGTCGCCGTCCTGGTCGAGGAAGAATGCGCGGTCCCACTGGTGGGCCAGCAGCGTGAGGGGTTGGGTGGCGCAGGTGATGGTGCAGGCGCAGCCGGGCTCGTTGTAGGTGGTGCGCGGCAGGCGGTGGTGAATGATGCAGCGGCAGTCGCAGACCCTGCGCCACGGTGGCGTGTACGTCACGGGTTCCTCCGCAAGGGGTGAATGCGTGTACGCCTCGGTCGCCGCCGGCGTTGGGGCGGCTTCCGAGGCGTACGCGGTGGGTGCGGGTGGTGTCAGGCCGTCATCGGTCGACGGCGGGGGTGCTGGAGATTGCGTGTGGTCCGAGGAGCAGGTCGTCCTGGATCTGGCGGGTCTCCTGCACGGTGAGCACGTAGGCCGGCAGCCGCGGTGTGTGCTCGCGCCAGGCGCGGTAGAGACGGTGGGTCCCGTCGATGAGCAGCGGGCCGGCCGGGTGTCCGCTGATGCTGAGCTGGCCCACGATCAGCGGCTGGGTCAGATCGGTGGTCATGGCGTAGGTCCGGTTGAGGGCGGTGCTGGTCGGGCCGATGAGGCTGATTGCCGACGGGTTGGGGTTGTCAAGATGGGCAAGGCCGTACGCGGCGGCCCACGCCGAGACGTCCAGGGGCCGGGTGTCGCGGGGAGACGCCGCGATCAACGCCCGCGCGGCGTCGATCGAGAACACCCACGGCCCGAAGCGGAACCATTGCGGCAGGCGGGGGGCGGTCACTGGTGGTCCTTCTTCGCGGTGACGCGGGTGTAGATCGCGACGCAGCGCAGGATCAGCTCGTGTGACGGCAGGGCCAGCAGCTGTTGCCGCTTGTCGTCGCGGAGGTGGTCCCAGATGAGGACGGTGACGCTGGCCGACCACAGGTCGACGAGGACACCGTCGATCTTGGCGTGCTGCCGGTTGGCGATGACGCGCCGCAGCGTGTCGATGAGCGTGGGGTCGCCGGGTGGGTGGTTGGCGTCGTCGGGTCGGGCGGCTTCGGGGAGCAGGGTGTAGCAGTCCTCGCAGGTGGACTCGACGCGCGGCGGGTCGTCGGTCTCCCATCGCTGGACATCGGCGGCGGGCAGGCCGCACACGGACTGTCGAAGGTCGCGGGGGTGGCGGATGTGGCGGATCATCGGCGGGCCGTCTCGTCTGATCCGCGCCGCCTGGTGCTCGGTGCTGCCATGGGTGTGTCCGTTCTGTGCGGGCCGGGGCAGCGGTCGCCGCCCCGAGGGGCAGTGGCGCGGTCAGACCTTCAGCAGGTCGAAGGCGGCCACCTTCAGCTCGCCGACGTTGCCGGTGAGCACCCGGTTGGCGCGGGCAACTTCGTTCTTGGCGGGCTGGTAGTGGTCGAGGTACTCGGTCACGGCCTGGTAGCCGGCCCACCGGGTGCCGGCGATGGCCTTCTGGGTGTCGGCCTCGCGGATCAGGTACTTGAGGGTGCCGAGACGCTGCTTGGCGTTGTTGTGGGTCTGCTCGGACGCGTTGTCCTTGACCGGCCACACCTCGGCGACGACCTTCTCGAACTCGCGCATGGTCAGCTCGGTTTGGAGCATCCGCTCGGCGGCCTTCTCGAAGGTCTCCATGTACGTCCACATCAGGCCCAGCGCCTCGCGGGCCTGGCTGATCTGGGAGTTGACGTTGGAGGTGTGCCGGAACGTGTAGTGCCCGGCGGAGTGGGCGAAGGCGGCGCGTTGGGTGTTGGCGCAGACGACCCGGATCGGGCTGGCGTCCACCCGCAGGGCGGCGGTGCCGTCGTGCGAGGTCGTGCCGATCAGGTAGAGGTCCAACCGGTCCACCCCGGCGATCTCCATCGCCGTCGGTAGTTTCATCGTGACGAACACACTCTTGCCGCGGCGGAGGCTTCCGGCGGTCTCGAAGTGGGCGCCGCCCACCTGATCGACCAGGCGGTCGAGCATCTCGGCGCACTGCTCGTTCTGGACCACGGTGTAGTCGGTGCCGACGATGCCGAGGTACTCGGTTTCGGCCGTGACCGGGTTGCGGCGCACGGTCATGCGCTTGTCGTCGGCGGGGATCTGCACCTCGACTCCGTCGACGATGTCGATGCCGACGGTGCGGATGGTCCGCACGCCCCAGTCGCCGAGCCGGGCGGCGGCCATGATCTCCTCTGCCTTCATCGTGTCCTGGGTGACGGTGCCCAGCTGGTGCCAGGCCGACAGGCGGGCGCTGGCGAAGGCGGTCGTTCCGTCGGCGAACGTTTCGAGTTCGTGGGGCACGGGGTTCTCCTTCTCGCTACGCCCGCGGGGGCCGAGCGGATCCGATCGGCCCCCGCGATGGGTTGGGGATGGTGTGGGTTAGGACTGCTCGGCGTCGTTGTCGTCCTGGCCGGGTTGCTCTGCGCTGGTGCTCGCGGTGGGGCTCTGGTCGGCCTGGACCGGGTAGGTGAAGGTCAGCGGTGTCTCGGAGGCCAGGAGGATCCGGCCGCCGGCGGCGGCCTTGGTGCAGTTGTTGCGCACCGCCCCGGAGCTGACCGCGCGGCCGAGCTGTCCGCTGATGGCGGTGGCGATGTCCTGCGGACTCATCGCCCGGCCCGGGTTCGCGGTCAGGACGTCGAGGGTCAGCTTCTCCAACTCGCCCCGGCCGAACGGCTGGCTGCCGTCGGCGTTGGCGCTCCCGTCGCCGCGGCGGCCCACGTTCGCGGTGCTGCCTGTCGCGCGCGGCGGCATTCTCTGGGGCAGGGTGATGATGTGGGCTTCGCCGTCCGCTGCGACGACGTGCAGCGTGCCGTCCGCCCGGATCAGGGGTAGCACCGCCGCCGTAGCGCTCGGCGCGGTCGCCAGGCCGCGGATGACCTGGTAGCACAGCGGGCAGCGGGGCGGCTCCGGATTCGGGTCGACCTCGCTGGCCTTGGTCGGACCAGGGATCCACCGCTGCGGCAGGCCGGGCAGCCGGCGGGCGGCGTCGGCCTGCTCCATCGCGGTCAGCAGCCGCGAGGCGGTCGGGTGACTGATACCGCTCTCGGCCACGATCACGTCGAGAGTCGCGCCGCCATCGCCGTGGTCGGCCAAGACACCCTTGATGGCCATGACCTTGCGGTCTCCAGGTCGAGCGGGCTGCACGACCGCGACCGTCGGTGCCTGCTCGTCCTCGCCAGGGTCGGTGCCGTCCACGGCTGCGCCGTCGGACTCGGTCGCGTTGTCACTGTCGAGTTGGCTGCCCACCTGGTCGGCCGTCTCGGTGTCCGGCGTGTCGACGGTGTCATCGCTGCCGTCGTCGGGTCGGTCGTTCTCGGCGGCATCGTGGACCGCATCGGTGGGCTCGTGCCCTACCTCCGTGTGCGGTCGGCCGGCCGTATTGTCGGGGTCCGGGTCGCCGATGTCGGTCTCGCCGGCCGCGTCAACGGGCAAGAGCGCATCGGCGTCGCTCGGCGTGGCGAGGGTCCACCGCGCGGGGGTGCCCTCGGCCGGGTCGGCGTCGGGATTCACCGCGACGATGACACCGGCGTCGGCCAGGGTTTTGATCGCCTTGTCGGTGGTCGACCGGGCCTTGCCGGATTTGTCGGCCAACTCGTGGACGTCGCCTTGACCGAGGTCGGTCAGGGCGTCGAGGACGGCCTGCGTGGCAGGCGTCAGCGACAGCTGTTGCATCAGGATTTCCTTCCGTGGGAACTGGTAGGCGCCGGACACAGTGGCGTGCCGGGCGGTGGTGCGCCAGGTCGCGGGCAGCGGTCAATGCGGCAGGCGCGTGACGTCGTGCGCTGCCGAGGGGTGCTGCCCAGGCACGACCCGGTGGTCGTGGGGTGGGTGGTGCCGCGTCGGCAGGTCAGGGGCCGGGGAAGGCCTCGCCGACGGCTACGCGTATGCGGCCCGCGCCTCGTCGCCGATGAGGGGTGTCGACCCAGTTGCGGGCGTACCGGTACTCCCGGGCCAGCTCCCTGATGGTCTGCACCAGTGCGGCGAGCGTGCTGGTGGAACCGTTCAGGTCAGCTTCCGTGATCAGTAGGGTGCGTAGCCGGTCCACCGCGAGCAGTAGCTCGGTGCGCAGGTGCCGCAGGTTGGCGGCGGCTTCGGGCAGGTGCGCGGCGGCGGGGACGGGATCGGTGGCGTGTTGCTCGAGAGTGCGTTCGGTCGCCGCGGTGATCCAGCGGCCGATCGTGCCGAGGTGCGGCATGAGGTCCCCCGCTTCAACTGGTGAGGTGGGCGAGCTCAGCGGGGTCGAGTTGGTTCGGGGTGCGGTTGCGCCAGGTGTCGGAGTGGCGCAGGTGCCACCAGCGCAGCAGCGACCGGCAGGCTGAGGCGAGGTCACCGCACGCGGGTAGCGGATACACCGTGGCGAGCGGGGCTTGGTGATGGGGCCGGGTGATGTAGGCGGTCGGCGTCCATCCGTGCTCGGTCTCGGTGACCTCGCCGATGACGCGATCCGGGTAGGGGATGTTGAATGCGCCCGCGGCCTCGGCGTCGGGCACCACCAACCAGGTGCGCGGGTCGCTGCGCCGTAGCGTCGCCACGCCGCGCGACGGGTCGCAGCGCCGCAGGAGGAGGTACCGCTCGTCGCCGTCGCCGATCGGTCGGTGGTTGCGCCAGGCGTGGTAGCAGGTGATGAGCGCGGCCCCGAGGACGTTGTGCCGTTCGCGGGCGATGAGTGCTTCGGTGAGCGTCTGGTGGTAGGCGGCGATGTGTAGATCGGCGCGGGCGGCCAACCCTTGCCGGGCCGTCTCGGCGAGCACACCCACTCGGGCGAGGGCCTCATCGAGGCCGGTGGTGCTGTCGGTGAAGTCGCGGGCAGTCTTGTGCAGGATGCGGGCAAGGTCGCCGAGTGGGTCGGGGGTGGCGGTGTCGTGGCGCCACAGGTGCTCGGGAAGGACGTCGTTGGTGTCGGCGGCGATGCGCCGCAGCGCGGGATCGGTCAGGAACACGAGAGTTCTCCTTCGCAGACGGTCGGGTTGTAGGCATGCCGAGGACCGGTCGCAGCTCCGCTGCGACCGGTGCGGGGTGCTCCAGGCGGTAGGTGGTTAGGCGATGGCGACGGCGCACAGTCGTGCGCTGGAGCGCAGGCCCCGCACGTAGGCGCAGGCTTCGTTGAGGAAGCGGAACCGGTCGGCGACGGAGTCAGTGGCTGGGGTGAGTAGGCGGCCGTCGGTGGTGATCAGCGCGTCTCCGATCAGCGCGATGCGCCAGTGCAGCCCGACGTAGGTGGCTTCGCCGGCCTGGTAGACGGACAGCTCGTACGGGTCGAAGGAGAGGGCGAGCATCGCCAGGACGCGGGGTTGTTGCTCGAAGCGGCGGCGGGCCTCGGCCACGCTGACCTTGGTCGGGTCGGCGTGGTGCTGGGCGAGGTAGTCCTCGAAGGGGCGGGCCGGACGGGTTGTCGCGGCGATGTGGGTGTTCCAGGCACGCCAGCGCAGGGCGGCGTAGTGGGAGGCTTTGGCGGCGGTGCTGGTCAGGTCGAGGCGACCCTTGCGGCCTCCGGCGGCCATGGTGACTGCGCCGAAGCGACGGGCGGCGTCGAGGAGGTAGTAGCCGAGGAAGCGGGTCAGCCAGCCGATGAGGCGGCGGTGGCGGACGTGGTAGCGGCGGGCGGGTGTGCCGTTGGCGTGCAGAAGATCGTTGACTTTCTCTGAGGCGGCGAACCAGTCGGCGGCCTCACCGGGGGCGAAGCAGACGGTGATCACCGAAGCGGTGAGCGGGCTGGGCGTGGGCATGACGGGGTGCTCCCTTCGCGAAGCAGAGGGCGTGGAGTGGGGATGCGCGGTGGTGCCATCGACGCGCGGCGTCTGGACCGGGAAGCTGCCGTGCACGGCGCTGGGCGTGAATCACGAGCCGACCGAGGGTGGGCTGTGGGTGATCCGCTGGCGCGGGCAGATCCGAGGAGGACCAGAGGGGCGGCGGTGCGAGCGAAGAAAGAGGAAGCTGCACCGTAGCTGCGTGACCTGACAGCGCCAGCGTTGTCAGGAACCTCGACCATGCCGGTGAGCTGCGCTGACAGGATCCGCCGTGGGAGTGCGAGGGTCTGTCACGGTACGAAGACACCGTCGTCGTAGTTGGGGTTGTCTGCCACGGGCTGCCCGTGGTCGCTGGGCAGCCCGGCTAGCCGGACCCGACCGGTGTCGCCCACCGGGAGCCAGACGGCTTCGGCCGGTTCGGCGTCGTGGGTGGCGGTCGCGACCGGCACATCGCCGCGCTGGCCGCGCAGGAGTTGGTGAAGGTGCCCTTCACGTTGGTCGCTGCTCAGCCAGAACAGCACCGGATAGCGGGGGCCGCCGCGGCGGATCAGCTGCTCGTACCGGTCGAGTTTGGCCACCACCCGGCCGAGGGGCTCGGTGCCGGTGTCGGCCTCCAGGAAGAACCCCACCGTGGCGTCGGCGACGCTCCACAGGCCGTGCCCGTCAGCGGTGATGGTGCGGAACTGCTTCGTGGTCATCGTCTCGGACCACCACCGGTCCAACCGTGCTTGCGGGTGCTGGCGGGCGTGCACGGTGAGCCGGACGAAGAACTCGTTGGCCATGAGCAGGTGGGTCAGGTTCGGGTTGGCCGAGCGCCGGTCGACGCTCTGACGGCTGGTGCGCACGGTGGGTTCGGGCCGGCGGTGAGCGGCGGCCTGGAAGCGGTGCCCCTGGTGGCCGAGTGTCCAGTGCCACGGCTGGCTACCACCCCCGGCGCGGGCGAACCGGAACCGGTCCAGCAGGCCCAGTGCGGTCAGCTCACCGAGGCGGATCTGGCAGGTCCGTCGGGCGAGGAACAGCATGCGGTGGACCTGATCGGTGGTGAGGACCTGGTGGTCGTCGAGCAGTTGGAGAAGCTGACGGTCACGGCTGGTGATGTGGGGATAGATGCTCAGGAGGCTGACCGATCGCGATTGCGGCATGTGGATACACCCCTGCAGAGAGAGTCCCGTAGGGAGTCTGGATGAGTTGATCTCGATTCCGATGCTGGCATCGGGCAGGTTGGGGCAGGTCAGGCACCTGACAGAGCAAAGGCGTGGGACTCGTGTGGGGTCTCGTGTCGTGGACACCCCCAGACGAGTCCCCGGTGCCGCACCCAGCCGAGCCACTGTGCGAGCCGGAGTACTCAGCGTTCGCGGTCGGTCATACGCCGCTTCATTGTGGTACGGGCGAGCTGCTGCATCGGCGGTTCACCACCGGCCCGGCCATGCGCGGCAGCGCACTCCCACCGGATCGCGGTTGCTTCACCCACCGGCGGCGCCGGCGGGTTGGTCACGAAGGTGAACGCGGGTAGCTCCCGGTTGCCGACCAGCAGCCGGGCCGCGGCGGTGTAGACGTCGAGGTGGGCGAGGTCGTGTTCGTCCAGTTCGGGTTTGGTGTGTCGGGACAGGTCCCGCGCGTCAGCGGGGTCCACGTTGAAGAACAGCTTCGTCCGCGCGTTGGCCGACACCGCTGCGGCGATGTCATTGGGCAGTTGCGCCAGGTCCTGGTGCGCCAGGACGAGCCCGAGCCGAAAACCGCGCGCTTCGGCCAGCATGTCCCCGACGCTGCCGGGGAGCGTGAGGAAGTTGTGGCACTCATCCACGTAGAGGTTGGCGTCTCGTCGCTGGGCTTCGGGGATGCTGGCGCGGGCGCTGGCGGCCTGCCAGACCCGGGCGACGATCATCGAGCCGAGGATGCGGCTGGTCTCCTCGCCGAGGATGCCCTTGGGTAGCCGGCAGAGCAGCACTCCGCCGTCGAGTACCCGGCCCATGTCGAATGATGAGTGGGCGTTACCGATCACGGATTTCACGAAGTCGCGCAGCAGGAAGGCCCGGAGTCGGGCGAGGACGGGTGCGATGACCTGGCCCCGGAACTGTTCGTTGATGCCGTCGTACCAGAGCCAGAACCCGCCGAGGCCGTCCGGGTCGTCCAGGCCGTGGGTGAACCGGGCCCGGAAGTCCCGGTCCTGCAACAGCGACGGGACCAGGCTCAGGGTTGGTTTCGCATGGCGCATCAGGGTGAGGCAGGCGACGCGCATGGTGTCGTCCATGCGGGGGCCCCACTGGCCTTGGAAGATCTTGGCGAAGATGCCGACGAGGTTGTCCACGGCCAGGTGCGGATCGCCGCCGTCATCGAGGGGGTTGAAGCAGCCGGGGTTCTCCTGGTCCGGGTCGATGATCACGATCTTCTTGGCGTAGGAGGCGGGTAAGCGGTCGAGGATGTCGGTGATGAGGTCTCCACGCGGGTCGATGACGACGGTCCCGCGTCCGGACTTGATGTCGCCGAGGATCATGTTCAGCAGCAGCGTGGACTTGCCGACGCCGGTCTTGCCGACGACGTGTACGTGCTGGCGGGCGTCGGCGACATGCATGCCGATGCTGTGGTGGCCGATCTGTGAGCGGCCCAGCACCTTCACGCCCCGGCCGCCGGAGGGGACCTGCACGGGCGCCGGCACGGCCTTGGCCCGGGCCCGGTCCAGGCCCGGGACGGCGAGGTCTTGCGGCAGCGCGGCGAGGGCCGCGAGTTCCGGGACGGTGGCCAGGAACCCGCGCCGCAGTCGCCGTCCGGCGATCGTGGCCACCGGGTGGGGCATCTTCATCCGGCGTAGCCGGTTCGGGCCGGTGTACGCCGCTGCGGCCGAGGCGATGGTATGGCCGAGCCCGCGGAGGCGTTCGCGGACGTGGTTGGCCTGCTCCTTGTTGACTGGTGCGCGGTCGGCGGCGACGGCGAAGCGAACCGCGATCTCGAAGTGCGGCACCCGCACCGCCTTGTCCACGACGCTGCGGGCGTTGGCGGTGGCTACCGGATCCCGTTCGGCTGCCCGCGCCGCTGCGGTGCGCGTCGGGCTGTGCGGCCGGGACGGGCCGGGCAGGAAGACCTCTAGGAGCCACAGCAGAGGCTCGATCGCCAATCGCGCCGCACCCGAGACAGCGTGGGCCGCGATGTCGGGCCGCCCGTGGGGGTGATTGTGGGTGGTGGCCGCCGCCCTGCGGGCCACCCGCACGCGGCGGGCGGGTGCCGGGCGGGCGAGGATCTGCACGCAGGCGTGTTCGCGGTGCCGGACCTCGGCCCCGGCGGCAAGCAACGCCCGAAGCGGGTCGGTGTCGTGCTCGCTGCGCAGCGGCAGCCCGTCGGTGTGCTGCGGCCAGTGCGCCCCGCCCACCTGCTCGCTCACCTGGGCGGGGATCGGCGCGGCGGCATCCGCGGACGTGAGGGTCGCGGCGGGCCAGGCCGCCCGGATGGCGGCTTCGACCGCGCCGGGCGGCACCGTGCCCGGCACCCAGACCCGGATGGTCAGGGCACGGCCGGTCCAGGTGTATTCCCACCCGACGTGTGGGTACCCGTACACCCTGCGTCGCCACACCGATGGTGTCAGCACGGCGACCAGCGTTGTCCAGAACGCTGCGGCGGCCTCGGCGGTAACCTCCGGCGGTGCGGCGATGGTCAGCCACCGCGCGCCCGCCGCGAACCGCTGGTGCCGCCAGGTCAGTAGCCGGTCATGGCTGAACACCGCTGCGACGATTGCGGCGGCGGCGAGGAAGCCGAGCCATGGCCGGGCGATGACCCAGTGCCCGAGGTCGGTAGGCCAGGTCGGGGTGATCATCAGTCGGCCTCCCCGATCCCGGTTACGGCGAGCCTGTGCTCGGCCGCCGACCCCACTGCGCGGAACGGGATCCGGCTACGACCGGCGACGAGGAGTCCCTCGCCGCGTGCCGTCGACAGCAGCAGCCGTGATTCCCCGGCGGTCAGGCCGAACGCCTCGGACACCGCGTCGATGGACTGCGTGCTCTGGCGCATCAGGACCTGGGTTGCGGCGTTGGACACGACGGCGAGGCCGAGGTCGGTCGACAGCACGTCGGCGGCGTCTTGGGTGATGACGCACAGTCCGGCGGAACGTTTCCGGGCTGCTTTGGCCATCCGGAATAGAAATCGGCTGCCTTCGCCGTCGCGCATCAGCAGCCAGGCTTCGTCCACCACGACGAGGTGTCGTCGCCGGCGAGCGGTCGTGGCGGGGGTGTCGATGCCCGACCAGATCGAGTCGAGCGCCAGCAGCATGCCCACCGTGCGCAGCTCGTCGGGCAGGTGCCGCAGCGACCACACCACCATGTGACCTCGCGGGACGGTCGTGGTCGGCCCGTCGAACAGGGTGGCGAAGTTCCCGACTGTCCAGGGGGCGAGCCGGGCGGCGAGTCGCTCGGCGGCCGGGTCGTTGTCGGCGGCGAGCATGTCGGCGAGGTCCCGCAGCAGCGGCGCGGGTTTGGTCCAGGTAGCCGGGTCGCCGTTGATCCCGGCGCGGGCGTAGGTGGCGGTGATCGCCCTGTCCAGCGCGGAGCGCTCGCCCGCCGGCGGGGCTGCCCCGAGCATGACCGCGATCAGGGTGTGCAGGTGCAGGCCGCGTCGGGTGAGGGTGTCGGGCCGGTGGTCGGCGGGCAGATCGAGGGGGTTGACCCGTACGCCCGGTTGGCCCAGCTGCACGACTGTGCCACCGACGTGCTCGGCCAGGGGCGCGTACTCGTCGTCGGGGTCGATGACGGACACGACGGTGCCCTGATAGAGGTTCCGTAGGACCTCCAACTTGACGAAGTACGACTTACCCGCGCCGGAGCGGGCCAGGACGACAGAATTGTGGTTGTCCTGTGCCCACCTGTTCCACATCACGACCCCGTTGCTGGTCGTGTTGACGCCGTACAGCAGCCCCTCGGGCGCAGCGATGGTGCCGGGGGCCGGGGCTGCGAGGTCCGCCGAGGCGAGGGGAAACGCCGCTGCGAGTGCGGTGGTGTCGAGGATGCGGCGCATCCGCAGCGGGTCCACACCGATCGGTAGAGTGGAGATCCAGCCCTGGTGGTGCCGGAACGTGGCTGGTTGTAGGTCCAGTAGCACGCTGGCGGCGGCGGACTTCACGCCCGCGGTGACGGTGCGAAGCTCGTCGAGGGTGCGGGCGTGGATGGTGACGTAGATGCCGGTGTCGAAGAGCTTCGCCGCGCCGCGAGCGACGCGTTCCGCGAGTTCGGCGGCGTCGGCTGCGGCCGCCTCGACCATGGGATCACCCACGCGTCCCTGATCGGCATCGAGGCGGCGCGAGGATTCCAGGCGGGCGCGCTGGCGCTTGAGCATCGGCGCGGCCAGTTGCGGCACCACCGGGTCCAGGTGCACTGAGACGTCGACCCGTGCCGGGTAGGACAGCAACGGGTCCAACCAGGCTGGGCCCACCTCGGCCGGATAACCGCACACCGCATAGGTGGCGGCATACCCGTCGCCGACCTGCACGTGCCACGGCGTGACCAACAGCGCTGCGGGGGAGGGCATCGCCTCCCCGCCCGCGACACTCGTCTTGGGTCTTTTCAACAGGTTCATGATGTGCTCCGTAGGGTGATCGGGGCGCCGGGTACCGCACGCGGGCCAGGCACCGGCGGGGAGAACGGATCGACCGCGCCGGCCAGCGCGGAGGCGACAGCCGGCCCGTCCAGAACTGTGGCTTCGACACCGAGCCCGCACAGCGCGCGCACTGCCGCGTCGGCCCCAAGCTCTCCGCTGACGACGGTGAGTACCTGGCGGCGCAGCGGATCGCGCTGGCTGTCGAGGTCGAGCAGGAACTCGGCGTAGTCGCCGGCGGCGGCTTGCAACGCCGGGTGCGACAGTCGCGGCGCGTGGTCGACAGTCGCCTGCGCATAGACGGTCAGGTCGTGCCGCTGCGCAGCCACGACGATCTGCGCCGGGCCGGTCAGGCTGTTGAGGAACCGGCCAAACCCCTCCAACAGCGCGCCCTGTTCACCGCCGGTGCGCAGGTGGATGTTTGTCGTGCCGCAGGCGATCAGGACCTTGCCGCTGCCCTCACTGGTCAGGACTCCGGTCGGACTGACCGCCGTGATCGGAGAACGCAGCGGCGCCGGCAGGGCCGGCTGGCCTGCTACGACCGCGACGGAGCTGGCCCGAGCCCTACCGGGAGTGAGTGTGCGGGGGTTGAGGCTGAGCGCCAACCCGTGCCGCAGCCATACGTCCAGCGGCAGGCCGTCACGGCGGCCGAGTGCCACCGCGACCGACGCGGCGAACACGATCGCCCCGGCACCAATCCAGGCCACCGGCGGCAACAGATCCCCGAAGGCGCGGTAGACACCGAATCCGACGAGGCCGGCGCCGCCGACGATGCCCAGTTGTCTGAACGTCAACCCGAATGCGATGCGGTCGGGCTCGTTGACGTTGGCCGGGACGACGGCGCGCGGGACGTTGTCCTCGATTGTCATCGCCCACCTCGCAAGGCGGCACGTCCCGGCCCGCCGAACGGGAGACGACGGGTGATGCGCTGGATAACCACTGCCCGCAGCAGAACCCCGCCGATGTTCGGCGAGCCCCTGCCCATCGTGTAGCGGCGCATCATCCCGGGGATCTTGACCGTCATCCACAGAACCGCCGCAACCAGCAGCAGGTTCAGCACGTCTGAGCTCGGCAGGCCGATCAGGACCGGAATGCTCGCGTCCGGGTCGGTGAGCAGTTGGATGCCGTTGGAGAACGCGACGGCCTGCAGCACGGCCGTGCCGAGGCAGCCCAGCAGGCTGCGCCACCACAGGTCGGCGGTGGGTTGTGTCCAGGGCAGGCCATAGCAGGCCAGCGCGACCGGGGCGAGCCCGGCCAGAATGACCAGCACCGCAACGCGTACGACCCAACCGGTGACTAGGGTGAACATCAGCCCGACGATCAGCAGCCCGATGATCAGGGCGACGAGGGCGTTGGCGGGGTCGATGAGGGCGGCGGCCACGTGGGTGCGGGCCATCGTGACCGCTTGCGTGGTCGGCGCTGCGGTGCCGACCATGGCCACCGTCAACGCGTTGGCGACAGAGATGAGCACGGCGCAGAGTGGGACCGCGAAGTTCGACAGGATGAACCCGATAACGAGGCGTGGCAGGAATTCCTTGACGCCGTATCGCATCTCGAACGAACTGCTGGTCATCGTCACGATGCCGGCGGTCAGCAGCGCGAGGAGGTAGCAGGCGTTGACGACCAGCGCGCTCTTCGCGGCGATGGTCTGCACCTGCGGCAAGACGGTGACGTCCGGCGACAGGAACATCGACGACATCAGATAGGATAGGAGTCCGCCGAGGAGGTCTTGCAGCCGATCGGTGAGCCATTCCACCAGGCCATTCATCATCCAGTCGATCATGGCCGCTGCCCTCAGCCGCCGATGATGCCCTGCAGCACCTGCAGGATCACGGGGGACAGGACCGCCAACGCGTAGCCGATCAAGGCGGACTTGAAGTTTCCCTTCGCCTGCTCGACCTGGGCCGGGTCACCGCCGGCGGCCATGTAGCGGAGGCCACCGATGACCAGGAACATTGTCGCGACCAGCGCGATGATGCCCATGATCCACGCGGTGATCGAGGAAATGACCTCGTTGATTGATTTCGGGGCCGCCAGCGGCTGCGGCGCGGTGGCGGCGAGGTCGGACAGGACTGACAGAGTCATGTGCATAGCGACGCTCCACAAAAATATGCGGGCCGCCGCGGTGGGGACCAAGGCGAAGCTTCGATTGGGCCGGTGGGGGCGCTCCTCCCTTGCGTTAAGCGAAGGGTTGCGGTGTCAGTACGCCGCGCCAGCCGTGCCGGACCACAGCCTCACCGGATAGGAGATCCCTACCGGGCGGGCATGCCATGGATGACATGCACCGCCCAGAACTTGGCTGTCAGACCGATCGAACTCACCACGCGCCTGTCACGACCCGACAAGACCGGTCAGTGCCTTACGTAATCCCCTGGTCTCCTTTCTCAGTTGACCTGCGCCGGTTCTCAATGTTGTTGCCTCGACCAGGCGTGTTTCTCGGCGCAGTCGCCCCAGGCGGGCCATGGTTGAGGTCACGTGTCCCGTCCCACTTGAACTGGCGGGCAGAACGCAATCGTCGGGCAGTTCCGCTGAGACAGGACAACCAAGGGGGCGGCGGTGAGCGGCAAGGCAGGCAAGTGTCGACGCCGGCTCAACCTGGACCCCTCTGTTCCGCCCGGAACCAGGGGGTCAGTTTTCAGGCGGAGCCGACAGCAAGTCCGACCGACTCGTCCCCGCGCGGCCTGCCACCGTGCTGGCAACCGATCCGATTTCGGCACGGAGCGCTGGGCGATGCCGCTTGCCAATCTGCCGATGGCGGCGCACTGACACCTGGAATCCCAGCTACTAACGAGCCGTCTGGGCCGGCTCCCGTCGGGCCGACTTGATGTCAACGCCACCACCGTGACCGCGAAGACGGTGGACGAGCGGCGCGGAACAGTGAGTCGTGTTGGTGGCCGAGGTCGCGAGCGTGGCATCCACCACCCAATTAGGCGAATCAAGTACATAATTCGCGGATACCGCAGAGCTGTGGGTCAGGCCTAGGCCACCATCGGCTTCGGACCACTGCTCGGACTGAGCCGGCGGCCCGTCGTCACCGCCGGACAGTCCGGTGCCGATTCGTGCAGGGTGTGAAGGAGTGACTCGAGCATGCGCCGAGCTGGAACGATGTTGATCGCTGCCGGGTTCGTGCTGGTGGCAGTCGCGGGCATGCCTGCACCCGTGGTCGCCGCTGACGGAAAGTCGGGTGACGGCGGGAAGAAGTGCGCTGCCGAGCGGGTGTTAGCCCAGCCGCCGTTTCCACCAACGAACGTGAATTTGTTTACGCCGGAGACGTACTCGCAGGCGTCGCCGATGGTGCCGGCGCCGCCGCGGCGGATCACCGAGACGCAGTTGCGCGTGCAGTTGGCGAAGGCGTTGCTGCCGCGGGCGGCGCGGCATCCGGGGGTGGTGAAGCAAGGGCTGGCGGTCTTCGACGATCCGAAGATCAAAAAGATCATTCCGGATCCGAACCTGCGGGCCGCGTTGGCGTCGCTGGTGGGTGGACCGTCGGAGGTCAGCGTCGAGACCATCAGGTCCGGCTTCTACGCCAAGGTCATCTTCGCGGCGCTGCCTGCCTCCACCATTGCGCAAGTTTCGCCCGACACGCAGGGTGACCCGCAGATCCTGTTCAATGAGCGGTACCGCTTTGAGAACTTCAGCCTGCTCGGCGTGGCGATGGCGCATGAGACCCTGCACCAGGATCCTGCGGTCGGTGGGATGGAGGAGTACATCGCCTACGCCTTACACAGCGGCTACTACGGGCAGTTACTCCTTGAGCAACCGAAGCTGGCCACCAGCGGCACCGAGCTGACCCGGCGGACCAACACTCAGCTTCTGGCCCTGGTGAACACCCGGGACGCGAAGGGTCGGCAGAGCTTGACGGCGAATCGGGGCAACGTGTTCCCCGGCGGGAAGCCCCTGGCCAACTTCCGGTCGATATTCCCCGCCGACCTCGGCCCCGCAACACCAGGGAATCCGGATCTGAACGCTTTCCTCAGCGCGATAACGAAGACCCGGCAGCGCAACGCCAACTTTGACCGGGCCACCGCCGAACTTCTCGACGTCCGGTTGCTCTGGGCGCCGCCCGAGGGCCGGCTGCGCGTGGCCAAGCTGCTCCAACTCAAGCTCCCCAAGGGGTGCCCGCCCTGGCCGCAGCCGACGGTGCCCACGCAGATTCCAGCCGGCGATCGGCCAGCCGAAGCCGCATCCGCCGCCAGCCCGGCCGAACCCCCGACGTCAACCGACCCGACCGGTGCCCTCGCGGCGACAGTGACCATGGTTTCCGGGCTCGCCCTGCTTCGGCTTCGACGCGGTCACGGCCACCGTGCGGTGCCGTGTCGACTCCACTGATGGGTACCCCATCCAAGGCCCGCCGCGCTGGACCGCTGACGGCGGCTGCAGCCAGCTTGGCCGCAGTCGCCGCTTTGGCGGTCTATGTGTCCGGATCGGAGCCACCACGTACCGCCGGACTGTCGGCCCCTGGTGAGGGCCGGACAGCGACGAGCCCATCGAAGCCGTACCCCATCAACCCCTCAACAAAGCACAACCGGCCCTTCACGTCCACGGTGTCCGCCGTTCCGGGACCGACTGCCGTGGCCACTGCCGCTACGGCTGTGACCGACCTGTTCCGGTTGACCACGCTGGAGCCGGGATCCGTCCGGCTGCCGCTGGGGGGCACGGCGCGGGTGATCCGCCGTGAGATCGGCGGAGACGGCATGCTGCCCCTGCCTGATGGCATCGGGGACGCGGCCTGGTGGGGATCGGCCCTGAGCGCCGGGACCGGAGCCGCCGTACTCGCTGGGCATGTGAATTGGCGAGGCGAGGTGGGGCCCTTTGCCGAGCTTTGGCGGGCCGGGCACGGCGGTCGGGTCGAGGTTGCCGACGAACACGGGAGGTACCGGCGGTACCGAATAATCGAGGTACACACCGTGGCCAAGGCCGACCTGCCCCGTCGCGCCCCGGATCTGTTCGGGCAGCACGGCCCGCACCGGATTGTGCTGGTCACCTGCGGTGGCCGATGGGTCGGCGGGCCCCTCGGTTACGAGGCGAACCGAATCGTCGTGGGCTACCCGGACTGACCAGGCGTCCGCGTCATGCTCGCCATCAGTCTCCGTGCGCATTGCCGGCCACATCCGCGCGGCGCCGGCACTCAGTTGAGTGCGACCCGTGCATCGCAAGGGATCTCGCGAAGTAGGCGACTTCAATGTGTGTCCTGGCGCCGAGGCCAGGGAAGTGCGAGGTCAGGCTGCGATGGCGGCATTGCGTGGGCGGCACGAGCGAACGGGGGTGGATAGATCACCTCGTGTGACGGCAGCGGCGACGATCCGTTCGGCTCGGCGGCGGCGCATCCGTAGGGCCGAGGCGGCCACGCCCCGTTCAGCGGCCAGGTGCTCGATCAGAGCGTCGCCGAAACGGGTCGCGCTGATCAGTTCGGCGGCGTCGGTGGTGATGAGGCCGGCGGTGGCTGCGCGACCGAGCAGCAGGTCCGGATGTCCGTAGGGCATCTTCGGCGACCGTGAGCCGCTGGGCAGGTTGAGAGGGAGTTCCTCGCCGTCGTCGGCCTTGATGACGGTGACGCCTGCACGCCAGGCTGCCCAGCACAGCCGCAACCACAGCCGGGGCGGGGTGAGGTCCGCCGTGCGCAGGGCGTGAAGGAATCCGGCGAGGACTTCGGAGTCGACGTCGTCGGCGTGCCGGGCACGGCCGCGGCTGATCTTCGCGGCGAGGTGTGTCAGCGCGGGTAGTGCGATGCCGATCGCGCCGACGACCCAGGCGGGTCCCCATTCGCGGGCGTGGTGGGCGAGCTGTCGCCACAACTCGTCGGTGGTGTCGCTGTCGTAGTGCTCGCACTTGAGCAGCGTGCGCAGCTCGTCCAAGGGAATCGTCGTGTCTGGTAGGCCCGGGACTGGGCGCGCGTCGAACGCCAGGGGCGCCGGTTCGTAGGTCAGGAACGCGAATGCGGTCTCCGCGGTCGTCAGCGCTGTGTCGGTCGTCCGGACGCGACTGGTTGTTGCCATGGTGATGTCCCCTTCGACAGGGAGCCTGTCGCCTGGTGCGAAGGCCGAGGCCCTTGATTGGGACAGCACGACCTGTCACCAGAGCTGGGTTGACAGATCGGGTCAGACCGTGTCCGGTCGTGACAGGTTCACCGTCGTCAGGGCGGCCCGCGCCCGCAGGCCCGGCTGTCAGACTGTCGCGGGTGACGGGTGCTGTCAGATCGGGGGCGGGTTCGATCGGCCTGTCAGCAGCGCACTGGGGATCGTCAGTACGCCCGCCGGTTCGGGGGCCACCGTGCCCATGACCGACAGAAATCATCACCGCGCACCAGTTCCCGTGGGGGACGTGGTGCCCGGCGACCCACCCGTGCCGATCACTGTCTGGCCGGTCCCCGCCCCGCACGAGGGCGAGGCCATGTCCAACGCGATGGGGGTGCGGTTGGTCCACAACCTCACCCACCCGTCCGACCTCATCATCGACCTGGCCGAAGGACCGCAGTTGGCCCGCGCGATCATCGCGGCACACCGCCGTAGTCATCTGCAGGCGGCCCGCGCGGTCGGCTGGGGCCGCGAGTCGGCGACGCTGATCGTCACTGGCTGGCCGCTTGCCGAAGCCTCTCCGATCGACTTCTTCCTCCGCTGCCGTGCCCATCTCGTGCCGGGAGGCTGCGTGGCGGTGCTGCTGGCCCACGGCGACATCGCTCTGCCAGTCGATGTCGTCATCGCCGCCAAGCGGGCCGGGCTGGCGTACCTGCAGCACATCGTGGCGGCCGACCGGCCGCCCCGGCCTGGTCAGCAGGCGCAGCTGGCGATCCATACCGACGTGCTGATCCTGACCCGCAGCGCGATAGAGGGCGGGCGCGCCGATGGGTGAGCAGCTGTCGATCACCTCGGTGTGGCTGACCTGCCAGATACCCGCCCGTGACCAGCGGCGAGGCCGCTACGTCCGGCAGACCTCCAGCCATCCCGCCAAGATGTTGCCTCACCTGGCCGCGCACGCGATCAGCAAATACACCGCGTTGGACGACATGGTGTTCGACCCGATGTGCGGGTGCGGCACCACGCTGGTGGAAGCCATGCACCTCGGCCGCCGCGGCATCGGGATCGACATCGAGCCCTCCTATACCGCCCTCGCCGAGGCCAACGTTGCCCTCGCCGCGTCGCAGGGTGCCGCCGGCACTGCCAGGGTATTCACCGGGGACGCCACCGATTTGCTCGACCTGGTGCCCGCGTCGGTGGTCGGCAGGGTGAGCCTCGTGCTTACCTCGCCGCCGTACGGGCGCGGGACGCATGGCCTCGTACAGACGACGGGGACCGGGGTACGCAAGCGGGACCACCTGTATGGGGACCGGGAGCGTGGCAACCTCGCCTACGCGGGGTGGTCCCGCCTGCTCGACGGGTTCGCCTCCATCCTGTCCGCCAGCTACCAGCTGCTGCGTCCTGGCGGAACCGTGGTGATCACCTCCCGGCCGGTACGCCGCCAACGCGATGACCTGATCGACCTGCCCGGCGAACTGCTCGCCGCCGCACGGTCAGCCCGGCTGGTCCCGGTCGAGCGGACAGCGGCGATGCTCGCCGCCGTCCGCGACGGGCAGGTCGTGCACCGGGCCAGCATGTTCGGAATGATGGCGGTCCGCCGCAGCCGCGACGACGGCATCCCGGTGCACCTGGTGGCGCACGAGGACGTGTTGGTCCTCCGCCGCCCTTGAGAGCCTTGCCTTCTTCAGGAGTATCGGACCCGCCAAAGCAGGCGCCGGATGGGGCTCACCAAGCCGCTGCCGGTCAGCTAGGCGGGCCTCAGTCCTGGCTGGTCCCGCCGCAGCCAGCAGACCCGGCACGAGATCGGGGTTGCCGGGCTGTCAGGTTCTGCCAGGAGGCCGAACCTGACAGCCCCGCAGACAGCGCCCCGGACCAGCTAGCTTGAGGGCTCTCCTTACTTCCCATGTGCCTCTGATTTGACGCCTCGCGCGACGGCATCGCGCCCACCAATCACGGTCGGCCGCCGCCGCCAGCATCGGATCTGGCACGCACCAACCCCAACCTCGCGCCCTCGCGCGACCAGGGTGCGGCTCCACCATCCCTTCGGGCGGCCACCAACCGGTGGCCGCCTTTTTGCTGCCTTGCGGAGGACAACATGCCTCGTCCCACCCGGCACCTGACAGACGGTGAGGTCCCAGCAGACCTCCATCAACTCACACCGCACGGTCTCCTCCACCGCACCTTTACGGCCATCGTCGAACACACCGACGTGCACCCGGACCACGACAGGGCCAACGTTCAAGTGGCTGCTTGCGCCGGGTTGGTCACAGGTACGCCCTCGGCTACTACGGGCAGTCAGGCGGTGCAGTGATGACCGGCGGGAGCCCGGCGGACCAGGTCCGTGCTCTGCATGCCGAAACGACGGCCGCCGTCGAGCAGCGGACGGCGTTGGCCGTCGAGGCCCGCTCCGTGCTCATCGCCGCGTTGCACAGCAGGCTGATTTGTCGGCCGGGATGCGAGGACGCTCTCGCGACATGGGGCCTGGATCCGCTGCCGCAACGGTGGACTATTTCCGGCGAAGCGCAGCTGTCGTACACGCGGTCGCACACCAGCCATGACGAGGCCCGCGAGCAAGCGCGCTGGGGTGTGCCGAACGAACTGCGCCAGCTGCAGCCGGCGATTGCCGTCTACCCGCAGCACGTTATCCACGTGGCACGCGCACCCGGCGGCGACGACGTACCTGGGCCGCAGCGGTACATGATCACCGTGCAGGTCATGCTCCACACCTGGGCCACGGCGGTCCGGGAGGCCGACGCGCGCGAGATCGCTCGCACGACGATGGACACCCATCTGCGGGCGCTGGCTGAGGCCGGCATCACCCTGTCCACGCCGACCTGGCAGTGCACCGAGAGCCCTGACGATGCCACGCCGGACCCAGTCGGCATCGATGCGCAAGGCGCTGCCGGCGCGGTACAGCTAACAGACGGCGACGGGATTGCCGCTGCGACGGTGGCGCGTGATGTCGCCGTTCACGCCCTCGTGGGCCTGCGACGTAGCATCCGGGCCCGCGCGATCCGCGCCCTGGTCGACGACGAGTTCGGCGGCGTACACCAGCACGCGGCCCAGCGGGTCAACCAGTTCCTCGTCGACCTCGGCCTCGGCCCCCTGCCTCAGGCACACCACATCACGGTGACCGCCGACCTCACGCTGCCGGTCGGCGACGGCACCGCCCAGGATGCCGGCGACGCCGCACGACACAGGATGCGCGCCGCCACCACGATCAACCCGGACGAGGCACGGCCGTGGACCTCGTACGGCTGGAGCATCCCTGAGAACGCCACCGTCGATCAGGACGGCTGGCGGATTCATTGGCGGCACGAGTACGAGATGTGGCTACGCGGACATGACACTTCCGCCGACGCCACCACCGCGGCCGAAGCCCTCGTCCGCGCGGACTTGACCCGGGCACTGGCCGGAACCGACCACTGCCTGGTGACGGTGACAGCCAGCGTCGAGAGCCAGGGCATCGATTTCTACCTGGACCCCGACAGCGACTGACTCGTCTGCCGCCGAATCTCTACGTCCCTGAGCAGACGCCAACGGACTGCCTCCCGGGGCCGCCCTCGGTTGGCACCCGTTTCCGGACCGGCGCTATGTGCGACGACCGCGCCGTCCCGCCGGCTTTCCACTCCTTCACCGCCCTCTCTGACGGGAGATCAACGTGTCGTTCCCCGACAACAAACTGACGGTCCGATCCTCAGCCGACCTGGCGACCGCGGTGCCGTACCTCATCGGGTTTCATCCCGGCGACGGCAGCATCGTCGTGATCGCCTGCCGAGACCGGCGCATCGTGTTCGCCGCCCGGGGCGACCTGCCAGCACCCGGATCCCCCGCACATCACCTGCGCGACCTCACCGCTCACCTCGTCCCGGTCGTGCAGCGGCAGCAACCGATCACCGACCTCGTAATCGTCGGCTACGGCGCCCAGGGACACATCGACCCGGCACTGCGTGGCGTCGGCGACGCGTTCACCGCCGCCGGCCTGACCGTGCGGGAACTGCTGCGGGTCACCGAGAGCCGCATCTTCAGCCTCACCTGCGGCGACCCCGGCTGCTGCCCGCCACAGGGAACCCCCGTCGAACCCACCACCTCGCTCTTCGCCGTGCACGCGACCGTCGCCGGGCTCGTCGCAAGGCCGGACCGGGCGGCAGTGGCAAGCCGCTTCACCAGAGACGACAGCACCGGCGACGGCATCCGACACGCCACGACCGAGGCGACCGCCCGCATGACGGCCTTGGAGACCAACGGCAGCGCCGCGGTGTACGAGGCCGGCGTGCACGCAATCCGCAGCGCCTTACGGCAGCACGACGACGGCACGGGTCTTACCGACGACGAGGTGGCCTGGCTGACCGTGCTGCTGACACACCGACCCGTCCGAGACCTCGCCGTCGATCGCACCCAACCGCACGACCAGCACGTCACCTTCTGGGCCGAGGTCACCCGCCGCGCCGACGAGGCGCTCGTACCGGCGCCCGCGACCATCCTCGCGCTCACCGCATGGCGCTGCGGCGACGGCGTACTAGCCCTCATGGCCGCCGAACGTGCCCTGCAGATCGACCCCGACTACCAGCTCGCCGGCCTGCTCCTGCAGGCCCTGCACGCCGGCCTGCCGCCCTCCGTCTTCGAGCAGGCGACCACCAGCACCCAGCCCAACCCTTCGAACCCGAACACCCTTACCGAACAGGAGTAACACGGTGGATCCCATTCGCAGCATCCTGCTGTCACTCGCCCGCACCGCCGAAGAAGCCCGACTGCGCTGGAACGCCAACCGCGCCGCCCTGCGCGCCCGCGGAGAAACGCCCACCCGCGACGAGACATTCGCCTACAACGTCCAAGCCAACCTGTGCCTGATCACCGCGATCACCGCGGCCAACCTTCCAGCGAACTTCCGCCTCTACGACACCACGCTGTCCCGAGACCCGCTCACGGCAGCCGCACAACTTCGCCAGGTCACCTCCGCCTACGACCACAGCGGCCCGATCGAGGCCGCACACGAGGCAGCGCGCCTGGCCTACAAAGCGGCCTTCGCCGAACCACTCACCGCCCAGGAGCAGCACTACGTCGACCTGCTCGTCGACCTGCCCGCCGCGCGACGCGACAAGATCATCGAAGTGGCGGAGGAACGCTCCCGCCACCTGCCGCAATGAGCATCGGCTCGCCTGCCGCCGGCACCCCATTCGCCCCGTCGACCAGGGGCGCAGCAACACACGCTGCACCCTCCGCGACTGCCGCGGAGCAGACCCCGCGGGCGCCCGACAGCGTCGGCCACGGCGGGGGAGTGAGCCACGACGACGCAACGCACCGCCCGGCACCACCAGCCACGCCAACGGCCCACCACCGCAGGACCCGCCCCGGACGCAGGGCGCACGTGGCATGGGCAGCAACCCCAGGAAAGGAACTGATGAGCCTGTACACCCTCACACCCAAGCCCGGATTCGAGCGGTACACCATCCAGGTCGGCTGGAACCCCCACCGCACGTACGTCGCCACCGTCGTCGACTTCAGCTGGGACCCGGTCACCGAACCCCACCACCAGCCCGACACCATCCACCTCGGCCGGATCGAGACGATTCTCGACCCGGCCGAGGTGCTTATAGCCGTCGCGCCCTACGCCGACATACCAGCCGACCTACCCGCCAAACTCCGCGCCGACCAGGCCGCCCACCCGGTGCGCCGCTGACACCAACTCCCGGTTGCTCGGACGTCGCATCGCGCCAACGGCGGCAACCAGGTTGCAGGCACGCCATCACGAGCACTGCTGACTGAACCGCACCGATGGCGCCCTCCGCGGGGAGGTCGTCGTCATCCCCGATGCCGTGAGCCCGACCGGCACGAACCGCACACCCGGCCCGCCATAGGCGGGCCGTCGTCGTATCAGGACCCGGGACGCGCCGCCTGGAAACGATCGCGTCCCGGGTTCTCCATTGAAGGAGGAACCCAGTGTCCCTACCACTGATCATGATCGCCACCGCGGTGGTGGCGCTCGCTCTCGGCAGGCTCACCGCCTGGCCGACGATCCGCAGCCTCCGCACCCAACTCGCCGACGCCACCTGGTCGATGCTCCACGACCCGCTCACCGGCATGCTCAACCGCGCCGGACTGCAGGACGCACACGCGACCCTCGCCGACACCGCCCCCGCACGGCCCATCCTCGTCGCCCTGATCGACCTCGACGACTTCAAACGCATCAACGACACCCACGGCCACGACCAGGGAGACGACCTCCTCATCCACGTCGGCCAGCGCATCACCGACATCGCCGCTCTACATGGAGGCGCTGCCGCGCGGCTCGCCGGCGACGAATACGCCGCGATACTGCCGGCCCGCACCGGCGACGTAGACCGCATCGCCGACGCCATCGTCACGATCATCTCCCAGCCCGTCGCGCTACCCGCAAACGGCAGCAGCCCCGCTCCGGTCACCATCGCCGCCAGCGTGGGCCTGGCGCTCGTCGACACCAACGACCCCTTCGCCGAAGTGGCCCTGCACCGCGCCGACGTCGCCATGTACCACGCCAAGCGAAACGGTCGGAACCGCCACGCGATCTACCAACCGGGCATGACCATGCCACCCGCACAGCACCGTCGCGGACCCCGCCTGCGTGACCGGCACCAGCCGACCGGCGAGGCCACGGCATGACCGGCCCGCACGAAGAGATGGCCTGCCAGACCTGCCTCTCCCCGCTGAACACCCTCGGCATGCCCCCCACCTACGTCCACCCGACCCACCTCGCCACCGACGGACACAAACCAGCGCCCGTCCCGGTCAGCCAGCTCGACACCGTGCGCCGAAGCTGCGACTTCTGCGGCGACCCGCACCCCATCTGGACGATGCACGGCGGCGAGGTGACCGCCATCGCCATCGGCCCCACCGCAGGACTGCTCCAAGACTTCGGCGACACCTGGGCAGCATGCGCAGCCTGCCAAACCCACATCGACGACGGCCGCAACGACAAAGTCATCGACCGTGCGGTACGGGCGCTCAGCCTCGCCAACCATCCCCACGTACGAACCCGAATCGAGGAGCTGCACCAAGCGTTCCTCAACGCCCAACTCGCCGGCCGAACGCTCATCACGACGACCACGTGGCCGGCAACCACCATCACCGCCACAGCACTGCCCAAGGTCCGTGACCGGCTCACCCGCTTCTACCGCGGCACCGACAACCTACCCGCCGCGCTCGGAATCACCGACACGCGCCAGCAGATAGCCACCGGCCTCGAACGATCACACCTGTACTGGATCGACAACGACTTCACCGACCTGGCTGAACACGCCGCAGGACAGCTGCCCGACGTACGCATCAGCCGCGACCTCATCCCCTCCGCCGACGGAATACTCATCTGGCCCCGGCCAGTGACACACCTGCAACTCACTGCCGCATCCTGGACCACCACCACTCACGGCCGGACAATAGTCCTTTACCGCACCATCGGCGGGGGACTGCACGGCAAACCGTTGCAACGGTTACGCGAACAGGTCGGCTGGCTCGCACCAACGCGCGCAACCCACCTCCCCGAACAGCATTTGACATCCGGTGACCATCCGGCGGCAGCGTTGGTCGCGGCGTGGCTGCTAATCGCCCAGCAAGCTGCAGACGTCACCGCGGCACGAGTCGACAAAGCCGTCGCCAAGACCTACGCCCGCACCAACCGACCCGTACCCGAGGTGCGCATCGTGCGGATACGCGGCCGCCGCACCAGTCCAAGGCCGGACGGCGACAAAATGCCAGGCAGCCCGGGGGGCCCTCAGGCCAGTCGATCCTGGGTCTCCGGACATTGGCGCAACCAAGCCCACGGCCCTGGCCGATCGCTGCGCCGCCCCGTCTACATCCACCCCTTCCTCAGGGGTCCCGACGATGCGCCGATCAAGTTGAGCACCACCGTACGCGTGCTCAGCAGCCACCAACCCAAGCCCCAAGATCGTAAGTAGATGGCGATGTCGGCGGTGGCACGGTTCCGTCCGTCCCGCCGCCGGCATCGACGCCCAGTCGTCCAAGACGGCTCGTATCCAACTAATAGGCGGGAGAGGATGAGTCATGCCCGAGGCCTTCGTAGCAGAGCCACCGTGCGCGGTGTGCGGACGACCGGCAACACACATCGAACTCGTCGCCCCCGGTACCCGTCCCGCAGACTGGCCGCGCTGGTCACCAGCGCAGCGCGACGCCTACAACGCCGCGCGACAGCGCGACGGAGCCCAGCAGTGGTGGCTGCTGTTCTCTGGGATCGAGGCCGGCAACGGATCCGGCCGACCGGTGGACCTGGCCCATGCGGATCGGATCGCCGTCGCCTTCACCCAGCCCTACCGGTACGCCGCCATTACCGGCGCAGGCTTCTACGACGATGCCGGATTCTGCGGTCAATGCGACACCCCGTACTGCTACCACCACTGGAACGTCTCCAGCACTGGCTACGGAACCTGCCCTCAAGGCCACGGCAAGAGCCTCAATCCGCACTGGTGGCCCGACGATCTCTAAAACCCTAGAATCCGTCGGCCGACCTGAGCCACGAAGACGATCCGTGGGGGGGACAGCCCCTATGACGTCTGCAACCGTACTGATGCCGAGCTGCTCGTAGCGGCACATCAGCCTGTCGGCGTGTGCTCGCCCTGGCATCCCGTCGACCTCCGCGGTGGCGGGGAGAACGCGACGAGCGCGCCTGCACACTGGCGCCATCCGCTGTAGGTACGAATCGGCACACGCGCTCGCCTGGCTGTTCCAAAGCGGTTTGCTGAGAGCGCTTCGTTCACACCGAAGAGGTCACTGGTTCGATCCCAGTATCGCCCACCGTGGATGTATGCAGGTCAGAAGCCTGTCACCGGAACCACCGGTAACGGGCTTCTGCCGTGTGACCCCTAAAATTGAAAGCAGATTGGGAGCATGGCGCTCCCGCACTCTGGTTACCTGGGATCCCCTGCGGCCCTCGCAAGCGTCCGTCGGCGTCCGCTCGCTCGGATCGATTGGTCGTGTCAGCCCTGGCTTTGGCACTCATTTGTGAGTCGCGCTCGGCGGTAGTTCGGGTTGGGTGCCGGGATAGAGATGATGCCGGCGTTGCTGCCGTACCTGGCAGGCCTGCGATTGGAAGCGGTGGTGGTCCGGGGCGTCGGAGTCAGGATCGATACAGCGACATAGACGGTGCGGGCACGGTGCGGTGTCTGTGGTGTCTGGTCGACCACTGTGCCTGGTCGCTATGTGCGGCGGCTAGTGTCAGGTTGGTGGACATGAGGTCCTGGTTGCGTTGACGGTCCGCCGATTCACGCTGTGCGGCCAGCCCGGTTGATTGCTACAGGGCGCAGAGGCGGGCCGCAACTACGTCGACCTCGCGGGTTGCCGGAGCGAGATCGACGTCGTCGGTCTGCAGGTGCAGGTTGATCACGTCGAAGCCGTCTACGGACAGGGCGGCGCGGATGCCCTGGGCTACTCCGAGGCACGCCGTGATGACGCCGACGAAGGCAGCGCCGACGGCGGTTCCGGCGAGTTGGACTGATCCGCATGGATCGCGTCGCTGAAGGTCGGCGAGGGCGGCGGTGGCAGCACGGCGTTGCTGGGGGACGTCACCCTTCCACCCCGGGACCTGGTCGCTGAGGATGTAAGCGGGGAATCGGCGCAGGAGTACGGCGTTGAAGTCAGCCGGTCCGACGCCGAGTCCGGCGTCGATGGCGAGCTTCCAGCCGACTCCGGAGATGAGCCTGCGAGGGTCGAGGCTGTCGACGCCGAGCAACGCGACATGGTGGTCGTCGGCCAGTACGCGGCTGGTGTGATTGAGTCGCCGGTCGAGGATGACCACGTCGTAACCGGCCCGCTCGAGTACTGCTGCCGCGAGGCGGGTCTTGCGGACCGGGTCCGGCTTCACCGGGGTGAGGAGTCCAGTGCTGTGGTTGGCGTCCACGACGCGCTGGGTGTCTTGCAGGACGATCTCAACCTGGGTCGGGTCAGCGTAGGTGAGCCAGGACATCACCCAGGCGTAGGCCTGGCCAAGGTGACCGAGGCCGACGATCCACCAGGCTGCCGGGGCGTGGGACAGTTCGGGCCCGTCAGCGCTGCTCCCCGGCTGCCACAGATTCACCGTGATGGTGCGCCAGCCGGCGTCGCTGCCCGGGCGGTTCCGGATCGCACCGAAGGCCTCGTGCACGCCGAGGGCAGCGGCGGCGATCGCGGCCAGGATGTTCCCTTCGAGGCCGTGGTCGGGCCCCGTGTCGGCCGGGTGAACGTGAGCGGTCCAGCCGCTCCACTTGGCCCGGAGCCGGACGCCACCGCCGGACGCCGGCAGCCCAGCGTCGCCGAGGTACAGCACGGGCCAGTCCGCCGGTACGTCGGTCAGGTCATCGGCGAGCCGGCCGCCTTCCTGCTCGATCATCTGCACGATGGTGTGCCCTCGGTGTGGTCCGGCAGTCAGTGGCAGATGGCCGTCGGTGATCACTATGACGTGGCCGAACGCGCGGACCGCAGTCGCGACGGCCGTGCACAGGGCGGCCTGGCCGCGCACGTCGGCCATGCTGTCCGCGACGATGGCCATCCCTGTCGCCACTTGCGCGTCGAGCGCGGCGGCGACAGTGGCTTGCGTTCCCTCGTGTACGGCCAGCAGGGCGGTGCGGTTGAAGGTGTCGGTGATTGAGGGGGTCATCGTGTCTCCTGACGTTCCCGGCGGAAGCGGAAGCGGGATAGCATCCGGCGCCACCACGGTGTGCGGACAGCGGCCAAGCGCCGTCCGGACACGAGCAGAAGGTCAGCGGCTTGTTCTCCGTAGTAGGAGGCCCAGTCGCCGTTCACACGCACATGGACTCCGAGCTGGGACACGTCGGTGACGCCGGCCGCGAAGTGTGGAGCGATCAGCGCGACGTGGCCATCTCGGGCAACCATGGGGTGGGTCGCGTCGAGCCGACTCTGCTGTACACGGTGGGCCGGGTGGGTGTGGATGTCGCCGGCCACGCGCAGTCCGTTCCGGCGGCAAAGATTCTGCAGAGCGGTGTAGCCGGCAGCGTGGAAGTCGATCCTGCCAGTGAGGCAGTCGGGATCGAGGTCGTCGTAGAACGCGATCGCGGTGACTGCCTGGGGCAGCTGGTTGTCCGGGTGGGTCCGGTCGGTGAGCAGGAACGCGCCGCTCTCGCGGTGTCCCTGCCCCCGCTCGGCGAGCCCGGCGAGCAGGACGTCGAACAGGTCCGGTTTGATCGTCAGACGGGCAGTCACCGGGCAACTCCGTTCTGGGGCATCGTCGCGCAGGACAGCTCCCGGTGCAGCTCGCGCAGGTAGAAGCCGATCGTGCGGCTCGCGTTCCAGGATCGCTCCGGGCGCTCGGTGGCCCAGTTCGGGTGACTCGTGATACCGGCTCGATCGCAGGCCAGGTACGGCGCGTTGTTGTTCGACGGCGACCAATCCGGGCGGAAGATCTCCGGGCTGCGGCCGGAGATCGGCCAGTCGGCCACAGGCAGCGGCGCGTCCGCGACAATGTTCCAGGGCTGACCCGCGGGCGCCTGGAGCGGGTAGTCCTGGACGTCGAGCCGCATGCCCAGCTCCGCGTTCTCGCCGACCGCGATGGCCACCGTCAGGACTGGCCAGGTGAGGTTGACGACGCGCCAGGACCCGGCGTCGACACCGGCCTCGACGTCGGCGGCCGACAGATGCCGGCGTAGCCGTCGCAGGTTCGGGTCGACGCCGGGCTCGGACGCTGTGCTCATCCCTGCGGCCGGACCGTGTGGACCAGGTCGACCGTCGTGCTGCAGGTCTGCCTCGGAACGAGGGTGGTGACCGGCATGTTCAGGTCCAGGTCCTCAGTCTCGCCCGGGAGCCGCAGGACCAGATCGGCCGCATCGGCCTGGCTGATCCCGAACGCCGCGATCGCCCGCTTGCGGACCTGACGCAGCCGGATGGCCGGGTGCACCTTGACCACCTTGTCGGCTCCGGCGTACCCGACCGTGACCGCGATCTGGCGGCAGGCCGAGGTGGCAAGGTGACCCGACCGCCCAGCCAGGGCCGCCTCGACCGTCACGGTCACGTCGAGCTCGGCCTCGTCGTCGACCACGAACGCCTTCTCATCCTTCTCGAGGACGAGAAGGTCACCGAGCCGTGCATCAGGCTCGACCTCGCGGGTCTGGGCAACGGCCTCACCGGCCGTGAACTTGTGAATCCTCACGTCTGCTCCTCTGTTTCAGCGGGTCCGTGTCGACGGGCTCCGCGGTCTCGGAGACTGATGGTTCGGCACCGGTCGTCCCCGAAATTTCGGTTTCACTGAGACCAGTGAAACAGGTGATCGTGTCCGGCGCAACCCTCGAGCGGCCTTTGGTCCAGTCCGACGTCCCGAGAGCGTGCGTGCCCGGTTCGAGCTGTCATGCTTGGTGGGTGCGTATCGAGCTAGCCGGCCGGAACCCTCTCCGACGTCGAGAGCTGAGGGCTGACTTTCATGGCGACACGGGGAACCTGGTGCTCGACGCGCGAGGACTCCAGTGGGTCAGCCCGCTTGAGCTCGCCGCCATCGTCACGATGGGGACCGTCGCTGACGCCCGCGGCCGTGAAGTCCGCCTGCTCGTTCCTCACGACCCGAAGATCGCGTCTTATCTCGTGCGGATGAACGTGGTGGAGCTACTCAAGCCCTTCGCCGAGATCGATGGGGCGGTCCCAATCCAGGAGCGCCGGGACCACTCCGACAAACTCCTCGAGGTCGCCGAGGTCACGCCCACCAACATCGAGGTTGTTTGCGACAGGCTTGGCCTACTGGTCACGGAGCGGCTTGGACCGGAAGCGGGCAGAGCGGCATTCGACAGCCTCGCCGAGCTACTCAACAACGCCACCACGCACGGCTACAGCAAGACCGGCGCCTTCACCGCCGCCCAGCTCTACAGCGGCACTCTGAGCCGTACACCGGGGTTCGAGTTCGCCGTCTGCGACTGCGGCGACGGGATCCAAAAGGTCCTTTCCAGCGCCACCAACCAGGATCTGGAAGGACCCGCGGCTCTCGAGCTGGCACTGAATGGCGGCGTCAGACGCGCCGAAGGGCGAGGCCACGGACTACCGAATCTGTGGCGGCAGGCCATCCGGGGCTGCAAGGGAGGTGAACTCATGCTTCGCAGCGGAGGCGCCGTCGCCACCGCGAAACTCCGCTCGGACCCCATCTCGATCTACAGCCGGGTCGCCGAACCGGTGGACGGTACCTGGGCCTGGCTGCGCGTCCGGGTTCCATAACGGCCCGTAACGTGTTTCAATCAGTCAGGTGAAACCGGATCCCGCTACGACCGTCACCTACGACGTCGGACAACCCCGGGCGTTCCTGTCAACCAGGGAACGCGGCAGGAAAGTACTTCACGACCTAGAAGACCGCATCCCGCCTGACGCCAGCCTCCTCGTCATCAACTTCGCCAACGTGGAGGCAATGACCGTCAGCTTCACCGACGAGTTCCTCCGCAAGTACTACTCCACCCTCGCCACCCAGGACGACGGCCCGGCCTGCGTTCTCGTGACCGGACTCAACAACGACACCCGCGAAACGATCGTCATCGCCTTCGAACGCCGCGAACTTATCGCGCTGGAGCGACTCGGCGATGACCTTGTGCCACTGGCGGCGTCGGATGTCCTCTCGGACACCTTCAAGCTCGCTAGGGCGCTGGGAACTTTCACGGCGACGGCGGTCGCTGAAAAAATGGGCATCAGCGCCCCAAACGCAAATAACAGACTCAAACGTCTCGTTGCGGCGAGAGCCCTCGTCCGGCGGCGTGGGGTGGCCGAGCGCGGTGGCAAAGAATTCAGCTACTCCGCACTCGAACTTTGAGCGAGGCTCTGACGACGTCAAGGGACTGAAGAGGCGTGAACGTCGGCTTTTCAGCTACAGCAACTCACTGATTGGCCACGGAGCGCCTCGCGGCTCGCGGTCGGGGCGCCGTTTCGGCACACTGGCCAGAGTGGATCTGGGTGCACGGTGGGCGGAAAAGCGCAGAATGTCGAATGAGTGAGCTCCCGTCCCGCATCGGCCGATACGCGGTCAGTCGTAAGCTCGGCAGCGGCGGTATGGGTGAGGTGTTCCTCGCGTACTCGCCAGCGGGTTCGCCTGTGGCGGTGAAGGTCATCCGAAGTGATCGGCTGGATCCGGTCACCCGCGCCCGGTTCGAACGAGAGGCCGCCGTCGCCCGGACGGTGATCGGCACGAATCGCATCGCCCGATTCCTGGAAGCGGACCCCTACGCGGACCGGCCCTGGCTGGCGATGGAGTACGTCCCGGGTTACACCCTGCAGGAGTACGTACGCGAGCACGAGGGGCTGCCCGTGGCTCTGGTGGCGAGCCTTGGCGCGCTCGTCGCGGAGGGCCTGGAGGCGGTGCACGGTGCCGGCCTCCTGCACCGGGACCTGAAGCCGCAGAACGTGATACTCGGCGCAGACGGCCCGGTGATCATCGATTTCGGTCTGGCGGCATTCGTCGGTGCGTCGTCGACGCACGACTCCCTGTCGACCAGCGGGATGATCATCGGCTCTGTGCGGTGCATGCCGCCCGAGCAGGCCGGCGGGAACCCGCGGGTTACCGCGGCGGCCGACGTCTACGCGCTGGGCACAGTTCTTCTGTACGCGGCGGCCGGACACTACCCGTACGACGGGCCGTCGTGGCAGGCCATCATCTGGCAGATCACGAACCCTGAGATCCAACCGGATCTCACTGGGGCCCCCGCCCGTCTGCTCCCACTCCTGCGGAAGATGCTCGCCTTCGAGGCCGAGGAACGTCCGACGATCTCCGACGTGGCTGTCGCCTGTGCCGAACTGCTGGCGGACGCCTCCATCAGCCCGGCCGACGCACGGTTGGCTCTCATCGGCAGGACCGCCGGCCGAAATCCGAGTCTGCGGGAGGGCCAAGTGCCGTCGCCGTCGATCGAAGCCAGGCTCGACGAGCTGAGCGCCGAGGGCGGCTCGGATGCGGACGGGCCGCTCGATGTGCCGCCGGCAAATCCCGAACCTGTGGAAGTGGGAGGGCCAGAGATCGCGGAGCCCGAGGCCTCTGAGCCGCCGGTTCGGCCTCGGGAACGTCCATCGCGACGGCCGGCGTCCAGCCGGGTGGCGGCGGAGTTGCGAGCCGCCTACGCGGCTCAACCGACCCTGTAGCAGGGTGTAGGGCGTTCGAACAGCGTTACGAGGAGCGGGGCAAAGGGTGAATATCGAGGCCGAGACCGTGACCGGCGAGGGACAGGTGTCGGCCGGCTTTCCGCCGGGGTCGCAGGTACTCGTACGTGACGAGCAGTGGCTGGTACGCAAGAGCACGTTCACCAGGCGCGACAGATGGATGATCGAGGTCACCGGGGTGTCGCCGTTCGTCCGCGGCGAGGAAGCGATCTTCTATCAGAGCCTCGACGACATCCGTATCCTCGATCCGCGCGAGACCAAGCTGGTGGCAGACGACTCGGCGAACCACCGGCGGGCCCGGCTGTTCCTGGAAGCGGTATTCCGCAAGTCTGCGCTGCCCCAGACCGAGCACGGGCTCGCGCTCGCAGACGGGTTCCTGATGCATCCGCAGGTGCACCAACTGCGGCCGGCTGAGCTGGCGCTGTCGATGAAGAACCCGCAACCTCGGATCCTGATCGCGGACGTGGTGGGCCTGGGCAAGACCCTGGAGATCGGTATCTTGCTGGCCGAACTGATCCGACGCGGTCGCGGCGAGCGGATCCTCGTGGTGACGCCGCAGCACATCCTGGAGCAGTTTCAGCGGGAGATGTGGACGCGGTTCGCCATCCCGCTGGTCCGATTGGACTCGACCGGCATTCAGCGGGTGCAGCGTGAGATTCCGGCGGGACGTAACCCGTTCGCGTACTTCAAGCGGGCGATCATCTCGGTAGACACGCTGAAGAGCGCCGTCTACGCCCATCACCTGGAGCAGACCGACTGGGACGCCGTCGTCATCGACGAGTCGCACAACCTGGTCAACCGGGGCACCCAGAACAACGAACTGGCCCGGTTGCTCGCTCGCAAGACCGACGCGCTGATCCTCGCGTCAGCCACACCGCACAACGGCCGAGCGGAGTCGTTCGCCGAGCTCATTCACATGCTGGACGAGGCCGCGATCGCCGATCCGAGCAACTACGATGTCGACCAGCTTGAGCATCTCTACATCCGCCGGACGAAGACCTCGCCTGAGGTGCGCGACTCGTTGACCGGTTCCTGGCCGGATCGCGGACCGTCGACGGCAGTGCACGTTCAGGCCAGCGCGGCAGAGACTGCAGTCTTCGCGGAACTGATCGAGCGGTGGATCCCGGCCGAGGGCGGTCCTTCGGTCAGCACCCATCAGCTGGTGCCGTATCAGCTGCTCAAGTCGTTCCTCTCCTCGCACCGGGCGTTGCTGGCGACAATCCGGACGCGGTTGAAGACGCTCGCCACGTCCTTGGCCGAGAAGCCGGGCGATCAGGCGCGCCTTGCGGAGCGGACAGCGCTCCTGACGCTGCAGGAACTGACTGGGCACATCCAGGACGACGACGCGTCAAAGTTGACCGCCCTGGTGGCGCAGCTGCGTGAACTCGGCGTCGGACCGGGGTCGGATACCCGCGTCGTGATCTTCTCAGAACGCATCCCGACGCTCACTTGGCTGGCCCAGACCGTTCCCGCCGTGCTCGGGTTTCCAGCTACCGCCGAGGTCACCGACCGCAAACCCTGGACGGCTTTCAATGGCGCTGTGCAGGTCATGCACCGCGAGTCGACCTCGGATGAGGAGCAACAGCGCATCGTCGAAGCGTTCGGACTGCGTGACGCCCCAGTCCGGATGCTGTTCACTGGAGACCTCGCCTCCGAGGGCGTCAACCTCCACCAGCAGTGCCACATCCTGATCCACTACGACCTGCCGTGGTCACTGATCCGAATCGAGCAGCGCAACGGCCGCATCGACCGCTACGGGCAGAAGCACTCGCCGCAATTCCGGGCCTTGGTGCTCACCAGCAACCTGCCGTGGCGTACCGATCCGGAGTCCGGCGCCGCACGCACCCTGGACGACCGCCTGGTCGGTGAGAAGCTGCTGGCCCGCGAGGCCGAGGCCCACAAGATCGAGGGCTCGGCAGAGGCAGTGACCGGCCTATACCGGGCGCAAGAGGAAGAAGATCGCCTAATCAAGGATCTGGTCGCTGGCCGGACCGTGGAGCAGTCGATCAAGAAGTCCCGAGCGGGCCGGACCGGTTTCCTCGCCAAGCTCGTCGGGCAGGTCGGCGCGGTCCCGGAGCGCAAGGAAGTCCTCAGAGCGGAGGTGTTGACGCTCTTTTCCTCGACCGCGGACTACTTCGACGAGGGTCTCCGGCAGATTTGTCGGCCCAACCCCGAGGACCAGCTATCGCTGTACCGCGACGACAACGGCACCATCGCCTTCGAGCCGCCAGCTGATCTGCTCTACCGGCTGCGGTCGCTGCCCAGGTCGTACCTGAAGGAGCAGCAGATCCTGCCGGGGCCGGATTCTCCCGGGCGTCTGCGTATAACCTTCTCCAAGGATCTCGCCGATGCCCGGCTGACGGCGGCGCGGGAGAGTTCAGACTCGCAGTGGCCGACGGTCTCCTACGTGACCGACGTACATCCGGTGCTGGACTGGCTCACCGACAAGGTGCTCGTCGAGGTCGGCCGGCACGAGGCGCCGGTCCTGGCTGCAGCCGTGACCGAGCCGGTTTTCCTGGTGCAGGGCATCGCCTCGAACCGGCTCGGCCGGCCGACCATCGTCAAGTGGATGGCGGCCACCGGCCTGCCAAATGACCCCAGGACCGTCGAGATAACTCCTGAGCTGCTGGCCGAGTTCGGTCTCGGGCCACGGATGCCGGCCCGCGCCGTCCCGCGGGACTTGGACGGGCTGACGAAGATGGTGCCGGACGCGATCGAGGAGGCGCGCCGCTACTTCGGCGAGATCGAGGGCGGTTACCGTGCCGACATCAAGCGGACGCTGGAGCCCTACCGGGACAAGGTCGGCAAATGGAAGCAGGCGGCGCTGTTCGCCGGGCCGCGACCGGATCACCGGCAGGTCGACAGCACCGCCGACCGCCTGATTCAGCTGGTGGCATCGCTGGAATCGGTCGGGGCACCGATGTTGCGCCTCTTAGCAGTGCTTGAACCGCTCGCCGACGGGGTGAAGGGAGCACAGGGATGAGCCGCGACTACGACTCACTCACCAACCGGGGCGAGTACCTCTCCGCGCATTACCTGGCCGAGGACCTGGACACCGACCTGCGGAAAGGGATCTTCGCGGTATGGACCGGACGCGAAGGCGACGAGAACGACCCCCGTCGTACGCCGCGCGAGCTGATCCGTGGTCTGCGCGGCAGCTACCTCGGCGAGGACGGCCGGCGCTACTTCGCCGCTGCGGCTGAGGCCGACGGCGACGGCCCGATCCGTCTAGCCACCTACGACAACCCGGAGTGGCGCAAACGCCTGACCGAGTGGCACCAGGAGGTACTGCGAGCCCTCGGCTTCGACCCTGCACCGCTCGAACTCGTCTTGCATCGGGCCGGCCGCGACCACACCGTCACCGTCGCGCTGCACACTGACGAGATCATTGCGATCGACTGCGGCTGGACAGGCAACGCCGACGCGGCCCTCGACCCGAACGGTGCCGGGCGCCTGCTGCATCCCCTGCACGTCAGCGGATCAGAAAAGTACGAGAGCGGCGCCGCGCTCGCGTCCTGGCTGTTCCAGAGCGAGATCGGCGGTCCCGGCGGCACCCACCCGCGTTTCGTCCTGCTGCTGCACGGCGGCGTGATCATCCTCGCCGACCGCGGCACCTGGGCCGAGGGGCGCTATCTCGCCGCGAACCTCGACACGGCGTTGGAACGCTACGACCGGACCCAGACCGGCGAACTGTCGACCATCGCCGCCCTGTTCAGCCGCGACATGCTGCGCCCCGGCGACAACGATCCGACCCGCCGTATCGACGTACTGCTGAAGAACTCCAGCACCAACGCCGTCGGCGTCTCCAAGGAACTGCGGCACGGCCTGCAACGCTCCGTCGAGATCCTCGCCAACGAGGTTCTGCTCCGCATGGCGGAGCCGGGCAACAACGTACGCCCGGAGGACATCGAGAGCCCGAAGCTGCCGTTCGCCCGGGAGCTGACCCGCGAGTGCCTGCGATACCTCTACCGGGTCCTCTTCCTGCTCTACGCCGAGACCCGGCCCGAGCTAGGCATCCTGCCGACCGACGACGGCAGCTACGAGAGCGGCTACTCGATGGCCCGGCTGCGGGAGCTGTGCGCCCTCGACGAAGAGCTCGTCGAGGAGGAGTCGAGAAACGGCTTCCATCTGTACGCGTCCCTCGATCTGTTGTTCAACAAGGTCAACTTCGGTCACCGGCAGTACGGCACCGAACCCGACGACGACCTCCCCGGCGATGACGAGGCGACCCGCAAGGAGAAGGCCGAACGCCGCAGCCAGGATCACGGACTGCGGTTCGAAGCGCTACGCAGCACCCTGCTCGAACCGGGCGCCATCCGGCTGATCGGCACCCGCACCCTCGACCCGCGTAGCGACGAGGACGAAGATCCGCGCTGGCTCGACCTACGGCCCCGGAACGCCGCCCTGCACCAGGTGCTGCGCCTGCTCACCTTGAAGCAGGGCAAAAAGGGCGAGCGCGGCGGTTTCGTCTCCTACCGTAACCTCGGCATCAACCAGCTCGGCGCCGTCTACGAGGGCCTGATGTCCTACACCGGCATCATCGCCGACGAGGAACTCTGCGAGGTCGCCCGCGAAGGGAACCCAGACGAGGGCTCGTGGCTGGTGCCCGCTCACCGCCAGCAGGACTACCCGGACGAGACGCTGGTCCGCTACAACGAGGCCGACGCCCGGCACGGCCTGCGCGGCGTCAAGAAGTACGCAAAGGGCTCGTTCGTCTACCGGCTATCTGGCCGCGAGCGGGAGACCTCCGCCTCGTACTACACGCCGGAGTCACTGACCAAGGTCACGGTTGAGCTGGCGCTCAAGGAGCGGCTCGACCAGGAACGCAATGCTGGCGGCAACCCGATCAAGACCCGGGCGGCAGAGCTGCTGTCGTACCGGCTCTGCGAACCAGCGCTCGGCTCCGGCGCGTTCCTCAATGAGGCGATTAACCAGGTCGCCGAGGAATACCTGCGCCGCCGCCAGGACGAACTGGGACGGTCCATCCCGTCCGGGCAGGTGCTCACCGAAAAACAGCGGGTCAAGGCCTACATCGCTCTGCACAACGCGTACGGCGTAGACCTCAACCCGACCGGCGTCGAGCTGGCCGAGGTCTCGCTGTGGCTCAACACCATGCACCCGGGCATGCTCGCGCCTTGGTTCGGCCTGCATCTGCGGCGCGGGAACTCGCTCATCGGCGCCCGGCGCGCGATCTACGCTGCCGACGACGTCTGCTCCACCGCCAAGGAGTGGCTCAAAGCCAAGGGAACCCTGGCCCCGACTCCGCTTCCGATGCGCGATGAGTACGGCAACCCTCAGCCGCTGCCGGCCGACGCTGTGCACCAGTTTCTCCTGCCCACGCCGGGCTGGGCCGCTGTCGCCGGCAACACCGAGGCAAAACAGCTTTCTACCGACCAGAACAAGAAGCTCGCGGACTGGAAGAAGGGCATCCTCCAGCGGCCGACGCGGAACACCTCACATCTCAAAGCGGACGGCACCCCGAAACTGGTCGGCCGCGCCCAGCAGCCACAGCAGGAGAAGCCATCCCAGTTCACCCGGCTCCGCGACGCCGCCCGGCGAGTCGAGTTCCTCTGGGCCGCGGTCGTCAAGCGGATGGACATGTCCGAGCAGAACATCGCCCGGCGAATCCCGGTCTGGGGAGCCGGGACGGACGAACCCGAGTACGGCTTCCTGCACCAGCAAGAGCGATCAACACCCAAGGAGGACGTGCTCCGGGACCTTTTCGAGGCAGTCGACACCCCGTACTGGCGGCTGAAGCTGGTCATGGACGCCTGGTGTGCCCTCTGGTTCTGGCCGTCCGACCAGGCCGGGCTGCTCGACGGCACCGACGAGGAGTACGAGTTCAGCGGCAGTATCACCCGCGACAGCCTGGCCAGCCTGATCGACACCACGGTTCCCGGCACCGAGCCACCAGCCGAACTGCCGCAGCAGGCGACATCCACTGCGGTTGCGCCCTCGGCGCCAGCTGCCCGGCGTATGATCTCGCGGCCGATGACGCTCTTCCCCATGGACGGCGATCAGACGACCCTCGACGAACTTGATTGGGGTCTGGAGCCCGAGCCAGCACCCGTAACGCAGCACCCCCAGAAGAAGCCCGCGAAGGCCCCGAAGGCCTCGGCACCTGCACTGCGCCGAGTCATCCCCCTGAAGAACCTCGACGACTGGCTCGACTTCCTCGAAGCAGTCCTCGGCACCGCCGACGTCCCACAGAACAGTTTCCTCGACGCGTACGACACGCTCGACAAGCTGAAGGATTTCGAGAAGTCCCTGTCCGGATTCTTGAACATGGACACCAAGCCGCCGGAAGACCGGTTCCCGTGGCTGCGGGTCGTCCGCGACATCGCCGACCGGCAGGGCTTCCTGCACTGGGAGCTGGAGTTCGCACTCATCTTCGCCGAACGAGGCGGCTTCGACCTCCAGGTCGGCAACCCGCCCTGGGTTCGGCCCCGCTGGGACTTCGACGCTGTGATGGCCGAGTACGAGCCCTGGTTCGAACTCGCCGACCGGCCATCCGAGTCCGACAAGGAACGCCGTCGCCGCGATCTACTCACGAAACCGCACATCAAGGCATTCGTCCTTGACGAACTGACCAACAACAGCGCGGCGGTGGCGCTTCTCGGGGCACCCCAGATGTATCCGCTGCTGGCTGGTACCCAACCGGATCTCTACCGTGCCTTCATGTGCCAGATCTGGGCGCACATGTCGCGCCGAGGGACCGCTGGCATGCTGCACCCGGACACCCATTTTGCCGGCGAGAAGGAAGGGCCACTGCGAGCCGCCGCGTATCACCGGCTCCGCATCCACGGCGACTTTGTCAACGCCGGTCAGCGCTTCTTTCCTGAGCCGGTTGGCCATACCGCTCACTTCGGCGTCCACATCTACGGACACACCAAACCGATCGAGTTCGATCATCTCTCGTGGTTGGTGTCGGCCGACGCCCTGCGGCTCTCCGGCGACCACGACGGTTCCGGGGAGGTTCCGGGCATCCGCTTTAGGAATCGTGAGTTCGATGAGCGACCCCACCGGAGTCGGGTCGTTACTGTGAATGAAGATGTCCTCGTGGCCTGGCGAAGATTCCTCGATGAGGAGAACCTCCCGCTCAGCCAGGCACGCCTGCTGTTCCCTGTAAGCACCGCAGAGGCCGCAGCAATCGAGGCTATCGCCAACTATCCGCTCCGACTCGGATCCCTCAAACCTCAAATCTCGCGCGGCCTCGATACCTCCGACGAGAGAAAGGCCAAATTAATCGACCACAATCGAAAAGACTTGAGCACTGGGTGGGAGTACCGACCGAAAACGTGGAACGAGGTTATCCTCAAAGGTGTTCAACTAGGCCTTGCTACGCCGACGTTCAAGCGTCATGATGCAAACAGTAACGACCCTTATGGCGTTAATCTCGTGCAGCTCCAGGCGGATTACATTCCCGATTCTGCTTACGTGCGAATTCCGGCCTATGAGGAAGAGTACGTAAAAGCTCACGATCGATGGATCGATCACGTCGAACTTGCGCGACTCCGTATGGATGAACAGGCGGTAGATGACGCGCGATCACTGGTTGCCGAGGTCGAAGGCGTTCCTGAATCTGACGTCGATCCGGCTAAGGTTGACGCCATTCTGACACAGAAGTCTCGTCGATCTTATACCGACTTCTTCCGAGTGGCGTGGCGTGAGGTGATCTTTTCCAACACCGAGCGCGGTCTATACAATGCCATCGTTCCTCCAGGCGCGGCACATACGCACACCGTGCGCAGTGCTTGGGTTTCGGACAATCGGACCACAGCGTTGCTAGCAGGCATGTGGTCTTCTATTCCTGTCGACTACTTCCTGCGCGCTACAGGCACGAACCATCTCGATGTTGGCCGCGCAGGCGGGCTCCCGGCTCCGTCGGCGGAACACCCACTCACTTCAGCGCTCCTCCTGCGAACCCTGCGTCTCAACTGCCTCACTTCGGCCTACTCGAGCCTCTGGGCTGAACTATTCGAGCAGGGCTGGCGCACGACTGAAACTTGGGCCTGCGCTTGGCCGGGCCTGCCGCCGTTGGCCGATGTAGGACCCGAATGGCAACTCGACACGCCGCTGCGAAGTGAGCGAGCCCGGCGATCTGCATTGGTTGAGATAGATGCTCTTATTGCCGTATGGCTAGGTATGAGCGCTAGTGCGCTGGTCGCCGCCTACCGGGGCCGTTTTCCCGTGATGCAGAAGTACGAGGCGGTGACCTGGTTCGACGCTAATGGGTGGAAGCTCGCCAGTAATGCTCGAACTTTCGGTCAGCGTCAGACCAAGGTGACCTGGCCGCAGTTCGAGGCGTACCGAAACGACAAGTCCGAGCCAAAGACCGTGGCGCCTCCGGAGGGCTTCACGCCGCCGTTCTACAAGGCGGACCGGGTGGCTGAGATGACAGCAGCGCACGCGGTGTTCCAGGCTCGATTGGATGCGGCGATCGCTCGCGGCGAGTGGGATCCGGTCGCGCGGAAGGCGGCGAAGCAGTGAGGCCGACCCTGGAGGCTCGCGGGCTGAAGGAGAGCCTGCTGCAGTACCTGTCAACCACCTACGCGTTGGCCGACGAGGGTGCCCGGGAGGCGCTGCACCGATTCCTCGGCAACGAGACGTCGGGGATGTTCCGTGGGCCGTTCTTGCGGATCAGGACTCCGTTCACCACGGCGGCGGCGGGTTGGGAGCAGCATCTGGAGTGGCGGCGAGAGGGCTGGACGCCGTACGCCCATCAGGCTCGGGCTTTTGCCCGGTTGAGCTCGGCGAATGGTCACGTGCCGGAGCCGACGCTTGTCACTACGGGCACAGGCTCCGGTAAGACGGAGTCGTTCCTCTACCCGATCCTCGATCACTGTCGCCGGGAGCGGGCGGCCGGGCGGTCCGGGATGAAGGCTTTGCTGCTGTACCCGATGAACGCGCTCGCTACCGACCAGGCGCAGCGGATCAACGAGCTGCTTCTCGGGCACCGCGACGAGCTGGGCGCCCTGACGGCCGGTCTCTACATCGGTGACCGGGCCGCGATCCAGTACGAGCGGGTCTACACCCGCAGGCAGGACATCCAGCTGACCCCGCCGGACATCCTGATCACCAACTACAAGATGCTCGATCTGCTCCTTCAACGAGTCGACGATGCGCCACTGTGGCAGGACGCGGACCTCCGGTACGTGGTGGTTGACGAGTTTCATACCTACGACGGCGCGCAGGGTACCGACGTCGCGATGCTGCTGCGCCGGCTCGCGTCCGTTGTGGGCGCGGGTGAGGAGGGGAAACCGCTCGGCCGGATCTGCCCGGTGGCCACTTCGGCGACGCTCGCCTCGGCTTCAGACGAGCATGGTACTGAGAATCTCTTGAAGGTCGCGACCGCGGTGTTCGGCACGGAGTTCACCTCCGAGGCGATCCTCGGTGAGGACCGGCTCGCCATCGACGAGTTCATCCCTCTTCACGACATCGAGCCCCTGCCGACCCCGACGCCTGACGAGCTGCTCGCTCTGCCGGACCCCACCACCGGCAATGATGCATTACTGCTGCTGGCGAACGCGGTGACCGGTGTCGAAGACCTAAATCAAGTCGAACTCGGGAAACGCCTCAAGCGGCACCTGTTCACGAAGGCGCTGCTCATCGCTCTCGAGGGCGATGTAAAGAGTGGCCCGGACGTGCTGCGGCTGATGTGGCGTGCCGGCGCGCAGAGCTGGTCGTCGGCGATCACTCGGCAGCCGGAGAAGGCCGCTGCGGCGCTGGCCAGGTTCGTGGCGCTGCTCTCGTACGCCCGTGATCCTCAGTCTCCGCCCGGCGAGCTCCGGCCGTTCGTGCATGTCGAGGTGCATCAGTGGGCTCGGGCGGTGACCCGGCTGTTGCGTGGGGTGTTGCCGTGGCCGAAGGCGGAGTTCCGGTGGGACGTCGCCGGGACCCGCGATCCCGGCACCGATCAGGGCGTCGTGACGGTACCCGTGACGACCGCGACCGCCGGGCAGGCCGCGAACCTGTTCCTGCCGGCGGTCTACTGCCGGGAGTGTGGTCGCTCCGGCTGGGCGGTATTCTCGCCGGAGAGCGACGACTGGGATGTCCAGTTCGACAGCTACAAGATCCGCCGGGCCTCGACGGGGCAGGACAAGGTCCGGATCCGCTACCTGATTGCGGCCACCGACCGGGAGGCCGCCGAGGGCGCCGGCCGCAACACGATGCGCGACGCCGGCCAGCGTGTCGGAGCACCGTTGGCGTCACAGGGCCCTGGTGGGACGCTGATGGTGCTGGACGCCGTCCGGCAGCGGCTGCGGCTGCCGGACCCGGGCTCCGACTACAACGAGGACGGGCAGCCCGCACTGACCGCGCGGGATTCGACCTTTTTGCTGGTCAACCTTGGCTCGACGGCCAACACGGCCGCGGCGGAGGACTGGTGCCCGGCGTGCGGTGAGCGCAACGCCATCCGCTTCCTCGGCACCGGTGCGGCCGCTCTGGCCGCGGCGGCCATCACGCAGCTGTTCACCGCTGGTGAGCTGGACAAGGAGGCGTTCGAGGACAAGACCCTCATGTTCAACGACTCGGTCCAGGACGCGGCGCACCGGGCCGGTTTCGTGGCGAACCGGTCGTACACCTTCTCGCTGCGGGCGTTGCTCGCCGCGCACCTGCGCCAGGAATCCGCCACCGCTCTGAACGACCTGATCGCCGACGTGGTGTCGGCGACGACCGATCCGCAGACCCTCGCTGCGGTCGTACCTCCGGATCTGCATGGCCTGCTCGGTGTCGACCGCCTGCTGTCCGGCCGTGGACGTGGTGGCGATATCGCAACCTGGCAGTTGATCGGGCAGCGGCTGGCGTTCGAGACGCTGATGGAGTTCGGGTTCCGCTCCCGCAACGGCCGCACGCTGGAGCTCACCCGCACCGCGGCGGCGCACATCCACCTCGCCGATCCGGCCGCCGTCACGGCGATGGTCAAGGAGATCCACCTCGATCTGGGCCGGGACGGCCTGCCGATCATGGAGGCCGACGACGCCACCTACCTGGGTTTCGTCCGGGTATTTCTGGAACGGCTTCGCAGCCGCGGCGCTGTCTCGCACAAGTGGCTGAGCAAGTACATCGACGAGGCTGGGACGAGCCGGTACTTCATCTGGGGACAGCGTCCGCAGGGCATGCGAGCGTTCCCGAACCGGGTCGCGGCGCCGAAGTTCCTGCTCGCGGCGCCGAAGAACGGCAGTGACTTCGACGTCGCCTCCGGCCGGCTGTCCTGGTACGAGCGGTGGGCGGGACGCACCCTCGGCCTGTCGCGGGAGGTCATCCCGGAGTTCTGGTACCGGCTGCTGCCTGAGCTGGCCTCGGCTGGGCTGTTGTCCGTTCGTACCCCGAATGATTCCTCCGCCCGCATCTACGGCCTGCAGCCGGGCAACATCGAAGCCCTACTGCTGGACGACGGCCAGGTGCGGGAGGCTTTCGTACGCTGCCCGGTCTGTTTCTGGGAGCAGACGGTGCATCCGTCGCTGCTCGACCAGTGGCACGGCCAGCGGTGCCCGGCCTATCGGTGCCGCACCGGCCGCCTGATCGCCGGCAATCGGCCGATGGAACTCGGGCGCCACCAGCGTGACCGTGACTACACCCAGGACTACTACCGCCGGCTCTACCGGCAGGCGGGCACCTATCAGGTGAACACCGCCGAACACACCGGCATGCTCACCCGCCAACAGCGGGAACGGGTCGAGCAGGCGTTCAAGCAGGGCCGCAAGCCCGACGAGACGGGCGTAGTGGCGTTCAAGAACCCGAACGTCCTGTCCTGCACGCCAACGCTGGAGATGGGCATCGACATCGGGGACCTCTCCGCTGTGGTACTCGCCGCGCTGCCCCGTCGCCCGGCCGGCTACGCCCAACAGACCGGACGTGCCGGACGGCGTACCGGCAACGCGTTCCTGCTGACCATCGCCGACCGCTCTCGGCGTGACCTGTACTTCCTGGATCAGCCGAAGGAACTCATCGCCGGGATGATCGTGCCGCCGGGCTGTTACCTGTCCGCGGTGGAAATCCTGCGCCGGCAGTACGTCGCCCACCTTCTCGACCTGGCCGCGGCCGGACGCCTTGCCCGCCCTGACGGCGTCGTACTGCGGGCGCTACCGGACCGGGTGAACGCGCTGTTCGGGCCGTCCGGGTATCTCGTCGACCTGATCGAGGTCGCCATCACCCAGGCCGCCGAACTCGTGGCGGGTTTCCTCCGGCTGTTTCCCCGCGACGACGGCGCCGACCTGTTGCCACGCGGTGTCACCGAAGATGCACGTAACGATCTTATCGAGTACGCGTCACATGGCCTGCGGGCGGCGCTGGAGGAAGCCGAGCGGGAGTGGCGACGCCAGGACGAAGGGTTGCGGGCCCGGATCCGGATAATCAGCGAGGCCTACGACGAGCTGCACGACTCCGACCCTGACGAGGCGGATGAGAAGGCGATGCTGGATGCCGAGCGGCGTGCGCTCGGCAAACGGCTGATGGACCTCGGGAACACCACGGCGCAGGGTGCATTGTGCGATCTGGGCCTGCTGCCCAACTACGCCCTGGTCGACACGGTCACCACCCTCAACGCCACGCTGTACGGGCCGGACGGTGTGAGCCCGAAGGACGGCAAGACGCCCCGGTACAGGTCGAGTCAGGTGAGCTACCAGCGGCCCCGCCGATACGCCCTGGAAGAGTTCGCCCCCGGCAACACCTTCTACGTCAACGGCTACCGTCACCAAATCACCGGCATCGACATCATCACGTCTGGCCGGCCCGAGTGGCATCATTGGCGCGTCTGCCCGGGCTGCGGGTACATCCGCACGGAAGACGCCGTGCACGACCGGTCTGCATGCCCCCGCTGCGACAGCACCTACATCGCTGACGACGGCTGCCTCTTCCAGGTCGTCGAGCCGTCGACCGTGACTTCACGTGACCTGCGGGAAGACGCCCGGATCCGGGACGACAAGGACGAGCGCGACCGTCGCTTCTACACCGTCGTTGACGCGGTCGACTTTCCCGACGACGAGATCGCCCCCGGTTCGTGGCGGCACGCGCACCAGACGTTCGGCGTCGACTACTGCCGGCGCGCGATGATCCGGCGCATCAACGTCGGGCCGGCCCGTTACGACGCGCCGCCGCGGGACGACTTCGCCGGCCACACCGTACGGATTAATCCATTCCACGTCTGCACCGGATGTGGGGCAACGAGCGCGGACGGCCAGCCGATCTTCAATCTCGAATCGGACGCTCTCACCTCCTCCCAGGCACGTGACCCGCAGCTGAAGAATCACCGCCCATGGTGCCCGCTGCGCCGGGGCAAGCCGGACAACATCACGCAGGAGAAGGTCCTGCTCGCCCACCAGTTGCGGACAGAGGCGCTACGCATCCTCCTTCCGGCTGCGGCTGCCGACGTCGACACCCGGGTGCACTCCTTCCGGGCCGCGCTGCGGATGGGCGTAGACCTGCACTTCGGCGGCGACCCGCAGCACCTGGACACCACCGTCGCCTCCATGCCGGACCCGGCGAGCGGGGAACGCCGCTGGTTCCTGGTTCTCTACGACCGGCTTCCGGGAGGCACCGGCTACCTGGACCGGCTCACGAAGGCCGAAGACTTCCAGAAGGTGCTCTTGAAGGCACACACCGCGCTGCTCGACTGCAAGTGCAAGGACGAGCAGCGCCGGGCCTGCCATCGCTGCCTGCACCGGTATACCCCCGAACCGCAGCAGGACCTTGTCTCCCGCAACACCGCGCTCCGGATGATCAGCTCGCTGCTCTTCGATGACGACGGGTGGAAGACCGAACCTGTCGCCAACACCCGGAAGATCGGACTGGACGGCCAGCTCGAATCCGACCTCGAGCAGCGCTTCCTCGACCTGCTGCGCGGCTGGGTGTCGGTTACCAACGACGTATCGCTCGACGAGGACGGCCACGCCAGCGGGCACCTGCGCTTTGCCCGCGGCACCGACCTAGTCCACTGGCGGATGACTGCCCAGCAGCAGCTGCGCCGGACCAGGACCGACTTCACCTTCAATCGAGTAGACGGTCCCAGCCAGAGTGTCACCGTCTACCTAGAGGGCTTCCGGTTCCACGCCACCGCTGAGCACAACCGCATCGCGTCGGACGCCCGGCAGCGGACCGTCCTACGCGCCGAGGGCCACCGTGTCTTCCAGGTCACCTGGTCCGACATCGAGCTGTTCGAGCAGCGGCCGACCTCCACCCGGCCGGTCTGGCCGCCGTACTCAGGAACGGCGCAGGAACAGGCCAAAGACGCTTACGAGGAGTTTGACGGCAACCGGGCCCAACTGACCGGCATGATCTACACCAACCCGGTGAGCTCTCTGATCGCCTACCTGCGAGACCCCGACGAGCAGCGGTGGGCGTCAGCGGCGGGCGCCATGGTGACCGGACTGCTGGCCGAGCCAGGAACCGCTCTACTAACGGCGACGACCGATCGCCGGGAACTGGCCCGGACGCTCCGTGCCGAACTCAACGGGCTCACTGCTGGTCAACCCGAACAACCCCCGTCTGCCGGGGACCCGGACGCCACGCTGCACGCTTTCCGGGCGCACGATCTGTGCGGGCTGCCGATCATCGTCACCCTCGACGCTAAGGATCCGGACTACCCGCGCTGGACGGCGCTCGCGGCTCTCGACGACCGTGACGACGCACTCACCGGCGATGGCCACTGGCGGCGCTGGCGCTCGTGGCTCTACTGGACGAACCTCACCCAGTTCCTCGCGTACGCCGGCGGTGACGGAGTCCAAGTCGCCTACAGCACCGCCGCCGAACTCGACCTTGACACCCTCCTCGTCTGCGGCGGCGTCGGTGAACTCGACTCGCTGATCGGCCCGCCGCCTAAGCCGACGGTCAGCGTCGACAAACCCGCTGCGGCGACGTCCGGACCGCGGGACCAGCAGTGGGACGACGAGATCCTGGAGATCCTCGACGATGAGCCGGAACACGGCGGTGATCTCGGTGTTCTCGCCCGCAGGCTGGCCGACCGGGGCAAACGCGCACCCGTGTTCGGCTACGAACTCGGCGCCGGCCGCTGGCAGGTCGACTTCGCCTGGCTCCTGCCAAACTTCAAGATCGCAGTAGTGGCCCTGCACGGTGATGACACCGACGCACGGCACCGGAACGAGGCATACGCCGAGGAAGGCTGGACGATGCGAACCGCGGCCGAGTGGCTCCAACACCTCGACGAACTCGAAGACCTGCTGCCCGACATGGAAGACTCCGAGTCATGACCGCGCGACTCAGCCTGCACTATAAGGCCGAGGAAGAGCTCTACAAGCTCGACCGGACGGTCAAGGGACTGTTCTACGACTTCTGCCACCGGTTTCGGAAGAACCCAGATCAGCCCGGCCTGGATCTGAAGAAGCTCAAGGGCGACTCCCGCATCCACCGCGCCAAGATCAACCAGTCGTATCGGGCACTGCTCATTCCGGTCGAGACCGACGAGCGTGGCCGCCAGCACTGGCTGATCATCGCGGTCCGGCATCGCAAGGACGTCTACGACGAACTCCAGGTCGCGGTCAACCGCGTCACCGGAGAGCTGGAGTTCGTCGACCTCGCCGTGATGGGCGACAGCTCCCTGCAGCGTGCCGGGATCACGCTCACCCCGGCCGAGCCCGATGATGTAGCTCCAACGCCGGCTCCCATTCGAGAGCCCGATCAGGTTCCAGACCGGCCGCCCCTACTCGGCGCCTACACGGCCGACCAACTCCGCGACCTCGGCGTTGCCGAGCAGCTCATCGACTTGGCGTTGGCTGTCACGACTGATGAGGAACTCGACCGGCTCGTCTCGGGTGCACCGCTGCTGTCCAAGGACGTGCTTTACGGACTCGCGGCAGGGATGAGCATCGATTCAGTGCTCGAAGAGGTGACCCGCCCGGTAAAACTGTCGACTGCCCCGGACCTCGCCGACATCTCCACCGCGGTCAGCCGAACGAATGTCTCGTCGATCGACGACGACGTGCAGGCTGCCCTAGACGAGGGCAGTTTCCGCAGCTGGAAGCACTACCTGCACCCGACCCAGGCCAAAACCGCGCGGCGTGAATACACCGGCCCGGCCCGCGTCTCTGGCGGTCCGGGCACCGGCAAGACCGTCGTCGCGCTGCACCGGGTCAAGTATCTCGTCGAGCAGCTGACCGACGACGGCGTGCAGATCCTGCTCACAACCTTCACCGCCAACCTCGCCGCCGACCTGCGGCTCCGCCTTACCTCCCTGATAAGCGAACCGGAGCTGCTGGCCAGGGTTGACGTCATGCACATCGACCAGCTTGCCGCCCGCGTCATCGGTGAGAACACCGACCAGCGCAACCGGCGCAAGCGCATCAGCGATCAGGCAGCCATGATCGAGATGCGGCAGCTCCTCCTCGAACTCGACGAAAAGCGCTGGGAGGCCGACTTTCTCCTCGACGAATGGGAGCAGGTTATTCTCGGCCAGGCACTGACAAGCCGGTCGGACTACTTCAGCGCCCGACGGGGCGGGCGTGGCCGCGCACTCACCCGCCCAGAACGCAGCCAGATCTGGAAGCTTATCGAGCAGTTCGCCGCTCGTCTGGACAAGCTCGGCGCCGAGACCTGGGGCCAGGCCGCCGAACGCGCCGCCCGCTTCGAGATCGAACGCGCCGCCGCAGCGGAGCGGTACCGGAGCTCGCCTGCGACGGCTGACGACAGCTCCGGCTCTCGGCCTTTTGCGTACCGGTACCGGCACGTCGTCGTCGACGAAGCCCAGGACCTGCGCGCCGCTCACTGGAAGATGTTGCGCGCCATGGTTGAGCCAGGCTCGAATGACCTCTTCATCGCCGGCGACACCCACCAGCGGATCTATGACCACCAGGTCTCTTTGGGTGCCCTGGGCATCAACATCCGGGGCCGCTCACGTCGGTTGACACTCAGCTACCGCACCACCCGCGAGATCCTGGAACACGCCCTCCGGATCGCCGAAGGCAACAAGACCGTCTACGACGACCTTGATGATGGCGTCGACAACCTCTCCGGATACCGGTCCGTCCTGCATGGCCCCACACCGACCTTCACCGGATATCAGAACTGGCCGGATGAACTGGCCGGCCTTGGCACACTGCTACAGAGATGGCACGACGAACTCTCGGCCGACAACGATGGTGCCCGTCAAGACCCGGCGGGCCACGTCGCGGTCGCTGTCGCGGATCACGAACAGCTAGCCCAGGTCATCGAGTACCTGGAGACACAGGGCGGCCTAACCTGCGCCGAACTCACCAAAGACGGGCCGCGCGGCGACGGAGAGATTCACGTGGGGACGATGCACCGGTTCAAGGGTCTTGAGTATCAGCGGCTGGCAATCATTGGGGTGCGTAAGGGTGCGATCCCACGTCCCTACACCGAGCGCTACCGCCGGTCCGACCCGCAGCGGTACGAGCTTGAGCAACGCAAGGCCCGGTCGCTGCTCTTCGTCGCCGCGACTCGTGCACGGGATGTGCTAACCATCTCGTGGCACGGTGCACCGAGCCCCTTGTTGGACCCAATGGCCCACAGCTGAGATCTCACCCACGAATGGATGCGCACTCGCAAACGCCCGCGGGTCCCTGTTCGCGCGTCCTGTGAGGGTCAGTCCGGACCCGAAGCTCGTAGCCTCATCGTGTGTAGAGGCTGACCCTATCCGCCCGCACCACGGTCTGCGCAGGCGTGCCTGTGGGTGACCACCGGGTGACGTGAGCGTGATCCTCATGTTTGACTATGAATATGGCGTCGTGGAAAACGCGACTGGCGATTGACTGTGGCGACGCCGGCACGGTCGCGGTCCTGGCCAGGGCCGACGGCAGCGCGTTGCCGCTGTCGCGCTGCTAGATCGACCCCGCGTGGCTCCCTGCGATTGCACAATAATTGGCATTCCGGGCGCGCCGGCGCTTCACCCCACTGTGGGATGCCCCGTCGTGCGTGTCCGGTCCCGCTGTAGCTGCCACGTTCGGCGCAACTGTTCCCCAGGCCGCCCGCGTGACCGATGGCCCAGCCAACCTGTGAGAGGGATCGACGGCGGCAGGTCGACGATGCGCCACGTCGTTGTCGAGGTAGGTGCGCCGGAGGCCGTACTGCCGATCGGCTGACGACTGTCCGCGTCCGCGGGATGGGTACGGGAACAGCGGGATGAGGGTGCTTGCCCGGCCGCCTTCGCCTGCTGCCTCGAAGCGTCCTGGCACGAAGCCGGGCGGGACGATTGGATCGTCCCGGGGCGTCGACTACCGGCCAGGGCTGGTCGGGGGCCAGGTGAGGGCGATGGTGGTGTGT
>NZ_QGSZ01000202.1 GCF_003857055.1 Micromonospora inaquosa | reverse complement strand
GTCCGGGGTTAGCGGGGGGAGATTGAGCGGTAGTGGGTTTTGTCGCTGTTGGCGAGGCTGTAGGTCTGGGAGCGGGACGGGGTGGGGATGACCGCCAGGCCGGGGCGCTCGACCAGCATTGGAGTGCCCGGTGGGACGGACAGGGAGCTGTCCCGGGTGGGTCGCCAGGTCAGCACCGCCACCGGCTCACCGGGCACCGGCAGTTGGTACGCCTGCAACGGGGTGGCCCGGTCGGCGGGTGAGACGACGGGTGCGCTCCCGTCGGCCGGTCGGTAGATCACCGCAGTCATCGCACCGGCGTCGGTGTCCCAGCTGAGCTGCTGCAACTCGGCCGCCTTGCCGCCGCCGAGGGCGACTTCGCCGAGCGAGCGCACCGTGAGCTTCGCCATCGGCCAGGATGTCGGCACCGAGCGCGGCGCGTCCCGGTCCCCGATCCGGCGCGGAATGCTGCCGAACGGGCCCTGATCGCCGGCCAGCACGCAGGTGTCCAGGCCGGTGAGCGCCCGCCGGCCCGTGCCGGACTCGTCGCGGACCAGCGGGTAGCGCGGGTCGACGGTGCCGGTGCCCAGGTCGAGCAGCCGGTCGGCGGCCCGCCCACGGGGCAGTGACTCCGTGGTTCGCAGGGTCGCGGTCACGGTGACTGCCGCGCAGGACGGCACGTCGACCGGTGCGCTGAGGCCGTCCGCGATGGTCAACGTCCGGTCCCGTGGCCCGAGGAGGGTCTGCACCCGGGCCGAGACCAGGTAGCGCCGACCGCCGGCCGTCTGCACCGGCAACACGTCGGAGTAGACGAGGTAACCCGGGTCGGTGTACTCGGTGGCGCGGGTGACCTCGTACCGGTCGCCTTCACGGGTCAGTTGCAGCAGCCAGGAGGCGCTTTCGCCGGGCACGTCGGCGGCCACCAGCGCCACCGGGGCGCCGTCGACGCGACCCGAGAAGAGGATGCCGGACGAGGGCAGGTGCGCACGGTCGTCGGCCGGCGACCGCCAGCCCCGCACGGCGGCGGTGACCGCTGAGGTCGCCGCGGCGTCCCCGGAGAGGTCGCCTCGGGGCGGCCACACCGTCAGCGAGCCGTCGAGGCTGTCGTACCCGACCCGCAGGTCCTGCGGCTTCCGCTCGGCTACCGGACCGCAGGCCGTCCCGGCCAGCAGCGCGCTCAGCAGGACGGGAAGGGCCCTGCCGTACCGAAGGCCTGGAGTCACCTGGCCCGCCCCCGATCGCCTCGCCGTCGCTGTCGGAAAGCGCCATAGTACGAGATGTCCGGTGCGGTGCCTCAGTTGGCCGTCACCGGATCCGCCACAATGGACACGACCGGGGCTTTAGGGCGTTTTGGTTGCTCCGGTAGACTCCGCCGACTGTGACGCCTGCCGAGTCCCGCGCCCTGCCCGCGCCGCACAAGGAGGCGGCAGCCGACTCCGCCGACCTGGTGAATTACCGCACACCGGCCGATCGCTTCGCCGGCCCACCCGCGCTGACCGCCCCCACCACGGCACCGGCCGAGCCCCAAGCACCGACAGAGCCCGCAACGCCGGCGCAGCCCGCAACATCGACAGAGTCCGCAACATCGACAGAGCCGGCAACATCGACAGGGCCCGCAACACCGGCCGAGCCCGCAACGCCGGCGGAGGGCGCGCTGCCGACGCGGGTGCGGTGGACTCGGCGACGTCAGCACCTGGCCGTGGGCGGGCTTTTTCTGCTCGCCGCGCTCTGGGTGACCAGCCGGATCTGGCTGGACCCGTCCGGCCGGGTGGCCTCGCTCTACACCGGTGACCCGGCCCAGGTGCAGTTCTTCCTCGCCCACGCGGTACGAGTGGTGGTGCACGGCGAGTACCCGTTCTACACCGAGCAGTTCAACTACCCGGACGGCGTCAACCTGATGGCCAACACGGCCGTGCTGGCGCTGGGCATTCCGATGGTCCCGGTGACGCTGCTCTTCGGGCCGGCGGTGTCCTTCGTGGTGCTGGTCACGCTCGGCCTCGCCGGCACCGCCATGGCCTGGTACCTCATGCTCTCCCGCCACCTGGTGCGTACCCCGCTCGCGGCGGCGGTCGGCGGCTGGTTCTGCGGGTTCTCGCCCGCGATGGTCTCGCACGCCAGCTGGCATCCGAACATCATCAGCCAGTTCCTGCTGCCGTTCATCGTGTGGCGGGTGCTGGTGCTCACCCGCTCCTCCAAGCCGATTCGGGATGGGGCACTGCTCGCCCTGTTGGTCACCGCCCAGGCGTTCATCAACGAGGAGATCCTGCTCTTCACGGCACTGGCCTGCGGCGTCTTCCTGCTGGCGGTGCTCGCCCAGGAGCCGGCCCGGTGGCGGGCGGCGTGGCGGCCCCTGGGCGTTGGCGTGCTGACCTGCGCGCTGCTGGCCGGGGCGGCGTTGGCGTACCCCCTCTATGTGCAGTTCGCCGGGCCGATGGCCTACCACGGGCTCAGCGACGCGGTGCAGGACTACGGCAACGACATCGCTGCCTTCTTCGCCCCCGGCTCGCCCACCCTCGGCGGCAACCAGCGAGCCAACATCAACCTGGCGCCGAACTACTCGGAGGAGAACGCCTTCTTCGGCTGGAGCCTGTCGATGCTCGCCATCGGCATCGTGGTCTGGCTACGTCGGGAGCTGATCGTCCGGGCGCTCGCGGCGACCGGCCTGGTCTTCGCCGTGCTCTCCCTCGGCGAGCGGGTCTCCTGGTGGGACCGGGAGCTGGTCACCGGGCCGTGGCAGTGGTTGGTCCACCTGCCGCTGCTCGACGCGGTGGTGCCGACCCGGTTCGGGCTGATCACCAGCGTGGTGATCGGTCTGCTGCTCGCGCTCGCCATCGAGCGGGCCTGGGCGCTGCGTCCGGCCGACCGCCGTACCGTCCGCGTGCTCACCGCCGCGGGCCTGGCCTTCGCGCTGCTGCCGATCGCACCGATGCCGCTGCGGATGGTCTCCCGGCCGCCGGTGCCGGACTTCATCACCGCGGACCGCTGGCGGGCGTACGTCGGGCCGGACCAGACGCTGGTGCCGATCCCGGTGCCCAGCATGGGCAACACGCACGGCATGCGTTGGGCGGCCGCCACCAACCTCGACTTCAAGATCCCCGGCGGTTACTTCCTCGCGCCCCGCAACGGCAACACCGGTGACGCGGGCCGCTTCGGCGGTCGTCCCAGCGGGGTGGGTCAGATGCTGGAGGAGGTGGCGACCACCGGGCGGACGCCCAGGCTCGACGACCGGCAGCGTCGGCGCTTCACCGACGAGTTGCGGCACTGGCGGGCGGCGATCCTGGTGCTGCCGGTGCGGCAGCAGAACGTCGAGCCGCTGCGACGCACGGTCGAGGAACTGGTCGGCCCGGGCCGCCAGGAGTTGGATGTCTGGGTCTGGGACGTCCGGGCGCTCAGCGACCGCTCGGTCTGATGTCCGCCGGGACGACGTCCCCGAACACCTCGTCGCCGGCGACGGTCGGGGCGTCCCGTCCGGCCTGGTTGCGGGACGTGCTGGTGGTGGCCGGCTATCTGGGCCTCGCCGTGGTGGTGACCAGCGGGCAGTGGGGTAGCCCGTGGCGGTTGTTCCACCAGGCGGGTGACCAGATCCTCTTCGAGTGGATGTTGGCCCACGCGGCCCATGCGGTGGCCGAGGGCGAGAACCCGCTCTTCAGCACGGGGTTGAACGCGCCGGACGGGGTCAACCTGATGGCGAACACCTCGGTGCTCGGCCTGGGTGTCCCGCTGACCCCGGTCACTCTGCTCTTCGGCTCGCAGGTGGCGTTCTGCGTGGCGGTGGTCTGCTGCCTCGCCGGGACCGCCGTCGCCTGGTACGTGCTGCTGCGCCGCCGGCTGGTCAGCACCCGGGCCGCTGCCGCCGTGGGTGGGCTGATCTGTGGCTTCGCCCCGGGGATGATCGCTCAGGCCGGCGCACACCTGCACATCGCCGCGCAGTTCCTGGTGCCCGCGATCCTCGCCCTGGTGTTCCGGCCGGCCTCGGGCGGCGTACGGCACGACGGGTGGCGGCCCGACGTGTGGCGGCCCGGCGTGGGCCTCGGGTTGCTGCTCGTCTGGCAGGTCTTCATCGGCGAGGAAGCGCTGGTCTTCCTGGTGCTCGCGGCCGGGGTCTTCGCGCTGGCTTACGCGCTCGCCGACCGGGTTGCCGCCCGGCGGCTCGCGCCGGCGCTCTTCGGCCGGCTCGCGGTGGCGGCCGGCGTGGCGGCGGTGCCGCTGGCGTACCCGCTGTGGTTCCAGTTCTACGGCCCGCAGCACTACACCGGTATGGCGTTCGCCACGCAGGGCTTCCAGTTGGACGTCGCCTCGTTCACGGCGTCGGCCCGGCAGACCGTGCTGGGCGACGACTGGCTGCCGGGGCTGCTCTCGCCGAACCCGACCGAGGAGAACTCGTTCTTCGGTCCGGGTCTGCTGGTGCTCGCCGTGGTGATCGTGATCTGGCTGTGGCGACGCGCGCTGGTCCGGGCGTTGGCCGGCTGCGGAGTGGCCTTTGCCCTGCTCTCGCTCGGGACGGAGGTGCGGGTCAACGGCAACGCCACCGGCATTCCTGGGCCGTACCGGCTGGTCGCGAAGCTGCCGCTGCTCGACCTGGCGGTGCCGGCCCGGTTCGCGCTGGTGTGCGTACCGGTGCTGGGTGTGCTGGTGGCGCTCTCCCTGGACCGGGTCCGGGCCGCGCGCCGGGCGAGCGCATCAGGGCTGCCGGTACGGCTGTTGTGGGCCGGCGCGGTGGCCGCCGCGTTGCTGCCCCTGGTGCCGACGCCGATCCGGGTGGTGCCGGTCGCGCCGGTGCCGGCGTTCGTCGCCGACGGCGACTGGCGTCCGCTGGTGCCACCCGGTCGGACGGTGGTCGCGGTGCCACCGGTCACCGGTGCCGGGCGCAGCCCGGTGATGCTCTGGTCCGCCCGTACCGGTCTGGCGTTCCCCTCGCCGGGTGGCTACTTCATCGGCCCCAGCGGCCCGGACGACCCGGCGGCCCGCTGGGGCGCGCCGGACCGGCCCACGTCGGTGCTGCTACGCCGGGTGGCCGAGACCGGCGAGGTGCCGCCGCTCACCGACGCCGACCGTCGACAGGCCACGGCGGACCTGCGGCACTGGCGGGCGGCGGTGGTCGTCCTCGGCCAACTGGAGCACGGGGACCCGGTCCGCCGCACCATCGACGACCTGCTCGGCCCCGGTCGACCTGTCGATGGCGGGTGGGTGTGGGATGTGCGGGACCTCGTCTAACCCACCAACGCTCGGACGTCCCAGACCCAGACGTCGTCGACCCGCTGCGGCGGCCCGATCAGGCCGGTGACCAAGTCGCGGAGCACCGCCTCGCGCGGGTGGGCCCCGAGGACCACCACCGACGCCCGCCAGAACCGCAGATCCTCCACGGCCTGGCGGCGGTTCTCGTCGGTCAGCGCCGGGACGACGTCCTTGTCCATCGTGGAGTAGATCAGGGAGCTGGTCGGTCGGTTCGGCGCACCGAAGACCCCCTCACCCAGCTCATTCGGGCCGATGAAGTAGCCGCCGGGGATGGGGAACTCCTGCCCGGTCAGCGCGCTCCAACGCAGCGTCGGCAGGCCGTGCACGTTGCTCGGGATCGGCACGGGCACCAGGGTCCGACCCGCCGGCACGTACGGCCGCCAGCCGCCCGCGGTGATGAAGTGCGGCGGCGGGTCGATCTGCTGGGCGGGCAGCGGTCGGGGGAAGAGCGGCAGCACGGCGAGGGCGACAGCCACGTACCCCACTGGGCGCACCCATCGACGGAGCGCCGCGATCGGCGCGGCCGGCTCGTCGTCGGACGTCGCTGGCGCCGCCTCGCCCGTGCGCTGGGCCGGCACCCGGGGCCGGTCGGCCGCCGGACGTCCCTGGCGGTACGCGGCGTCCCAGGTCAACGCGAGCAGTACGCCCACCGCGGCGGCGACGACCAGCGTCAACCGGGTCGGCATCATCATCTCGACCAGTGGCAGGTCGTCCGACACGTACGACCACGGGCCACGCACAGCGGTCTCCACGCCGTTGAAGCGCACCCACGGCCCGATCGCGGCCACGCTGAACACCACGATGAGCACCGCGACGATCCGCGCGGCCAACGACCGGCGTACGAGCAGCACCAGAGCCACCAGTGAGAGCAGCACCAGCGGCCAGCCGAACCAGGTGTTCTGCTCGGTCAGGCCGATCGTCTTCTCGACGGCCGGGTCACCGGCCCAGGTGTCCCGGGCGAAGGTGACGAAGGCGACCAGGTCCTCACCCCAGTTGTGGAACACGCCGCCCTGCAGGCCCCGGTAGGACTGCGGGCCGTTGAACTGGAACCAGATCGGGTACGCGGTGAGGACCAGGGCCAGCCCGCCGGCGACGCCGAGCCCGGCCAGGAACGTGCCGGCGGCGGCCCGGGTGGCCCGCGGCCGCTGCACGGCGTACGCCAGCACGACGACCAGGCAGGCCAGCGCGGTGAGCAGCAACATCTCCTCGTTGATGAAGATCTGGTACGCCACCAGCGCACCGAGCACGAGCCCGTTGCGCCGCCACCGGCCCGGCTCGGCCAGGGTCAGCACCCGCACCACGATCAGCGGGAGCAGGAAGTTGGACACGAAGTTGGGTTGGCCGTTGGCGTGGTGGATGATGCCCGGCGCGAAGCCGAGGAACGCGCCGCCGACGAACGCCGCCGCCCGGGAGCGCACCAGGTGGCGGGAGAGCATCCAGTACCCGGTGCCGGCGGTGGCCGCCAGCGCCGCACCGAGATAGAGCGCGTACATCACCTGGGGGCCGAGCAGCATGGTCAGCGGGGCCAGCGGCAGGGTCACTCCGAGCAGCGAGGTGTTGGCCATCATGTTCACCCCGTCCGGGGCGTTCTGCCGCGCCGTGAACAGCGGGTTCTCCAGGTGCCGCACCGAGTACGCGCCGTGTGTGAACAGCCATTCGAACCAGCTGTGGTCGGTGGGCAGGTGCGAGGAGACCCGGCCGTTGACGTCGCCCCAGTAGTTGAGGCAGACGAAGATGCCCAGCAGCACATAGGCTCCGAGGGCCAACAGGTCTGTTCGGGCCGGACGGCGTCGAGGTCGCCGCGTCGGCGCGACCTCTGCCGGATCGGCGTCGGTCAGGGGAATCAGCGAAGGGTCTACCACCGGCACAGCCACGACGCGCCATCGTACAGGCGGGGTTCCGTCGCTTTTGCCGGCCCGGTGCGCAGACGGCCGGTTTGCCGGACGGTGACCCGTCGGCCAGCCACGCCTGGTGACGGAAGGACGATCGTTGTCGATCATCGAGCTGGGTGAGATTCGGGACGAGCCGGCGTCGACGCCCCCGGTTCGTGGCCCGCGCGCCACCGGTCGCCCGCTGGGCGGCGCCGCGGTGCTGCTGCTCAGCCTGGTGCTGTTGGCCGGCGCCACGCCGCCGGCGCAGCGAACGGTGAGCGTGGTGCCGGCGTCCCGGCTGGCCACCGCCTACCTGGCCGCGGACGGCGTCTTCGTGGTCGACCCGCCGACACCCGACGGTGACCGGTACCTGACCGCGTACGCCCAACCGTCACCGCCCGGCGCTGGTGTGCGGCGGCGGTGGCAGGCGCCGCTGGCCCGCATCGGCGACTACCTCGACGTCCGGGTCGAATGGGGGTTGGTGTTGGCCACGGCGGCCAACGAACCGAACCGGGTGTTCCAGACCACCGCCTTTGACGGCGCGACGGGCGAGCAACGGTGGCGGCATCCGGGGGCTCTGCAACCGACCGCTGGCGGCGGCCTGCTGTTGACCGACGTCCGCGAGGACGGTGCGGGCGTGATGAGCCGGGTGG